>JBKPCR010000555.1:0-11917 GCA_046727435.1 bacterium | reverse complement strand
GTCCCACCGCATCGCCCACGGCGAGGACGACGATGGGCAGCGTCGTGGTCGCGTGCTGGGCCGCCCGAGCCGCCTGTGGACTCAACGCTACGATCACGTCGACGGGCAGCCGGACTAACTCGGCCGCGAGCACGGGGAGCTGATCAAGCTGCCGCTCCGCCATGCGCCACTCCACCGCGAGGTCCTGCCCCTCGACGTAGCCTAGCGTCCGGAGCTCGTGCAGGAAGGCCTGCTGCGGGGGGTACAGTCCCGTCGCAGGGGGGAAGCCCGAGACGAGGATCCCAATCCGTCGCATGGTCGCGACCGGTTGCGCCTTGGGGGGGAGCGGCACCACGAGGAGGGCAAGGGCGACGATGACGATGAGCCCGATAGTGCGGCGCGGCATGGTGCTGTCCTCCAGACGACACCGCTGGATCGTCAGCCGGAAAGGTCTTCGGCGCGAGTGTAGGGGAGCAAACCTCGCCAAAGTTTCCGTGACAGATATGGCTGGCTCAGCTGACCTTATGCAGAGGTGCGCACATCGTGCCGCACATCAGTGGCGGTGAAACCAAGCCAGCTTGATTGCATCAGGCGACCGGACTCCACGGATGAAGCGCTCGCACCACGGCCGGCACGCTGGCCGCGCGAGCAGCGGCGAGGCCAGCGGGGGACGCGTGCGGGTCCTCGGCGTCTCCGGCTCAGCGCTTCTGCGCCAGCTGGGCGGCCTGGGCGCGCAGGCGCTCTTCCTGCTCGCGCAGCTCCGGCGTGAACTCCGCGCCAAAGTCCTCGGTCTCGAAGACCTGGCGGATCTCGATCTCGGCCTCGGTGCCGGGCATCGGGTGGGGGCAACGCTTGACCCACTCGATGGCCTCCTCCTTCGACTTCACCTGCCACAGCCAGTAGCCGGCGATCAGCTCCTTGGTCTCGGCGAACGGGCCGTCGATGACGGTGCGCCGGTCGCCCGAGAAGCGCACGCGCGCGCCCTTGCTGCTCGGCTGCAGCCCTTCGCCGCTGAGGAGGACGCCGGCCTTGACCAGTTCCTCGTTGTACTGGCCCATCGCCGCCAGCAGCTCCTGGCTCGGCAGCTTGCCGGCTTCCGAGTCCTTACTCGCCTTCACCATGATCATGAATCGCATGTCCGTCTCTCCGTAGGTTGGCCCGCTCACGTCCTTGTCGAACGGGCCGGCCCGAAATCGACAGGCCGCTCAACCGAAGATCACCATGTGCTGCCAGGACAGCGCCGCCAGGATCCCGATAGACCGCCCAGTACAGGCGATATCCGCAGGGAGTCTCTGTGAGCACGGACGCCAGGAAGGCGTGCACCGTCGCATTGCGAACCTCGGCCAGCGACTCTCTCTCAAGCACGTACAATACACGGAACGGGCCGTCCAGTGCACCAGGGGGCAGAGCCGAACGACGTTTGATGGCGCTGCTGAGCCGATGGATAGACGACGTCTCCTGGGGCGTGTGCCTCTCAGCGTCCCAGCCAAACAGCCGTCCCAGCAGTGCGCGTAGCGCGAATAGGCCTCGCACGATGGGGTTCGCAGCCTGCACGTTCTGGCGTGCCAGGAGCGCTCGCACGTCCGAAATCGTGCGCCCAGCGCCTCCCCCCGGCAGGTCCACAGCCGTGACGTCGTGGAGCGGGACATCGCTCAAGATGCCATGGACTTCAAGGTTGAGGCTCTGAAACTGCTCCCGAGGGACTCGCATCCGCTGTGACCCTCCGTCTCTGGTTGTGTGGAGTAGGAGCGACGTCATGCCTGGAGGGCATCTCACCGCATGGCGCGGCACCGGTGCAAAGCGGCCACGCCTGCGCGTACTCACACCGGCTCTACGACGAAGACCTCCATGTCAATGTTGGCCTGGCGCAACTGTTTCAGCGGCGCGTAGTCTGGGTCGTTGTGAAAGGCTTGGGCGTGCTCGAGCGAAGGGAACTCCAAGATGACGACGGAGAGGGGCGGCTTCGCCGCCCCTTCCAGGGCCATCAGGGCCTGCGGGGAGTTGCCCCCGATCAACACCTTGCCACCGTGTTTTGCTATCAGGGCGGCCGTCTTCGGGAGATATTCGTCTAACCAAGCCGTCCCCCGAGGTTCCGACCGCCGTAGACCAATGCTATAGGCAGCCATATCGCTCTCCTCCTGCGGTATGTGGGGCAGGCTTCGCCCATCCTTTGCTACCATCATGTGCTCTCTCAATTGTGGAACGGTACCCTCCTCCTGGATTTGAACGTCTAACGTTACGGCTGAGGAGCGCGAACGAAGTGAGCGTCCCGCTCCAGCCGTGTGTTAGGCTCCCCGCAGTTGTGGCACCTTGTAGGTCGCCAATTTCTCAAATAGCTTAAGACTTTGCCGATGTCCCCACTTTGTGCGGATACTCCGGTTGCGCAACCATATCGCGATCGGATTTTGCCATTGGAACACCTTCCCCAAAGACCAAGACTGCGTGGTCACGAAGGCCGTTCGCCTCCGACGGTGTTCTTCATAGGAACGTAAGCCGGAGATCACACCGTCAGCCCGGCGCAAGCAGTCGGCAAGCACGACCGCATCCTCCAAGGCCTGGCAGGCCCCTTGACCCAGATTCGGCGTGGTCGGATGGGCCGCATCTCCGAGCAGGGTCAGTCTCCCTACGCCCCACATGCGGATCGGCGGCCGGTCAATGATGTCGTTCTTCAAGATGGCCGACTCCTCCGTCGCCTCGATGACCGCGCGGAACATAGGATGCCATCCCGTGAAAGCTGTGAGAACCGCGCGTTTGTGCCCACCCGGAGGATCCGCTGTGCCTGCCGGGGCGTTCTGGGTCACAAACCAGTAGATTCGGCCCGGACCGCAATGGAACAAACCCACCTGGGTTCCGCGGCCCACGGCGAACAATGACAGACCAGGCGGTAGGTCCGGATGCTGAACATGGGCGATCCCGCGCCAACAGGTGTAACCGGCATACCGCGGCTCCGACGGGCCGAACAGTTGGGCTCGAATAGCCGACTGAATCCCATCAGCCCCGAGCAGTAGATCGCCCGATTCTGACCGGCCGTCCGCAAACCGTGCGGTGACAACGTCGCTGTGCTGTTCGAAACCGACGCACGTGGCATTCGTCCGGATCACGCTGAGCTCCAGGGCCTCCGCGAGCGTGCGCCGCAGATCGGCCCGATGAACGCACAGCGAGGGAGCGCCAGCCTTCCGGCTCAGTTCCTCAATCGTGATGTCGCTGAGCACTTGGCCGGAGGCGGTGACGACCTGCATCCGTTCCACAGGCGACCCGAGTTCTGTGATGCGTGACTCGAGTCCCAACCGCCGCAAGGCAGTGACGGCATTAGACCACAGGGACAGACCGGCGCCGACCTCGCGGATTGCGGGGGCGCGTTCGAAGACCGCTACGGCCATGCCAACCTTGCTCAGCGCCACCGCTGCTGCCAGGCCACCGATGCCGCCGCCAATGACGATAGCCTTGGGTGCTGTCATGTCCACTCCATGAAGCTTCACCGTCGGAACACCCTCACGAGCAGGTTCGATTTCGGGAGCCTAACGTATTAGGGTCTCCAGGCGTTATCGCCGGAAAATTTACTATCAGCACTCCAGGCAAGATTGGGTCGAACCGAACAAACGGCTCGAAAGTTTCATAGGGTCCTATAAACACAATAACATCAATAGTGACATGATTTGTAACCCTCTATTTTCGAGCTGGCTTTATCGAGATTGCCTCGTTTGCAACTCATTGATAAATCAGACCCTCAAATGAGCTGTGAAACTTTCGGTACCTTTGTTCGTTTCAACCGACACATGTGCACCGGGAAAAACAATGCATTTCACAGTATCTGACCCCACATGCTGGTCTGTGATCCGCGGTGGTAGGCGCCAACACACGCAGATGCGACCGTGTGTATCGGCTTCGTCAATCTTTGGCAACGATGGCGTGAGAGCTCACCGCACATGTTCCGATACCTGCTCCTGGAACCCCTCATGTGACCATGCCACGCTCCTCACTCGCGCGTCCAGGCGCTCCAGGTCACGGGCGCCTGAACAGCACCGCGTAGGTCCGGCCGCGCCACGACTCTGGCCCGCGCATCCACTGGAAGCCAGCGACTGTCACCTCCTGCAGCACCGTCTCCTTGGGCGTGCCATGTCCGCCGTGACGATCCGCGGTCTCCGGCCGACCGATCCAATCCATGATCCCCCCCGGCTCGAAGTCGATGATCACCAGGCGGCCACCTGGACGGAGGGCGCGAAAGATGTCGGCGTTGGTGGCCGCAGGGTCCGTCAGGTGATGGTAGACGAAGCGACTGAAGAGCGCCTCGCAGCACGCGTCGGGGAGGTTCGTGCTCGAGACCGCTCCCTCGATCACCGTGACGTTCGAGAGCCGCGCGTCTGTCGCCGCCTGTCGAATGTCGACGAGCCGTGCGGCATCGAGCTCGGTCGCATACACCTGACCCGAGGGACCGACACGGCGCGCCAGCGCGATGGCAAACGTGCCGTCACCGGCGCCCACATCGGCGACGCGCGTCCCGGGTTGGACCTCAAGCCACGCGGCGAGGCGCTCCACCTCGTCAGCCGTCGTGCCATGCAGCAGCGGCAGATACGGTAGACAGCCGGCCGCGAGCACGACGACGCCCGCGAGGGCGAACAGCCCCACCACGACCCATCGTCTCAGTCGACGCGACATGGTGTGCTCCCGAGATGCGACTCATGGGGCTTCTTGAACAGAGGGCCAGCCATCGAGTCAGGGTAGAATGGCTAGTGCGGCTTCTCCACCATCGCGACCTCCTGCACCTGCTCTTCACGACCATCCTCTGCATACAGGACAAGCTGCACCTTGATCTTCATGGGGTGTCCTCCCATCTGGGACATATCGATGGAGAGGCGCATTCTACCCCGGACGGACCAGTCACCCCCAGGTTTTTGATGCTCTCCTGCAGTAAGGGTAGTGGGCAATTTGATGTGAAAATATACGCTAAGCCGTAAACCTTTATTTTGCAAGGGCGTTAAAGACTATTAAGGATGCTATTCGCATCAGCAACCCTCTGGACGTTTGCCGAGCTACCACACAGCTAAACTCTCGTATCTCCTACAGGTCGGTGCGAATAGATACCTGGAGGATGGTTCACGATACATGTCGCTGAGCAGCAATTGAGCCCTTAGCGTATAAAGTCGCACGATTGTGCCCGCTACCCTAACTGAATTATCCGCAGGCTGAAGGTACACGACCCAGTTGTGCACACCCGTTCCTCCGCTATGAAAATGCCCTTGACATGCGTTTATGGTAAGTGTATACTTACGGTTAGTATGGGCTTACCATGGAGGAAACGGTGAACGCAACGGATCAGATGGCCGCTCTCGGTGATGCAACGCGGCGGAAGATCGTCGAGGTCCTGTCGGTTCGTCCAAGTTCAGTGGCAGACATTGCGCGGCAGTTGCCTGTCTCACGTCCAGCCGTATCTCAGCACCTGCGGGTACTGAAAGATGCGGGTTTGGTAATGCTGCGTAAGGAGGGAACACGGAACATCTACCGGCTCGATCCTCAGGGAGTAGCCGCGCTGCGCGATCACCTGGATGCCCTTTGGCAGACGGCGCTGGAGCAGTTCAAGACGAAGGCGGAGCGATCTTCGCCCCAACGAAAGGAGAGACGCAGATGACTACTCGAGCCAAAGACCGAAGTGAACTAGTCGTCCGCAAATCGGTGCTGGTGAACGCCCCACAAGCCCATGCTTTTGTGGTGTTCACGGAGCAGCACGGCACCTGGTGGCCGCTGAAAACACACCATATCGGTGCCAACCCGGCACAGACTGCGATCATTGAGCCACGGGTGGGCGGGCGCTGGTTCGAGCGCTCCAGCGATGGCGCTGAGTGCGATTGGGGGCGGGTGTTGGTCTGGGAACCTCCTCACCGAATCGTATTGTCCTGGGATATCGGCGCGGACTGGAAGTACGACCCCAAGCTGGGTACCGAGGTCGAGGTTCGGTTCATCTCCAAAGGTCGAGACACAACACTCGTCGAGCTAGAGCACCGTCGCCTGGAACGCTACGGAGCCCAGGCCGAGACCATGCAAGCGACCTTCGATTCCGAACGCGGATGGGGCGGCATCCTCCAAGGCTTTGCCCAAGCGGCCGCGAAAGGTTAACCCCGCATGATTTTCAAAACACGTTCTAACTGAGGCAGAACCGGGAATAGTGCCAGATCCCAGGGCTGATAATCTCGGCGGGAAAGCGGTGATTCCTGTAGCGGTTGGTCAGGATGTGTCAGAACTCGCGCCACAAGGGCAAGGTCGCTGACATGGGTCGCTCAGCCTGGGGTTATGCTGCTGCGAGGATCCCCAGCACTTGGGTGAACCGTTCCTGATGGATTGCCCGTCGCTATGCGAACGAGACCCGCTGGCTGCGGCATGACTGGGGCCGTAGAAAGGTGCGAAGCTCGTCGAACACCCGACAGAACTGGGCCGCCGTGCGAAAGGTTCGGAGGCCGCCTGTGGGGCGGTACCGTTGCTTGATCCCTCTATGATCTTGCTCCAGATGGTTGTTCAAATACCGATTCGTCCGGTGGATCACCTGGGCTCCAAAGATGTTCCGAATGGCGCGCGGGTAGGCGTCATGCCCATCGGTGGTAATGCGGTCCGGCGTCACCCCGGTCACCGGCCACGCCGACCGAAAGAACGCCTCCGCCGCGGCGAGGTCCCGGGTGGCGCTGAGCCGTACGTCAACTAGTACTACAGTGGTAATTAGCTGAGGGGTCGCGGCATTTTACGAGGGGAGCGAGTGGTGGCAGAATGGCGCTGTCCTTGGTAGAAAGGAGAGTTCCATGGCTGCAATCAGCTCCACCAGCAAGATTTCCCCCAAGTGGGTCCGCCAGACCCGTAAGTACTTTCTCAAGTTCCTGCAAGCCACTCGCTTCCCGCCGCTCGAACGCCATGGGCAGCGCGGGAAGACGTTCGAGTATCCCGAATGGTTGATCATGCTGATCGGGGTCCTGGCGGTCAAGTGCAAAGAGCCCACCTACCGCGGTATTCACCGGATGCCCTGCCGGTTCTGGTACGAGCTCTAGGGGCGGCAGCTGAGGGTGCCGCCGATTTCCGAAAGCCAACTGCGGGCGCGGTTAAAAAAAATCGGCTACCAGCTTGGAACAGCTCCAGGATATGTATTTCAAATCTTTCCTCCAGAGTACCTCGAGTAAGGTCGTCAGTGGCGATAAGATGATGAACAAAGCGTTAGGACCAGTCTGGCACGCCAAACACAAAGCACAAGGGATCATCCCAGACGGCCTGCGTGGTGTGGACCAGGAGGCGACGTGGGGCAAAAGTCATTATGACGGATGGGTGTATGGGCATGGGTCGTTCTGCTTGGTGTCTCATCGCCCCTGTGTGCTGGGTGCCTTCAAGTACATGCGCAACAGCGCCCATGAAGCCAAACGCCTGTGGTGGGAAACGGGACATCTGCGAGGCGTGATCGAGACGGTGATGATGGATGGGAAAGCCGATAAGGATTTGTTTGCTGAGTTTCAACGACAACGAGGGATGACCCTGTTGACCACACCTCGGAAAAACAGTGACCATACCACGGAACGCCGGCAGATGATCAGCGTCCTGAATCAGCCCAAAAACCGCAGACTTCGCAAGCGGCGCGGGCAGACCGTGGAGCCGATGCAAGGTTTGGTCAAAGACATCTTCGCACTGGAACGCTGTTGGATGCGTGGTCATCGCAATAACCGTTGGCTCTTCGCCGTCATGGGTGTCACGGTGCAAATGCACCAGGCCAGAGCCCTCAAGAGGCAACGCTCTGTCTGGAAGATTAAGCAGGAGGTTTTAGGCCTGTGAAAACTCCGCGACCCCTCAATTAGCTCTTAACGTTGGTATCGTGGTTCCGGACTCACCAATGGAGGACGGAACCATGCGACGAAGCGAGGCACCGATTGCCACCGATAGCCCTTCTACCGCGGACGAGGCCGCCACCGCGGTCCAGGGTGGGACCGCCTATTTGGCCGACATTGAGCGCCGCTTGGCCCCTTATTTCGAGCGTACCGAGCCCCGGCAGCGGGCCATGGCCTATCTGCGGGGGTTGTTGAGCCCAGTGGAGCGCAAGAATAGCTGGCAGTTGGCCGAGGTTAGTGGGGATGCCACGCCGTATGGGCTGCAGCATTTGCTGCGGCGCGCCCTGTGGGATCCTGATGCCGTCCGCGACGCACTGCGCCGCTATCTTCTGGCACACCTTGGAGATGCCCACGCGGTGTTGGTGATCGATGAAACCGGCTTTCTCAAAAAGGGCCAGTACTCGGCCGGCGTGGCGCGCCAATACAGTGGCACGGCAGGCCGCATTGAGAACTGCCAGATCGGCGTCTTTCTGGCCTATGCCAGTCGGCACGGGCAGGCGCTGCTGGATCGTGAGCTCTACCTGCCCAAAGAATGGACTGAGGACCCCGGCCGCTGCCGACAGGCCGGCGTTCCGGCGGAGCGACGCTTCGCCACCAAGCCGCAGCTGGCCAAAGCGATGCTGCAGCGCGCGCTGGCGGCTGGCGTGCCGGCCAGGTGGGTGACCGGGGACAGCGTCTATGGCGACGACCGGCGCCTGCGGATGTGGTTGGAGGCCCAAGCCCACGCCTATGTGCTGGCAGTCTCGGGTAAGGAATACGTCTGGCTGGACTGGCACCAGCGCCAGGTGAAAGCGGTTTTGACCGCCTTGCCGGAGGACGGCTGGAGCCGCCTCAGCGCAGGCGACGGCACCAAAGGACCCCGCTGGTATGACTGGCGGTGGTTGCCCCTGGCTGAGCCCCTGGAGCCCGGCTGGTGCCGCTGGCTGCTGGTCCGCCGCAGTATCAGCGAGCCGAGGGAGCTGCAAGCCTATGTGGTCTTTGCCCCTCAAGACACCACGTTGGCCGAGGTCGTGCGGGTGGCGGGCACGCGCTGGACCATTGAGAGTTGCTTCGAAGCGGCCAAAAGCGAGGTCGAGCTGGATCACTATGAGGTCCGGAGCTGGACGGGGTGGTACCGGCACATCACCCTGGCTATGTGGGCCTTGGCCCTGCTGACGGTGCTGCGAGCGGGGGCGATCGCGGTAGAGGTGTTGAAAAAAAGCCTGCCACCTCCCCAGGAGCGGCGCAGCCTGGCGGCCTTCAAAGCCAGCCGTGGACTGCAATCCCCGTGAGCGTGCCGGAGATCCGCCGGTTGTTGTGGCGCCTGGTCCTGGCTGTGCCGCAGACCGCCCGCCACATCTTAGCGTGGTCGCAGTGGCGCCGGTGGCATCAGGCTGTCGCCAAATATGCCCACTACAAGCGGCGGGAAGCGGTGACGGGGACATCGACAGCATAACCATCGAATTACCACTGTAGTACTAGAGGCTGTTTAGAAAGCTCGTGCCAGCCCTCTGAGTCCCTGCCGCTGGGGGCTCGGCACGCCATACGGCGCCTGCCTGGCGAGCCGACGCAGCATCAGCCGACTCATCGCCAGGTAGATCATGGTTTCACTGCTCTCAGGGAGGTACTCATAGTCTTTGCTCAGGCGGCGATCCTGACCAATCCAGGCGATCGTGCGTTCCACCACCCAGCGGCGGGGCAACACCGTGAAGGCCGGCATGGGCGGCGGCTCGACATCGATGGGGTACCAGCCCCAGCGCCGCGGGCGTTCCCAACTCTATCTCAACCCACACGCGGAGCATCTCTTGGACTGGTTTCATCTCACGATGCGGTTGACCGTGCTGCAGCAGATGGTGAAAGGCTTGCCAGACCAGACCAAGGATGAGGAGCAGGACTATCCCCTGCGTGATCCGGTCGTGCGGGACCTGGAACGCCTGAAATGGTATGTGTGGCATGGGAATGTCTACAAGGCCTTGCAAGTCGTCCAGTCCATCGAGATGGACCTGGATGCCGCGGTGGCCACCAGTGGTCATAGCACGGCCCGGAAGCTCCTGAAAGCGGTGGAGGAGTTCCATACGTATATTGAGAACAACAAAGGCTTCATTCCCAACTATGGCGAGCGCTACCGGGCGGGGGAACGGATCAGCACGGGCTTCGTGGAATCGACCGTGAATCAGGTGATCAGCAAGCGCTTCTGCAAGAAGCAACAGATGGCCTGGACCCCACGCGGGGCGCACCTGCTGCTGCAGATCCGCACGCGGGTGTTAAATGGGGATTGGGAGGCGACCTTCTGGGAGTGGTATCCGGGGTTCCGTGCGGCTCCCCAGCCGACGGCGGCGTGACCCCCCAGAATCAAACGCTCTCGTGACAAAGCGCTTAGCTTTGGCCCTACAGGAGGGAAGCTGCGATAAGACCTAGTAAACCTCTCTCCGTCTCCTCATGATTTCCGTTTTACTTTTCTCCCTTGGTACTTCTGCAGTAAAATGACCCACCATCCCATCTAGCATCCCCCAATCTATGGCCAAGAGTACCGGTTCTTGGGCATAGCGGAAATTGTCTGGTGGACCCACCGAGGCGCTCAATCCTTTCTCCACAAAGGGATAGAGCTTATGGCGTGCTATCGCACGTTCAGTGCTGTAGGTCCAGATATGGCATGGCGTGCTCTCCTTTCGAGAGATAGTCGAACGAGCCGCTGCGCGATCGACACCGCTCATCTATTTTTTCGAGCCAAGCTGCCGGCGCCGTGCCAAGGGTGGCGAGCCACGTCATGTAACATGCCCGCGAAGCGGTCATGACTGGTTCTTCAAGGAAGTTTTGCATGCTTTTATCAGGTCGGCTTCATTCCTCGCCGGTGTAAACAATACGTGCTGGCGAGGTGTGGGAGGGGATTCGACGCCTTGATGCCAAACCGGAGGAGCACCATCCCTGCGGCGAGGCTGTGCACGAGGATGCACAGCAGCAGAGCGGGGGTATCCCTTACTGTGAGACAGGGAATCAGGCCTCAACTCACCGTATAAGTATCTTTATACCGCCAGTTGTCTGAGGCGCCTGCACACCGCTCTGGCGGGCGAAGCCGTCTGTCTGCAGAGGCACGACCATCTGACCGCCCATACGCTATAATGCTCCCTGATCGTAAAATGTTGAGCGCTGCTCAGGTGGCCCGAACCGTGGCTCCATCGCAACGGATGAGGACATATCTGCCTGATACGCCATGGTGAGATGGCCGAAAGCCCCTCGTGACGGAGAGATTGGCCGCCGATGAGCCTTGCACACCGCATGTTGATGCGCATGTTCGGCCGTCCCAAGGGGATCCTGGGCAAGCTGGGTGGCATCATCATGGCGCGCACGAATCAGCCGTGTGCCGCTTGGGTCATCGACCGGCTCAGCATCCAGCCGCACGACAGGGTACTAGAGGTTGGCTTCGGGCCCGGAGTGGGCATCGAGCTTCTGGCCGGGTCGGTGTTGGGGGGATACGTAGCAGGCGTTGATCCATCCGACGAAATGGTCGAGCAGGCCAGCGCGTGGAACGTGAACGCCGTAGAGCGCAGTCGGGTCGACCTGCGGTACGGCTTTGTGGAGAGCTTGCCGTTCGAAGACAACACCTTCACGAACGCGCTGGCCATGAACTCCATGCACGTGTGGCCGGACACCGTGGCTGGCCTGAGAGACATGCGCCGGGTGATGGCGCCTGGGGGTAGCATTGCACTGGGTTTTACCTCCTATTCGGGGCAGTCGAAGGACGGACTGCCTGAAATGCTCACGGCTGCTGGCTTTACGGAAGCGCACGTGGTGGCGGCGGAAGCGGGATTCTGTGCACTGGCCATCACACCATCATCAACGATGCTGGGCGAATGCCATCTCACAGGCGGTTGGAGCGGACCAGCGTGGAAGCGGTCTGCCATGATACCGGTGCTGGTGGCCGCCAGCCGCTCAACCGCCGGTCGTGAGACGGATTGTTAACGGCGTTACCGAGAAGGAGGATCGTATGTCGCTGGCGATGACAAGGCAAGAGCGCGAAACGTTTCTGGCCGATGTGCATGTCGGGGTCATCAGTATTGCCGACGAAGGCCGAGGACCGCTCGCGGTGCCCATTTGGTACACCTACGAGC
>JBKPCR010000554.1:0-24284 GCA_046727435.1 bacterium | reverse complement strand
ATACGGCGTTTTATCCCGTCCTTCTGCCTTCCATTCATAGTAGCCGCAGGCAGGTATTAAGGCGCGGTTGTGGCTCAGCAAGCCCCGGAACGCGGGCCGCTGCGTCAGCGTCTCCACCCGGGCATTGATCATCTTGTAGGCCGTCTTCTGATCTTTCGCCCAATGCGGAATCAAACCCCAGCGCATGAGCACGATCCGGCGAGGGCTGTTGGCAATGATCACCGGCACCATCTGGCCGGGGGCGATGTTGTAGCGGGCTACTAGGCCATCGAGGCGGTTGATAATCTGGAACCGCCCGTAGAAGGCCTCGGTGGGTTGAAACGTGAATCGTCCGCACATCTGGGTTGTCCTCTGAGTGCTTCGCGAGCGGCGTCAGGGGCACACTCCCCTGGCGAATAGTCTCCGGCCTGGTGCAGCCTGCGCCCTCTGACGCCGCTCCTGGGTGGACTTTGACCTTACTGCCCTGGAGGGCGGTAGCTGATACTTTTCTTGACCGCCGCGTCCACCTCCTCGGGCGTGATCAGCACGATGGTCTTAAAGCTGACAGCTCCCGTCGCATTGACCGCCAGAGAGACCGCGCTCGTGGTCACACTATCTGGCATGTCGGCGATGATGAAAAAATCGTCACCACCGTACGCATAATAAAAGGCTTCAAGCTTTCCACCCTGCTGTGTCACCAACTGCTCTACAACCTCACGCCGTTTCGTCCCGCCATCCCTGAGCAATCCGCGTAAACCCTCCACCGTATACGAGCCTTGGAAGAGATATTTCGGCATCGGTCACCTCCTGCGTTGCCGACGATGTGGGTGCGATACGCCGTCGAGCGGTCCCCACCGCAGGGCTTCAACATGCGTGACGCGGCCAGGCTTCCGGGTGTCATGACATGGCACCGGAAGGCACATCCGGACAAGGGCTATAGGGTCGTGAGGGGGACCGCCGCCAGTCATTGGTGCGGCATTTCCCAAATATGAGGCAATAGGGTGATTGTAGGCAGGTGGAGAACAGACGTCAATACGCATCGGCGGTGGATCGTCACGATGTAGTGACAAGAGGTTATCAGCGTGAGCCCCGAGAAGGTCTCGTGGACTAATCAGCGATCATTGCACCATGGTGATCGTTTCAATCCTTGCCCGACGCTGACGTCGGGCGCTACGGTCTGGCGACTCCGCTTGATCACCGATCCCAGCTATCCCTACCTGTTCGCCTCGCGCTGGGGCGATCCCTACAACACGCCCAGCATGAGCCGCCTGGTGGAAAAGATGGTGTGGACCTTTACACAGGATTGGCCGGGGGGACCCGTCGCCATCAACCCGCATGCGATCCGCTCGTTTGGTACTGCTACACGGGTAATGCTGGCTGGTAAGCGCTGCTTCCTAACACCTTAAAACCAAAGGCTGTTTATGGATGGCGTTTCTGCTAGAGCATTACCCGTGTAGCACTACTCAAGTTTACCCATGCAGTCCACTGGCAGCTGCTGAAGTTGCGCAAGCGTGAAGCCTTCGCCTGACAGCTTTTTAGCGAGGTGCTCCGGAATGCCACGACGGAAAAGTGCATCAACAGTTGGGGTCGCCATTGACTTATCCAAAACGGAAATGATTGGGACGTATAACGGTGGGCTCCAGTGCAGGGTTCGGCGCGGGATGGAGTCGTGATCCACCAAACAGGCATCAGGAATGTGCCCCATCTGATGCGAGAAACTCCTTGAGGGCGACGGCATCATTATGTTCCTGGTCCTTGGCGCCGTACACGAGCGTCACCGTCCCGTGACGTACATGCGCCATGAGCTGCTCGACCGCGGCGCCGTTGTTCTGGAGTTCCCGGACGTAACGAGCCCGGAACGTGCGCCATTTCGCTGGGTCGTGACCGAACCATTGCCGGAGGGCGGCACTTGGTGCGATCTCTTTGAGCCAGAGATCAATCCGCGCCGTACTCTTCGACATACCCCGCGGCCAGAGTCGGTCGACCAGGACCCGGAATCCATCGTCTGACTCGGGCGGTGCATACGCGCGCTTCAGCTGAATCACCACGAGGCTCCCTTATCCGTAAGTTTCCCGGTGCAGGCGGTTTCATCGACGGCGTGCCTCGAGGTCGGTTAAGCGCCGACGCAGGGCACGTTCTTCCTCCCAGCGCGCCGTCTCATCGCGGATGATCGCGGCAATCGCCTGGATCTCACCGTCCCCGGCCTGCAACAGGGCAACTGTGAAGGCGATCGAGAGGGCCCGTCCGTCCTTGTCCAGAGCGGGGACGCGAAGCACCTCGGTCCCATAGCGGGTCTGGCCCGTCCGCATGACGCGTTGATAGCCTTCCCAGTGCCGATGCCGCCAGCGCTCCGGAATGATCAGATCGAGCGAATGGCCGAGCGCGTCCGCCGCCGTGAACCCAAAAATCCGCTCCGCTGCCGGGTTCCATAGCCGTATCTTCCCGTCCGTGTCTGCCGCGATGATCGCATCCCCCGCAGCCTGCACCAGGGATGGCAAATCCAGTGTAGAGTGCATGGAAGACCTTCGCCGTCATGCTGCGTACAAGCAACACAACAGCTGCATGAAAAATGAGTTATGTATTATTCGTGACACGTGCCTGGATAGTAGGTCAATTTCATGTTAACAGCTCCATGCGAGGGTGAGGTCGCGGTGCACTCGATGAGGCTATACGCCTGTGAGCGCCACCTGAAAGGTGCCCTTGTACGGTGCGCCCTGTGGTGCCAGTGCCAGCATTAACTGAGAGCCACCGTTGCGATAGATTCCGTCGGTGCTGTTGCGCGTCGTTCGGGGTGTGCGGCCCGCGTACGGGGGCTGTTGGGACACGCGGTCCGTCAGTGCGTCATCGAAGTAGAGCTGGGAGGTGAACTCATACGCCGGGCGTTGTCCCGAGGGTGAGCGGACCTTGAAGTGGATGTGGACCGTCCGGCCCTCGTACCCACCTGGGTCGATCGTCGTGAAGCGGGCCTGGCCCTGCGCATCGGTGCGTTGAGAGCCGCGTAAGAACGGCTGGCCCGTGGTCGTGACGCGGGGATCGTTGACATCGGCGTACACACCCAGGTGGTCGCAGTGCCAGACGTCGACTTGGGCCCCCGCGAGGGGCGCACAGGCGGTCCC
Organism: bacterium; assembly: GCA_046727435.1. Lineage (GTDB taxonomy): Bacteria > Tectomicrobia > Entotheonellia > J063 > CAVPRW01 > CAVPRW01. The sequence goes on along the minus strand of JBKPCR010000554.1, from coordinate 21,189 downwards.
TGCCAGTCGGGAGATCACGAGGGTGAGCTCCACGGGGATCCCGAGGCGGACGCTCCCATCGGTGGGGTCGGTTCGGAGGTCGCTCCGATGGAGCCGCTCGTCGACGACGTACGGGCCCTCGGTCGGTGCGGGCCTCACCACGCATCCCGCGGAGCCGGGGACCCCCTGTGCCCACGCTGGGGACGCGCCCGTCAGGAGGCTGACGCTGCCAGCCCCCAGGAGGGCGAGGACCTGACGGCGGGAGAGGACCTGGCCGATCGGGCGATCGTCGAGGTGCATCGATGCCTCCTCTGCTGGGGCTGGCGCACAGGCACATCACCTCATCGCGACCGAACGGTCGCCATCAGCCGCACGCGGAGCGCAGCGCGTCGGCTGCAAGGCGGGGGTTGGCCGCCTTAGGGCTAGCCGACGCTAAAAGGTGACCGGCAACGTTCTCAACCCCCGAAAGAATAGAGTTCATTCCGATTCAACCATCGGTTGCCACGGGATCAGACGCACCCGAAAGTTATGCAAGGCACCACCGATTTCCATGACCCCATCGCGCCCGCCCGCCTTCCGCAGACGGCTGGTGTCACGGACGATACGGCCGCGCTTGATGCGGCTGTGGACGTGCGCGATGCGGACGCGGCGGCGCGCGATCCGCCGATTGGCCGCTTTCTGCGCCCGCGGGAGGGCGCGGCCCCGGGGCTTTTTCGTGGGCATGATGAGCTCGACCTCGTGGAGCGTGAACGCCAAGAAGCCGAGATCCTGGAGCAACCGGCTGCCCGCGGGCCAGGGGGAGGGCGTGGCCGCTGCAATCCGCGTGTCGTGCGTGCGGCCCCCATAGGTGTCGCTCAGGAAGAGGAGCGTGAGCGCGGCATTGCTCAGCAACACATTGGTCACAGGATGGCATGTTTTCTTGCCACGATCACCGCGCGTCTGCTCACGCGGGTCCTGGGGGCGCGCGATGCGCCGTGCCGTCCCCTCATGCCCCCAAGGGGGGACGGGGCGGCCGGGGTCGAGGCCGCCGCGGGTGGACTGGCTGGCCGAAACTCATCCAGGGTCAGACTGGTCAAATCCAGCACCTCCAGCGGGCGGGTCTGGATGTCGGTGAACGGTAACTTCCCCATGGCGCTGGCCTCCTTTCCTTGGAGGCACAGCATAGCATAAATCGGAATGAACTCTAGTACATGGCTTCCTACTTTTCAGTGGCTCTTCGTGGAGGATAAGTCATGTCATCCTTTAATGATCATTTGGATGAGCAGATTGAAAGAGATTTTACGAAGCACGGCTGGAGACGAGTTAGCGAAGGGCAAACTGCGTTCTATGAGGCCCCTTATCCAGGGGAACCTATGAACTCATGGTACATCCCAGGAAAGTGACTATATCGCAGAGAAAGAGGGGTTTTCAAGCGATGAAGCGTTTTCTTAAGTCATTGATTTATAAAGGTTATGAAGCCTCCCACTCCCCCATTATATTTCTAGCTAAAAATATCGAAGCCAGCATGTAAGCTTAGTAGACCTTTGTCTGCCCCTTGTCAAGAAACATTGTGCGCCCTTCCGATACGATAAGGGGTTTATTAGGTCTTATCGCTGCTACCCTCATGTAGGTCTATTTCTATCTCATCCTCACAAATAAGTACTATTTAACGATTTTGTAATCTCAGTATAGTTGCGAGAGACGACGTGAACGTCATGGCCGAGTTGCCGATAACATATGTTTATCGGAAAGTGGGAAGTGTTATTTTACAACATAAAATTTTGGCTTATATTATTTTCTATGAGTGACATCTTTCTGAGCTACGCCAGCGCAGACCGTGAACGGGTACGCCCCCTGGTGCGCGCGCTGGAGCGGCACGGCTGGTCCGTGTGGTGGGACCGCACCATTCTGCCGGGGCGAACCTTCGATCAGGCCATCGAGGAGGCGCTCGGCACTGTCCGCTGTATGATTGTGGTGTGGTCACAGCACTCCGTGAACTCGGACTGGGTGAAAACGGAAGCTGCTGAGGGGGCTCGCCGGCGGATTCTCGTCCCGGTCCTCCTCGATGAGGTACGTCTCCCGCTGGAGTTTCGGCGGATTCAGACGGCGCGCTTGCTCGATTGGCATGAGACCGGCGCACACCCAGAGTTTGACAAGGTAGTGCAGGCGGTGAGCCATTTCCTACGCCCCCCCTCACTCACGGCGGAGGAGACGCTGGCGTCCGAAGCAGCCACACCGATTCGGTCCCCACCCAATCCGGCCGCGCCCGGGGAGGACCGGCCGTGTGGCGCTGCGCCCCGACGGGAGGAGGCCGCAACGCCCTCTGTCAGCGCGACAGACCAGCCAGAGGGACACCGCCCTACGACCAGCAACACACCTGAGATAACCCAGCGATCTCGTCGCCACAAGCACTGGCGCTTGTGGGTGGGAGGAGTGCTACTGGGTGTGCTCGTCACGGCGGTATATCTGGCGCTCTCGGGACGGACGCCAAGCTCACCACCGCAACCGGGGCCCACCCTCGCCCCGGACGCTTCGCCTGGAGCATCGACCGCGCCTGCACCCGTGACGCCGCCCGCGTTGGGGGTTCCGTCAGAGCTGCTCGTGGGGACGTGGAGATTTACGGGGGAGGAACTGGGCCAGCCCATGGATATCCTCTGGCATCTCCGCCCAGACGGGACAGAGACCTACATCGTTAATGGTGTTCCGCAGGGCACGGGGACGTGGCAATACATTGATGCGCATATCTATGAACGACATCCAGACGGGCGGCAGGGAAAAGGAGCCATTCAGATCCTTGATCGCAACCATTTTGTGGTCAGGATTGTGGATAACGGCTTTCCAGCCTATACAGGCTTACGACGGTTGTACGTCCGCCAATGAACAGTGTGCCTATACGGCACAGGCCATCGCCTGGAGGAGGAGACAGAGGAGCCGCCTCTGGTAAGAGCCGCTCACGCCTAGATGCCCTGCAGACACCCTCTGTGTGCGCACCGGAGCTATGACAACCTTCGCCCAGGAGTGTCGGTCATGAACACCCGTCATAGCTGCAACATCACCTGTGTATGCGCCTTGATCGCTCTAGTGCTGGCGACGGTGATAGCAGCATGTGCGTCGCGCATGCCCCCACCCCCACCAGTCCCCAGTCCTGCGGCGATGCCCGCGCTACCACCGACCCCGCCTCCCGTTCCCGTCGCGATTCCCCTCAATGAGGCGATCCTAAAGGCTGCGAACGATCTCTTTTCCAAAGTGCCGCTCCCATCTGTGGAGCTCGGAGTTGCGGGCAAGCACGGTGTGGTAATTGATCCGCTGGTTGATGGCGTCACAGGGGTGCAGTCGAACGTCACCCACTCCATCGAGGCACGCATTGTCGAGTTGGTCCGGACCACCTATCCGCAGTTCGAGATCCAGCCGTTTTCTGCTGCCAGTGTCGCGCAGTCCCCACTCGTGCTCATTGGCACCTTTGCCGGTGTCAACACGCAGGGCCAAGTCACCGTGCCGCCCGAAGCCTTTCGCATCTGGCTGACTTTGGCCAATTTGCAGACGGGCAAGATTGTGTCGAAGGGGAGGAGCCACGCCAAGCCCGAAGGGGTGGATGTCTGGCCCACGCCGTACTTCCAAGAGAGCCCCGTCTGGACCAAAGATCCGGTCGTCGAAGGGTATATCAAGACGTGTCAGGAGAGTCAAGTGGGCGATGCGATTGATCCGGTCTATGCGGCGCATCTCGCCGCGGAGGGCATCATTAGTGCCGCGGTCCAGGCCTATAACAGCCAGCGATACAGGGAGGCGCTGGACTTATACCAGAGCGCGCTGCGCACCCCGGCGGGTGAACAGTTGCGCGTCTATAACGGCCTCTATCTCGCCCACTGGAAGCTTGGGCACCGCGACGACGCGGCCCGAGCCTTCGGCAGGATGGTTGCGTATGGGCTTGCTCGGGAGCACCTCGCCGTCAAATTTCTGTTCAAACCCGGGTCAACAGCGTTGTGGTCGGCTGCGCAGAGCCGAAACCCGCATCTCATGTGGCTGCAGCAGATCGCACGGCACACTACTCAGCAGAATATGTGCCTGGAGATCATCGGGCACGCCAGCCGCACTGGTCCTGAGCCGATCAACGAACACTTGTCGCTCCGACGCGCGGAATACATCCAGGCACGATTGGAAGCCGAAGCGCCGCCCTTGCGCAATCGGACCATCACCAGTGGCAAGGGCTCGCGGGAAAATCTCATCGGGACTGCGACTGACGATGCGCGGGACGCACTTGATCGCCGAGTCGAATTCAACGTTATACGCTGCTGAGGTTGAATCGCCATGTACCGATTGGTTGGTTTACCCTGTTGGGGGACGAGCACGATTCTCCAGAACACAAAAAGCGGGTTCGGAATGCAGCGGTGAGCGTCTATGCCCTCATACCCCGTACCAGTGAGCAGTTGGAGATGTGCTCCTCCACGAGCTCAGTGGCAGCAATGGCCTCTATGCGGGATTCGATCGATCTCTCGTCATGGACAATGAGCCGTCCAGCTCCAGGCCGTTTTGGTCCCGCCCGCACAATTGGGAATGACTTGTACTGAGACTCGAGTCGTGTTCCCTGTATAAGACAGCTGCTGACTCGCACTGGTACCTATGCACCCGGTGTTCAGTAGGGTACGACCCTCATAACTGACAATGATCTGATCCTGTAGGATAGGGATAGAGCAGAAAATTGCTCGCTTCATACAGCAGATACTCAGACAGCGTGGGAGGTGTACCTGGTTTCATGATGCAGCCTTTCGATGTGGGGTCCGTCTAGACCCTATGATTTGCACTCCGCGCAAATCAGAAAGTCTGATGATTTGGACAACGCTCGCGCCAAAATTAACGCCTTTTGGCACAAGCGGTTGCAATGCAAATCATATCAACGCCGGGCGTCAGCTGCTGTCGGGAGCGGAGCGGACGCTGGAGGCAGTCGGCTCCAGGCCCTTGTTCGGCGCGGCCCGGGTGAGCTGTGCTGCTCTGCTTCCACCTCCGTATGGCTTCTGGTCCTTGACACACCGGGAAAATCTATTCCGACCCCGTTTGTGCACGTTTCAGCGGCGCTCGCCAACGAATGCCCGCAGCTGCACGCCGTTGTCGGCGGCGATCATTTCGGCCGCCTTTTCGCCGATCATGATCGACGGCGCGTTCGTGTTGCCGCTGGTGATGTTGGGCATGACGCTAGCGTCCGCCACACGTAACTTTCCCACCCCTAGGACCCGCAGCCGAGGATCGACGGCATCGCCGATCCGGCAGGTGCATGTATGGTGGTAGACCGTCAGAGAAAAGTGCAGGGCGAGATCTTCCAGCAACGCGTCACTGGGCTCCCTGCCAGCTGCGTACCCATGTTTTGCCGCGAGAAACGGGGGGATCATCACCGGGCCGATCTTACGGTTCCCTGGCCAGTGCGCCGCGATATCCAGGGCCCGTCGCAGCACCGCCACCATCACCTTCAGGTCATGCGGATCGTCGTAGTAATTCATGCGGATAGACGGATGCACACCGGGATCGGCGCTTTGCAGCACGATCTCCCCCGCGCTGTACGGCAGTGCCAGATTGGGCAGTATATAGAGGCCTTTCGCATCCGGCGCCAGACGCTTCGCCGCATCATCGAAGTACCGTGCCGTGTCGATATTCAGGCATAACCGCATGAGGTCATCGTTGCCCGCCGTGGGAAATATGAAGATTTCCGCGTCGTGACTGTACGTGTCTCCCAGGCCAGTCGAGCAAAAGGCCACCGCGTCGACGAGGGATGAGGCAAGCAGGCCGCGCCCGGTCGTCTCCCACTCGGTGAATCGCCGCTCCGCTTCCTGCTTCATGGCCTGCAGTTCGGCAGACAGGTGCGCGTCATCGCTAGGGTCAGCGGGCAGCGGTCCGCCTGGGCCGCGCAACGCCGCCGGTCCCATCGACAGGGCGATCTCGTGCATCGTCACGCCGACGCCGGGCGCGGGAAAGAACAGCGGCACCATGAGATGATCTTTCAAATGCTTGCCGACATGGGGGGAGTCAACGACACAGGGCACGCCCACGGCTTCCAGTACATGCTGTGGCCCAATGCCGGACAAAAGCAGCAAGTGCGGCGAGCCGATCGCCCCCGCGCTGAGGATGACCTCTTTGCCAACATGTGCTGTGCGCATCTCCCCCGAGGCGGTGCGATACTCGACACCTCTGGCAGTGGCTTGTCCAGCCTCGCCCTCAACGATCACGCGCGTGGCCTGCGCACCCGTGATGATCGTAAGATTGGGCCGGCGCTCAGGCTCGCCTTCCAGGAAAGCCTGGTAGGTGCTGGACCGCTTGCCCCGCCGTGTCGTGCTTTGCACCAGCGATACCACGCCCGCCTCGCCGCCGCGGTCGCGTCCGTTGTAATCGCCGCGTGGGATGCCCGCGGCCACGGCGGCCTCGACGAAGTCACGCGCAGCCGGAAGCACCGAGGAGCGGACCGAGACACCCAGAGGACCGTCGAGGTTGTGCGCCTGGGCGTCAATCACGACCTCGTCGGAGGGCGCAAGTCCCTCGCTCTTGCGGAAGTATGGCAGCACCTCGACGTAGCTCCATCCGGTCGCGCCGCCCTCGGCCCAAGAGTCGAAGTCGCCTGGATGGCCGCGGACATAGACCATGTAGTTGAGGCTGGAGGAGCCCCCGAGCATCTTGCCGCGCGGCACCGGGACGCGCCGCCCATTGAGCCCGAGTCCGGCTTTGCCCGGGTCGGCGGTATACATCCAGTCCGTATCCGGGTTCCGTTGCATGGAGGCACACGCGACCGGCATCGATGACACAGCGGGCGGCCGATCACCGGCCTCGATCAGCGCTACCCGGCACGATGGGTCTTCGGAGAGGCGGGAGGCGATCACCGCACCGGCGGAGCCACCGCCGACGATGACGAAATCGAAGGGCTCGGACATATCAGGTCTCCCTACCTTTGACGACCAGGCTGATATTGGGGGTTTTTGCATATCCCCTTGTTGAGTTCAAGCGATACACACAGCAAGCCAGGACATTCGCCTCACGGTCTTCGCACGAGTGCCGCCGAACGACCAAGCTCAGCAACCGGGCCGGCCAGTTTGACGTCACCGCTCGAAAAACCGTTATGTCGGCCCGGTCTGCTGCAGCGATTTGTTCGGCGCTGCTCTCATCTCACGCACACTCGAAGTCCGCAACGGCTGGCACCTGGGAACACTGCGGACCCTTGCCCACTAGGTTGAACCAGGTGAATACCTCTTGCTCTCGCTCGGCAAACTCTGGGAAATCGCCATCGAACAAGTCGTCGGGGTACTCGAACCGCACGAAGGCTTCGAGCAGTTGCCTCCCACAGCTTACGGTCCGAGGAGCTGCTCGAAATCGCTCACATTCGTTCCGTAGCGCGCGTTTGAGCCCTCCAGAATGGCCGCCTTCAGGACGTCAAATTTCACATCCGCAGCATTGCGCGGGGACGCGATGCCGGGCGTGTGCTCGTAGTTCCAGACGATGACGTCAAGGAAGACCGGAGCCCTGAGCCGCCGCCCTAGAAGAAGCAGCGCCTGTGAAATCCCCGGATAGGGGGTGAAGAGCGGATTAGCGAGCCAGTCGCGCAGATCGGCCTCAGGGACACTGAAATCCACGCCCATTCTGCCCAGCGCCTGGATGACGGCGGGGGCGAGGGGCGGCCCGTTCTGCTCCGGGTTCAGCCTGAGAAGCTCGTCGTTGAGCTGCGCTGCATCGACAAGCGCTGTCTGCGCATCTTTTGCCCTTCCCTGTTCATCGAACCTCTGAGCGATGGCAAAAAGCGCTTGCGCGCGTTCGATCCACGGTCCCGGGCAACTACTCTTGTTGTCGACGCGCACGGGCATCTCGATCAGGCCATCGTGCCCGCCGGGCGACGTCATGTACTCGCCGGAGACGAGCGGCAGCGTGTTGAGGTCGCCGATGGCGTTCGGATCGTTCAGGTCGACCACCCGCGCCGTGTACGTCAGCTCCGTGAGCGCAAACCAGATCGCGAAGCGCTTGCCGTCTGGCGCGTTGAACTGATAATGGCCGCCATACTCGAACGCGTCTGGCAGTCTCCGGTTGAGCGCCAGCGTCAGCTCACGGAACCGATCGAAGTCCATACCGCCCGCTTCCATGGCGTAGACCAGGGCCAGGTTGTCGGGCACAGGATCGAGATCTTCGGGTCGGGCGGCGGGCGTCCGGTAGGCCGCGACATAGAAGCCGAGGTGGCCGAGGTTGCAGAAGATCCAGGGCCCTGGCGCCTGGAAGGTGCCATCCCGGGAAACCCTGAGATTCAGATGATCTTCGCCCTCGCCTTTCCAGGCCAGGAAGAGCATCCCGTTCTGGGATCCCAGCGCCGGGGGTTCCTCGCTGATCTCGCCGAGCACGACCTTGCCCTCGATCCCCTCGATGCCGAAGCCCCCTGCCGTATTGCCGAAGAGCACCACTTTGGCGACGTTGAGGTTCTCGTTGCCGGAGCCTTTCCAGGCAAGGAAGAGCCTGCCGCCGTCGCTGGTCAGCGCCGGACCGTGGCTGCTCGTTTCGGGAAACGTCGTCTTGCCCCGAAAGCTCGCGCCATTGTCGTCGGAGAACATCAGATTCAAGTTGTCGTTGCCCGAGCCCTTCCACGCCAGGAACAGCCGTCCGTTGTGGGATGCCAGTGCCGGCGCGGCCTCGCTGGTATCGCCGAGCACGACCTTGTCTTCCAGGCCCTCGATGCCGAAACCGCCTGCCGTGTTCCCGAACAGGACGACCTTGGCCACGTTCAGTTGTTCGTTGTCCACGCCGATCCAGGCCAGGAACAGCCTGCCTCCGTGGGAGATCAGCGACGGACTGTACTCGCTGGAGTCGGTGAGGGTCCTCTTTCCCTTGAAGGTGAATCCATTGTCGTCGGAGAACGCCAGGTTCAGCTGGTCGTTGCCAGAGCCCTTCCAGGCCGAAAAGAGCCGCCCGTTGTGGGATGCCAGCGCCGGAGATTCGTCGGTCGTGTCACTCAGGGTGACCACCTCTTCGACGCCCTCGACCCCGTCGATCCCGAGCAGAGTTGTGCTCTCGACCTTGGCGACATTCAGGTTGTCGTTACCCGACCCCTTCCATGCCATCAGCAACCGGTCGGCGTGGAAGGCAAGGGCGGGTGAGGTAGAGGTGGCATGCTCGAGGATCGTCTTCTTCTCGGCGGGGCGTAGATTGGCGCCCGCGATCAGCCCGCGGTCAACGCCGATATTGACCGAGGGCGTCCGCAGTGTGTCGGGGTCTTCGGGATCATCTGCGTATGGGTCGACGAACGGGTCCGGATACGGCTCGAAGCGGATGAGATCGTGGAATTTGGTGTCGGCCCGCGTCGGGATCAGCGTTGTCGCCTGGGCGCGCGAGGTCTGCTCCCAGGCTTCTTTGCCGATGTCGAGCTCGTCGTGCCCATAGCCGCTATTCAGGAACGACCCGCCAGCGGACAGCAGGAAGGATGGGGAGTGGTGGTAGATCTCGAGTCCGCCGTCGGCGATGTCGGGCGATCCTCTGAGCCGCGGCCGCGTCCCATGGTAGAAGCGGTGGAGCGATGGCGGATTGTCGCGCTTCATCGCCAGGATGTAGGCCGCCGGCGGCGGGCGGTAGGCCGCCGTTCCGGAGATCACGGCGTTGAAGGACAGGCTCGGCGCGAACTTGCCCGGCTTGCCCTCGGGATCGATGAATCCCGTATAGGCCATGAAGTAGCCGGCCACCTGATCGCCGCTCTCGGCGTAGAGATCGTTGCGCACATTGGCCTGGTGGTTGATCCGGTGCTGCAGCCGTCTGAACGGGCTCACCCGGCGCCCGCGATTGCTCGAGACGGCGAACTTCATCATCGTGTAGTCGAGCAGGAGCTGCGCGGCCGTTCTGATCTCCGGCTCACGCGCGAACTCGTGGAGGTTGTACAAGGGGTGCAGCGCGAGCCGCGCATAGGGGCGGGAATTGAATTCCAGGAAGTCGTGCTTGGCGATCGTCTGCATGTAGCCGAGCAGCCAGCGACTCAGCCCGTTGGCCGAATTGTCATATTTGGCGTCTCCGGTCCGGTCGTGGAGAAGCTGATTGACGAGATACCGGCTGCTCTCGATCATCAGCAGATGGTTCTCGGTTTCCGGAATATCGATGTTCAGGAAGGTCACTTCGACGATTTCGATCTCGGGCGGGTGGCCTTCCCGGATGTTTCCGGGAACGAGCTCATCCAGGATGAAGTTTACTCCACCCTCGCCCAACAGGTGGGGATAGCGGTAGGCGATGGTCATCAGCCCCTCAGCGCCATGTCGTAGTCGTGCCGCGTACCGACTAAGCCGTCGCCGTGGTTGAGCCTCCTCAGCACTTCGGGAATGAGCTGGAGACTGATCTTGTCGCCAACCTTAAAGTTCGGATCGTCGGACGCGGCATGCAGATGCGCGATCAGCGTGATCGTGTGGTTTTCGTCGGCCTGTCCGTTGACGGCGTCCAGGGGGCGGGTCTGCGCGAAGAACCGCGCGATGCCGTTGGCTCTGGCCTTGTGGCTTGCAAACGCCTGGGCGGGCGAACCGTCGAGAGCCAGCGAATCTAGGGGGTCTGTCATTTTTGGCTCCATTTCAAAAGAGTGTGTCAGCGCGCCGATGCGTATGTGTCCGACACACTTCTCAACTCACGTTTGCGATAAGCACCTTCACGAAAGGCCGAACTCTTGATTATATGGACATCAGTCCATATAACCTTCCCGAGCGCTCGACGTGAACGTCGAGATAAGCCCCCTACTGGGTGGGTTTATATGGAAATTTCGCCGCATAATAGCACAAGCGGAGATTTTATGGCTTAAGACTTTCTACGTCATAGTCGCCAAAGCGCTTGACGTGCTGGGTCGGATAGGGATTCACCACTGCGCCATCCTTACGCTTCACTGGATTCCCTTTAGCCATTAGGTCATGCAGCAGACGACTGACATCGACGAAGCTCTGGGAGATGACCGCCTTGGCATCAAGTCGTTCTAGATGTTCCATACCGGTATCCGGGCTCTGAGTGGCGGCTTCAGGTTCCCTGGCACGTACGCTTTGCTCCTCCACAGGATGCTCTTTCTGCCATAGGGGTCAGTCAGTCTGACATGGCTCATCCTTTGGGCATGCCAGAACCTCAGTGCGATATATGCTGACATAGACCACAAACCTGCGTCCCTGCGCGCACGGATCGCATCTGCATCCGATAACGGACATATATACGGCCGCGGAGTTGTTAATTTGCTTGCTGGTTGGTCTAGAGGTATGAACTTGTTCATTTTCAATTGAAGTGGTAGAATTAAAGAGATAGTCCGTTAAGGATAGGCTGTTTGAACCGCGGTAGATGCCGCAATAGGCCCTAACAGGCGTGGACAGGATATGCCGAGGAGATCTACCCCAAGATCATGGCTCAAGGCCGCCAGGAAGGAGAACGACGATGAGTATCTTCAAGAAGCAGGGGGTCTACTGGATCGATTATTACGTCGACGGGCATCGCAAGCGCGAGCGTATCGGTCCTGATAAGCGACTGGCCGGGACGGTGCTCCGTAAGCGCAAGGTCGAGGTGGCAGAGGGGAAGTTCCTCGATAGGCAGCGGCCCATCACGACAACATTCGAGGAACTGGCAGACGCGTATCTGAAATATGCTCGCGGCAATAAGAAGTCCTGGGACCGGGATGCAACCAGCATTAAGAAGCTGCGCGAGGTATTTGACGGCAAGCGCCTCACCGAGGTAACACCTGCCGCTATTGAGCGTTATAAGACACTCCGCATGGCGAGCACGACCATCCACGGTCGCCACCCCCGGCCCGCTACGCTCAATCGTGAGGTGGCCTGTCTGAAGCATATGTTCAATGTGGCCCGCAAAGGGCTCATCGAGCTGAAAGGGGGGGCGCCTGCTGACAACCCCATGAGCCCTGTCGAGTTTCTGGATGAGCAGAACGTTCGGAGCCGCGTCTTGACCCCTGAAGAGTTCCAGCGTATGTTAGATGTCTCGCCGGATTATTTCAAGCCTGTGCTCAGCTGTGGGTACTACACGGGAATGCGTCTGGAAGAGATCCCAGAATTAACGTGGGATCGCGTCGACCTCAAGGCCGGGTTTATTCGGTTAAGGGTCACGGACACGAAAGCGAAAGATGCCCGCCACATTCCCATCGGACGAGAGCTGCGAAAGGTATTGCAGAGCTTGCCAATTGCGCTTGACCCTCAAGGGGCACAGCTGCCGAATGTCTTCACGCGGTGGGGGAAGCCCATCAAGTCCGTTCGAGAAATCTTTAAGCGGGTTCGCCGAGAGGCGGGATTGAACGATCTGGTTTTTCACGACACGCGCCACACTGCCACAACGAACCTTCGGCGAGCTGGGGTGGACGCCTTAACGGCCATGAAGATCACAGGCCATAAGACGATGGCGGTGTTTAAGCGCTACAACACCATCGATGAGGATGACCTGACGGCAGCGCAACGTCAACTAGACACCTATATGGACACCAAGACTTTATCCCCTCAGCAGAAACAGATGTAAGTTCTTGAATTACCATATTGCCGGGGTGGCGGAATGGGTAGACGCACAGGACTTAAAATCCTGCGGTGGGCGACTGCCGTGTCGGTTCGAGTCCGACCCTCGGCATTAGAAAAATCTAGAGCTTGTAGGATTCAAACCATCGGCCGAAAATTGCTAGTGTCCAGCTTTGCGAACGGGGGAGCTTGGAAGACACTGGATGTCCAAAGAGGTCTCCTGAGCATACACTAGGTATGATATGGTGGATGTAAAGTGAGGCCTGCGATAGTTCCAAAGAGAGGAGGACCGCGTAGTTTCCATCCCTTCGGAATCATTGCCGGTCCTGGTAGGAAACCTGGTCAGAACTTAGGGATTCTGGGCGGATGGGAAGGATGGGCAGGGCCAACGACCTGAACATCTCCCCAGTCACCACTCTTCCCGCATGCATGTCCTTTAACATCGTGCTATGCATAACTCATTTCTATGCACCGTATGGGGTACCTCTTCACTATCGGCCACCACACCCCAACCAGCCCCTCCCGGATCCCCTCACAGCCCCGCCTCATAGCAGATAAACCCAGTAATCTCGATAACTTGTATTCAATTCTCCGTAATAGCCATGGCCGAGAGATGGGGTGCTGCCTGTCAGACGGGAAAGCGGAGCGTGATGCAAGTCCCGCTCTCGCGCGTGATCACCAGGGTTCCCTGCAACTGCTCAGTCAGCGCACGGACCAAGCGGAGGCCGAACGCCCCCCCATGGTTGACATCGAGGTCAGCAGGGACCCCGATCCCTGTATCGTGGATGGTCAAGGCCACCTGTCCCGCCGGTTCCGTCCGCAGCGTAATTGTCACGGCCCCTGCTTGGTGCGCGGGAAAGGCATGCTGCAAGCAGTTCGCGAGCACTTCATGGACGAGCAGCCCGCAGGGAACGGCCGTATGCACATCCACAGATACAGCGTCGGCCTGTAGTGTCAGGTGAACCTGCTCGCGGTCGATGCCGTAGGCCTCGAACAACTGGAGGGTCAGCCGTCGGATGTAGAGACCGAGATCAAGCCGCTCCAGGTCGGGGCCTTGGTACAGCAACTCGTGGACCAAGGCCATCGCCTGAACGCGCCCCTGGCATGTCTGGAAGATCGCGCTGGCGCGCAAATCCTGCAGGGATTCTTCTTGGCAGCCCAGCAGACTGGAGACGACCTGTAGGTTATTCTTCATCCGATGGTGCAGCTCTCGCATGCGCAGCTCGGCCCGGTCCCGCGTGGCCTGGACGGCGCTATTCGCGTACACCAGCTTCATGGCCAGCTCGCGCACTTGCTGCTCTAAGGTCTCTTGCACCTGCTGCTGCGCCGTCATATCGCGTAGCAGCCACCGTAGGCCGATGAGCTGCCCATCGACCTCCCGCCCTGGCGCCACATGACAGACCACCGGCACGGATGGGTTGTGTCGCGGCTGTACACGGATGACCCACTCACGCACCTCGGCACCATTCCGTAACCAGGCAAGTTGAGATCGAAAGGCGGGGCGCATCTCCCGCGCTATGAAGACCGCCAGGGGGAGGCCCGCCAGCTGGGCATGGCCGAGATTAAATAGCTGCGTGGCGGCGCGGTTAGCCTCTTGGATGAGGCCCTGGAGGTCGGTGACGAGGTAGGCTTCGGGGACCCCTTCGAACAGCTCCTGGTAGCGCTGCTGGGTCTCAAATGCGGCCTGCTGGCTCTGGGTCAGCTCCTCATTCATGGTGTGCAGCTCTTCAACGGTGGTGGTCAACTCTTCCACAGCCTCACTGAGGGAGGGCGGGGTCGGCGCTACCCCGCGCCAGCGCAGGGTGAGGGCAGCGAGCTGGGAGTGGAGGAGATTAATCTCGGGGGTGTATCATGTGGCGGGGGAAGGGGGGTTCGCTGGCGGCGGCTCATGACGAATTCCTTCTGTGTGGGTCGTATGCCAACGATTGTCGGCAAACGGCATGGTGGAAGCCAGGGAAGGGGGGGTACGATTTAAATTGGCGAGCACTGTAAGCTTTGCCCCCGGGGTTGTCAAGGGCACGACGAGCGAAGCGGGAGGGTTGTGCGTGAGGATCGCACTCCGACAGCGTCGGAGCTTCGAGTCGACAATCCACCATTGATACCGAGGTCCATCGGCGCAAACCTCAGGTACGGAACGTGGAAACACAGCGGTCGTACATGTTCGGAGGGGGATCACAGGCAGGGTATTCAAGCTGCAGCGATCGAAGTTCCGGCGGATTGCTTGGCAGGTGCGCTGGGTAGAGTATCGGGAATCGAGCACATCAACCGATCAGTCGGTGGCGGTTCGGTCGAAGGTATCCGTGGCGCGTGGCCAGGGTGAGATGAGCAGCCTTGCAGGTGCTCAAAGACAGACCGACGACATCGACGCGTCAGCGGATGTGACGTTCAAGGCCACAGGAGCACGAGCAGGATTCCGCTCACGAGCCCTATGCCATAACACCAGATGACTCTGGACAGCAGTTCTTTGTGACCGATGGCGGCAATGGTGGCGCCTTTGAAGAACACATTCGACATCAGCGCAATGACGATGATTCGCCATCCATGTTCCGGGTCGAGCCGCTCCGTTCCCACCAGTTGAGACGTTGAGAGTGTTATCGCGTCGACGTCCGTGAGTCCAGAAAATGCCGCCACGACGTATAATCCTCTATCGCCGAAGTGCATCTTGGCCGCCGCGACTGCCAACAGCACGATGGCGTACAAGAGTCCAAACACCAGCGCGGCTCTCAATTCCGAGGGATTCTCCTGGGCGGGCATGGAGTGTTGCTCATCGCGACCTTTGAGCCATAAGATGCCGGACATCGCGATGAACACAAACAGCAGCACAGCGAACGGTGGCCAGACCATAGACAGGAAGGAGACTTGGACGATCGCGATTTCAATCATCACCCTCGCGAACACGACGGTCGACGCGATCATGATGACGATGGAGGCCAGACGGCTGCTAGCAGGGTCGCGGGCCGTGCGGCCTGCATAACTCACCGTCGTGGCCGTGCTTGAGATCACCCCGCCGAGTATGCCGCCGAGCAGCAGCCCGGCGTGTTCGCCAAAGAATTTATACGCGATGTATCCTGCAAGGCTCAGTCCTACGATCAGTACGACCATCCACCATATCTCGCGAGGATTGAGCACAGCGTATGGGCCATACGTCTGGTTCGGGAGCACGGGAAGAATGACCAGCGAGATCAAGACGAACTGCATGATCGCTCGTAGGTCTTCGTCGCCGAGCTTGCGCGCGATGCCGTGGAGCTCGCCCTTGTATTGCAGGAGCACCGCCGCGCCCGCGCCAATCGCAATGGCAATCGCCGCAGGGCCAACAACCACATAGGCCCCAACACCATACATCAGCAGCATCGCAATTTCGGTGGTCAGCCCCGGATCGCCTGGGCCGGCGCGGAACTCCGTGATATTTCCCACGACGATCAGCCCGGCCACAGCAATGAGACCCGCAGCGATGACCCATCCGCCGAACGATTGCGCCAGCATCGCGCAGACAACACCCAGGATGGTGACAAGAGGAAAGGTACGGATGCCTGCCAGCTGAGACGCCGCGTGCTCGCGTTGCAGTCCAACCAAAAGCCCCAGCCCCAGAGCGATCGCGAGATGTGTGAAGAGAGTGGAAAGCTCCATTCGGTCAGCTCCCGCCCGGAGGCGAACCGCAGCGGAGAGGAACAAGAAAGGCGGGTTTCATCTGCAGGCCCGGAAACCCGCCTCAGGCGGCGGGGAATCGTACACGCATTTTCGCTGCAGGGCCATCATGATGCGAGCCACCAACGGGGCAATGTCCATTCCCCCTCACCGGACAACTCAGGCAAAGGCTACATCTTTGCAGTCCACCCTAAAGGCGAGCTCTGCCGCAACATGTGTGATCACGCTGCACATCGGGTAGGACGGAGGTATCCTGTCACCTGACTCGGCACCCGTGGCTAGACGCTAGTCTCCGGCATCTCCCCATCCAGGCGGCGTCTGATGGCGCTGACAATATCCTCCGGAGCCAGCGAGGCATCCATCCAAATGCCTTGCTTAGGCTCCTCCAGCGTCGCAAACTGGCTTTTCAACAGTTGTGGATTCATAAAATGCCCCCGCCGCCGCAGTAATCGCTGCCGAATCAAGTCCTGATCAGCCTTGAGATAGACCAGCCTTACGTGCGGATCGACCAGCAGATATTGCTGATAGGCCTCCTTCAGCGCCGAGCAGGCGAGCACTGTATCCGCATGCTCAGCCAGGCAGCGGCACACGAGATCGCGAAGAATCTCCAACCATGGCAGGCGGTCGGCGTCGTCCAAGGGGATGCCGCGCCGCATTTTGTCGATGTTGGCGCGTGGATGAAAATCGTCTGCGTCATAGAAGTGATAGCCTAACACGGAGGCGAGTAGGCGCCCGACGGTAGTTTTCCCTGAGGCAGTGACCCCCATGAGAATGATAATCATACTCTGGCTCTTTCCCTGCCTATGCTATCCAGGCCGAGAACGGTCACAGAATAGCTGTTCGCGGCCGCAATGGCTTGGTCATGTGGGGACGCTTATCGGTCGCTGTGCCCCAGGTGCTTTTCAGGCGCAATGCGGTCTCGCACCAGTTGCTTCAGCTCCTTCGATTCTGGGAATCGCCCCTGCTGCCGCCGGGAGAAGATCGTTTCTCCGGCCAGCCGCACCTCAAAGATGCCGTTGGTACCCGGGACGAGTGCCACTTCTCCTAACTCTTTCTCGAATGTCGTCAGCAGTTCCTGTGCGAGCCATGCCGCCCGCAAGAGCCAGCGGCACTGTCTGCAATATTCGATTTCCAGGCGCGAGGTCATGCTCCATCCCTCCTCGATGACTATGACTGTCTTCAACCTCTCCTCGCCCCCCGCGAGGTCCGCCCTGCATTGTATCAGATTCCTTCGTCGATTCATGCATGGGTTCCTGCCGTACTTGTGGGGGGAAAAGACGCCCGCGGCCGCTCGCGATCGGCGATTTCCCTTGACACCGGGGCTGGACTACAGTAGTGACGTGGCTTGGGTATGGCTCGTAGAGATGCATTAATCCACCAGGGCGTGGCCGTGCCACCAGGCGCGACCAAGTTGTGGGTCGGGATCGGCAGGGGAAACTTCGACCGCCAGGAGCATTACATGCGCATTTTTGGCGAGCAGATTCTGCCGCATTTCGCATGAAGTGGCAGGATGACAACTGTTTCGCTGACATTAGAGGGGACAGACGATGGCGACACATCAGGCCTTGAGTGGTACCTCTGACGAGGACTTCTTGCAACGCTTGGTCTCAAACCATCATGAGCGATTCGGAGCGGATTTCTGGGCCGCATTTTCCGCTCACATCGCACCGACCCTCCCGCCACAACCGGTGATCGTCGATCTGGGGTGTGGCCCTGGCCTTTTTTTGCGCGATCTCGGAGAGCGCTATCCGCAGGCCACGCTCTTCGGATACGATGTGACCCCAGCCATGATCGCCCACGGCCGGCAATTGCCGACGACAGGTGCCCGCCCCACGCTGGCGGTCCACGATGTCGCCACACAGCCCCTGCCACATGGCGCTGGCACGGTGCACTTGGTGACCATGACGTCTGTCCTGCATGTCCTCGATGAACCATTGCCGGTACTCGGCGAAATCCGGCGGGTCCTGGTACCCCATGGGCTCTTTGTGCTGCATGATTGGATTCGGATGCCGCTGCAGGCCTATCTCGCCTCGCGCCAGGAACGCCAGGAAGAAGAGCCCGACCTTAGCCGTCAACGCGGTTTCCGCCTCTTTCCAGCACACTGTAAATATACCACTGAAGACTGGCAGTGGCTGCTGGGTGAAGCCGGCTTGGCGATCCGTTATCAGAAGCAATTACGCCCCACGCATCAATTCTTTGTCACCACTCCAGTCGTCAAGTCCTAGGCGCGCTGGGAACTGCTCCACGGCCTGGAGGATGGTGGTAGGCAGCATCGACCTCCAAGAGTTCATCTCGCTGTTGGTGTATACTGACGTTAGACGAGGCCGTATCGTATGGGAGACGGAGCGCGCGAATGCATATCCATCTGAGCCTGCGTGATAAGCTGATCGCGGTGAGTATCGTCAGCGTCATCATCGCCTTGGTGCTGTCGACCCTGATCGATTCAGAGATCGCGCGGCGGGCGTTCACCCAGCGCTTCAGGGATGAAGCGATGCGAGTCGCCAAGGAGCTCTCGGCTGGTTTCGGCGGCTCGACGGAGCTCGATGATTGGGAGACGCTGGTGCATAAGATCCACGAGATCAAAGAAGCGCGGACTGATATCCGTCAAATTAACGTGTTTGCCCGCAATCCAGAGAACGGCTGGTCGGTGGCGGCCTCGGATGAGGATCCGCCGACAGCACAGCTCAGCAATCAGGAGTTGACCAGCCTGATGCGTGGCCGCACCTTCGCTGATGAAGAACCGGGGTGGGATGCCCATTACTGGAGGGTGATCACGCCCATCAAGGTCGACAAGCACATCATCGGCGCCCTCCAGGTCCTGATTTCGTGGGAAGCCGCCCAGAAGGATGAGGCCAAGGAACGCCGCAAGATGCTGCTAACCCTGGCGGCGACGGTGATACTGGTCAGCGTCGCCCTAACGATCTTTGTGCAGCGTGCGGTGTATCGTCCGATCAAGGCACTGGTCGGAGCTATGCAGCGGGCGCAGGAAGGATCGCTCGATGTCGAGGTCGTGCCCCACGGTCGCGACGAACTCTCGCAGCTTGCCATGCACTTCAACCGTATGCTGGGGCGGATTCGGCAAGACACGGACGAGAAAGAGAAGCTGCTGTCGCAGATCCAGCAATTCAATGAGGAGTTGCAGGGGAAAATTCAGCAGGCAACCCGCACCCTCGAACAGCGCAATTACGAGTTGCAGCACGTCAACGAGGCGTTGTTCCAGAGTCAGCGGCAACTCGCCCAATGGGAACGCATGGCCGGCATGGTCTACCAGAGCGCGGCTATCGCCCACGAGATCGGCACGCCACTGCATTCCATCACAGGTTATATCCATCTGCTACTCACTGACAGCCATGTACCCGACGACGCCAAACGCCGCCTGAAAGTCATCGAGTCACAAATGGATCGAATTTCGGAGACGCTACGCACCATGCTCGCGTCTACGAAGCAACCACCGCCTCAGGTCGAGCCACTCGATCTGAATGCCCTACTCCGTGACTTGATCCATCTAACGTCGCCGGGAATGTCACGCAGCAGCATCCAACTCGACATTGCTCTGCAAGACGACCTGCCGCTGGTCCTGGCGGATTGCAACCAACTGCAGCAGGTATTTCTGAATCTGATCGCAAACGCCGTCGATGCCATGCCGGCTGGCGGTGAGCTGCACGTGAAGACCGCGATCGAAGAGGCAGGCGACAGCGGGCGAGAGCGGCCTGGAGTTGCCCGTAGGCGATGCGTAGCCGCTTCCATCCGTGACACCGGCCAGGGGATTGCCGAGGAACATCTGAGCAGGATCTTTGACCCGTTTTTTACCACGAAGGCAGCTGGGCAGGGGACCGGCATCGGGCTCGCCGTCTGCGCGCAGATCCTCCACGCGCATGGCGGCAGTATCACGGTGCAGAGTCAGCCGGGAGAAGGCAGCACGTTCACCGTTCGCCTGCCCCTCCAGGAGGAAGGATGAAAGCCATATGGCGGGTCCGATACATATCTTAGCGGTTGATGATGATAGTGTGGCCTGTGAGTTGCTCCGCGAAGTCTTGGAGCAGGAGGGCTATCAGGTAAGCACCGCCACCACGGGGCAGGCGGCCATCGACCTTGCGCGCGAGGTGCCGTTTGACCTGGCCATCATCGACATCCGCATGCCGGATTTCAGCGGTATCGAGGTACTCAAAGCCCTGAAGCGGGCAAACGCCCAGATGCCCGTGCTGATGACCACCGCCTATAGCTCGATGAATACGGCGATCGAGGCCATCCGGGAGGGCGCTTACGATTATCTCAGCAAGCCCTGCAAGATGGAGGAACTGACGCTCACGGTCGAGCGGGCGCTGGAACAATCGAAGCTCCTACGCGAAAATCTATACTTTCGGCAGGAACTACGCGAGAAATACAAGTTCGAGAACATCGTCGGTACCACCCCCGCCATGTTAGCGGTCTACAAAACCGTGGCGCGCCTGGTTGACAGCAAGGCGACGGTGCTCGTTCAGGGAGAGAGTGGCACCGGCAAGGAGCTTATTGCGCGCGCCATCCATTTCAATGGACCGCGGGCGGAGCGCCCCTTTGTCGCCGTGGAATGTGCCACCTTGGCCGAAGCGCTGCTCGAGAGCGAGCTGTTTGGCCATGTCCGGGGGGCATTTACGGGAGCGGTGGACACCAAGAAAGGGCTCTTCGAGATCGCCGATGGCGGGACGATCTTCCTCGATGAGATCGCCGAAATTAGCCTGGGGCTGCAGGCCAAGCTGCTGCGTGTGCTGCAGGAATATGAGATCCGTCGGGTTGGGGGCACCCAACCGATTCAGCTCGATGTGCGGGTCATTGCCGCCACCAATAAAGATGTGGAGGCCCTGGTCAAAGCCGAACGCTTTCGTGAGGATTTGTTCTATCGCCTGAACGTGGTCACACTCCATCTTCCACCCCTGCGCGAACGCCAGGAAGACCTCCCCTTGCTGGCCAATCATTTCCTACGCAAGTATAGTGAGGCGAATCATAAGCTCATCAGTCACATCACCCCTGAAGCATTGACGTTGCTGTGTGCCTATCATTGGCCCGGCAATGTACGCGAGCTGGAACATACGATCGAACGCGCCGTGACGCTGACGATGAACAGCGCCTTGTTGCCGGTGGACCT
>JBKPCR010000553.1:0-7477 GCA_046727435.1 bacterium | reverse complement strand
GGCCGTCACCAGCCACGGGCCATGAGGCCGAAATGCGTGAAGTAGAAGACCCGGATTTGGGCTATGATGCTGAACCATGTCCGTATCAGCCGCCCCAACGGACGATGAGATCCACATCTCGCGTAGGGCCGTTAGGAGGGTTACGTGGAAACATTTCCATATGCTCAATGGTGAGGTGCTCGATTATCAGCAGCTCTCTACGAACGATGCGTAGGCGTCTCTACAAGAGAGGGGGATTTCCCATGTCGGATCAACACAAGGCCATTGTCGGCCGTTGGCTGGATGAACTGTGGAACAAGGGGAATGTGGCGATTGTCGACGAACTCGGCGCGCCCGACGTCCTTGTCTCCTATCCCTTGACGGGGGAACTGCGCGGCCATGATCGTGTGAAGCAGGTCATCAGCCAGTTTCGGGCGGCGTTTCCTGATGCCTTCTTCAGCGTGGTAGGGGATCTCATTGCCGAAGGCGACCACGTCGTCGCCCAATGGCAAGGCCAAGCTACCCAGAAAGGAGCCTTCGGTGCCATCCCTGTGACCGGGAAGTCGGCCACCTGGATGGGCATCAGCATTTTCCGCCTTGCCCACGGCAAGGTCGCGGAAGAAATCGGCGAAGAGGATGCGTTGAGCATGCTGCAACAGCTCGGTGTCATGCCCAAGTTAGGGTAGCATGGGCGGAGGCCTGCGCCATCATCCGCCGCGCCAGGAGAGAGATAGGAGCCACTATACTGGGACGGTCGCCTGTCGGTGCGAGGTCCGTCCGCCCGCCGCTGTGTTCTTTCTGTCGGATGTCTCGGATACGGTTGTCAAATGGTGCGAATGAACAGGAGGGGCGTCATGGCACAGGGAACCTACGACATCATCACCGTGGGTGGTGGCCTGGGCGGCTCCACCCTTGCCAAGGTCATGGCTGAGCGTGGTGCACGTGTCCTCGTGTTGGAGCGCGAGCGACAGTTTCGGGATCGAGTACGCGGCGAGGTGATGCTTTCCTGGGGTGTTGCCGAGGCGCAGGCACTTGGCATCTATCCGCTCATGCGCGGCACGTGCGGCCACGAGTTACCCTGGTATGTGCAGGCTGTAGGACCCGAGCCTGGAGTACCACGCGATCTACTCGCCACCACGCCCCAGCATACCCCTTTTCTCGCGTTTGCCCATCCCGTGATGCAGGAGGTGTTGCTCCAAGCAGCCGCAGATGCCGGGGCAGACGTCCGGCGGGGCGCCCACGTCCGCCATGTGCAACCCGGAACCGTGCCGCGGGTGGAAGTTGAACAGGATGGGTATGTGGAAGACGTACGCGCACGGTTGATCGTCGGCGCCGATGGACGGGCGTCGATGGTACGCCAGTGGGCGAACTTCTCCGTCCGGCACGACCCGGAGCGATTGCAGATCTCCGGAGTCCTGTTTGAGGAGATGCCAACGCCTCAAAACAATACGGGCTATTATATCATCAACCCAGGTCTCGGCCAGTCCGTCCCCTTGTTTCCCCTGGGGCACGGCCGAGTCCGTGCCTACTTGGTTCACACCAAAGCGATCAGTCCTCGGCTGCAAGGGGCAGCCCACCTGCCGCGCTTCGTGGAGGAATCGGTGAAGACCTATGCACCAGCGCTGTGGTATACGGGGGCACGAGCCGTGGGACCATTGGCGACCTTTGACGGCGCAGAGGTCTGGGTGGAACACCCGTATAAGAACGGGGTGGCCTTAATAGGGGATGCGGCTGCAACCAGCGACCCGACCTGGGGGCAAGGGCTCTCTCTAACCGTCCGGGATGTGCGAGTCCTCCGTGACCACCTCCTAGGGCATGAAGACTGGGACGCCGCTGGGCATGACTACGCTGCAGAGCACGACCGCTACTACCGTGTCATCCATACCGTGGATAACTGGTTGACGGAAGTGTTGTTGGCAACCGGGCCAGACGCCGAGGCCCGTCGTGCGAAGGCCCTCCCATTGATCGCCCAAGACGCGACCCGGGTGCCCGACCATTATATCAGTGGACCAGAACTGCCGCTCAATGACACCATCAGGCAGCGCTTCTTTGGAGAGGAGTAGGGCGGAACGTTGCAGACACGACACCTAACCCCGCAGTGGAGCCGACGCCCAATAGCCTTGTATCTTGACTAGGAGATGGGAGAGAATCCCCGTTACCCGTTACCCGGACGTGACAGACCGATTCAGCCTTGGTCCCCCGAGACCAGAGCGGAGCGTGGGTCGTCACGTCCATTCCTGCGAGAGCCCGAACCGTTGCCTGGCGCCACGCAGCCAGTATCTGGCAAGGCTGGGCCGATCAGGAGTGCTGATGTCTGCTCCACAGCTGTTTGTTGGTGTTGATGTGGCGAAAGCCCAACTCGATATTGCCGTGCGGCCCACCGGCGAACGTTGGGCCGTGGCCAACGATGACGCCGGAATGGCCACCCTGGTGGCGCGGCTCCAGGCCATCCAGCCCACCCTGATGGTGTTCAAAGCCACGGGCGGCTATCAGCGGGCCGTGGTGGCGGCGCTGGGCGACGACCTCGACACCACGCTGCGGGCGAGTCCGGTGTGGCGTGAGCGCGAGGAGCTGCTCCGCAGCGTCCCTGATAGTGGCCCGGGCTGTGCACGTATACTGCGGCTCGACCTGCCGGAGTTGGGCACGTTGAGCCGCCAGCGGCTGGCCGCTTTGGTCGGGGTGGCGCCCTTGAATCGTGATCGGGCACCCTCCGGGGCAGCCGAACGATCTAGGGGGGACGCGCCCCTGTCTATGAGCACCCTTGTAGCAGTGCGCTATAACGCGGTACTCAAAGCGTTCTACGAACGCTTGCGGACCACGAGCAAGGCGGCGAAGGTCGCCCTGACGGCCTGTATGCGGAAGCTATTGACGATCCTGAATGCGATGGTGAAACACCACACTCCCTGGCAACCTCAGGGGGTGCTAGGGGCATAGCCAGGTTCCCTTGACACACAAGACAGTTGCTCTCCCCAGAGGAGCCCCCCATGGACGACGGCTCACGCGTGCGCCTGCTGGTCGTGCCTAACGGACCCATCCGGGAGATCACCGGCATCTTTGCCGATGGCTGGTCTCAGGTGAGTTTCTCCTTCGCCCCCAGCATACGCGTCCGGCGACATGAGCGCCAGCGAATCGAAGCCAACCAGCCCCTGAATTGAAGTCAAGGCGTCTGGCCGCGTCCAGCTATGAAGTCAACCACGTGCACCGAATCCGCGTGCGAGACGCTGATCCTGTCAGCGATCCTGCGGCTCGCCACCTTCCGCTAGGCGGCAGCTGATGTCGTATCGACCTATCACAGATGGTGCCTGGAAGAGAATCCCGGTCCGGGGGCTGGGCTGATCTGCTCATACCTGACGACCTGCCCACCCATTGCCTCCAGGGGGCTGGCAGCGAAGTCAACATGACCAACAGCCGCACGGAGCTCATGGCCATCATCGAGGGCTTGAAGTCGATCCCCTACGGCGAGGAGGTGGAGATCGTCAGTAGTCGCGAGCCGAAACAGCAAACTCAAGAATATGGACCTAGTCCAGGTCTACCGATTCCTGCTCACCCAAGTCAAGCCGTTCTTCACGCACGTCAAGGGCCACTCGGGGCATCCGGAAAACGAGATCGTCGATCGACTGGCATCGTAAGCTGCCTGCGAAGCTAAGATTCGATAGGGATTTGAGGAGTGGAGAGGGGGATGGTCAGGGTGACCAATCCCAGCTCCATACGAAGTCAAGGAGGGGCTGACAGCATGCATTACAAGTCAAGCAGTCTCATTGCATTCTTCGCGTCCTTCGGGCTGATTGCCACAGAGCTCGCCATGAGCTCAGCGATCTGGCCATAGAAAAGGTGAATCCAACGTATCCGAGGTTTCTACTCGTCAGGCTGCGCAACCTCGTGGCGCTGATCGAGTTGGCTTCGCCGGGTCTCGTGTATCTCATGCACTACGCGCACCGCTCGCGCCGCTTCAGCGCGCGGCGTGAGACCACGCAGGCGATGGCCACACATCGAATCCAAACGCCGCAGGGTGATGCAGCGTCTAAGAGATTTGCTCGGTCGGACCAACGGAGCAGGTGGCGCCGATGCCACCATCCGGGTCGACCTGAGTGGTGAAGTCAAGCTCCAGTGCGGCGACACCGTCCACATCACGATTGACTTCCGGCGGGAACAGCTGACCTACAGCGCCTACCAGGCCCCACGTCGCGCCTTCCATGTCAGTCACTCACCAGTCATGCAGCTGTCTAGGCTGCTGGACCGCTTGAATTTCAGGCGGCTGCTCAGCCGTGGGCCATCCACATCAGTAAAGAGCTAAGGCTCAGGAAAGGAATCCAAGACATGCGTAAGCTTCGGTTAACGTTGAACGTGCAACAGCTGGCCGTCATGGTCATGCTGCTCGTGGTCGCGATTGCCTGCCTGCTGCACAATGCCGTGACGGCGGCAATTCGGCTGGCACTCATCGCCGGTGGTGTTCCAACTATGTTGTTTTACGAAAACAGCCCTGGTAAGATGCCGCCGCTGACCCGTCAATCGCCCGAAAGCCGCTATCATGCTAGGTAACGGAGAGTGCCGTGGCCTTTCGCCAGATTTGTTGTCCCTGTTGTCAGACCATAGAGGTGCTTAAACATGGGATTACCGTCCAAGGGAAACAACGGTACCGTGGTAAGAATCCCAGCTGTGCCTGCCAAACTTTCCTTCTCGCGTACAGCCCCCATGGGCGCATGCCTGAAGTCAAACAGCACATTCTCGAGATGACCTTGCATGGCAGTGGCATTCGCGACATTGCACGTGTACTACACGTCAGTCCTACCACGGTCATTGAAGCATTAAAAAAAGAGCCTCAGCTCCAGCACGTCAATTCCACAGCTCTTCAACACATCGCTCCAGGAGAGATCATCGTTGAGATGCAGCAAGTGAAAGAAGCAGAAGTCGATGAAATGTGGTGTTTTGTTGAGAAGAAATCCCAACAACGGTGGCTTTGGCATGCGATTGAACATCGGACTGGAGTCGTCTTAGCTGACGTGTTGGGAACACATCAGGACGATGTCTTCTTGCAGTTAAAACCATGGCTCGCCCCGTTCGGCATTCACCATTTCTCTACGGATGGTGCCGATGGGTACAATCGTCATGTTGAGCCCGAACAACCTACGGTGGGCAAAACCCAGATGCCAAAGATTGCACGGAAACATCTCACATTCCGGACCAGGCTGAAACGGTTCATGCGAAAGACCATCTGCTTTTCCAAATCGGTGCTGTTGCATGATATTGTGATCGGGTTATTTGTTAACTACTATGAATTCCGCACACTTCTATGAAGGCGGAAACAACATATTTGAAACATTACCCAATGCACGTATATCCAGGGCTTTTCGCAAGGGTGTCCATGACATCCACGTCTGCGACGGGCGTCATCGAACGCCTTGCTACGTGCTACGAAGCAAAAACCCAGGAGCTACAAAAGCGCTATGTCTGATAGGTACAGGAAAGCTGTGCTGATTGCTATGAATGCCGGGCTGAGGGAGTCCGAAGTGTGCTATCTGGCTTGGGGGATGTGGATTTCAGGGCTGGAGAACTTACAGTTAGGGCTGAGCTATCCAAGAATAAAGAGACGCAAACTGTGCCAATGACAGCGACCGTTCGGCGCTTGGTGGCTGAATTAAAGCCTGAATCTAGCAAGCCAGAAAGCCGTGTCTTTGGGAGTCTCAATCCAGCCTGGTTAAGACTGGTCTTCCATCGAGCAGTGCAAGCAGCTGGGCTGAAAGACCTCCGCTTTCATGATCTCCGCCATACCTTCGCCAGTCGGTTGATTATGAAAGGGGCTGACATACGAACGGTGCAGGAGCCTATGAGACATAATACTCTCGCCATGACGGCACGGTATACACACCTCTTAGACAGCCACAAACGAGCGGCGATTGAGAAACTTGATGAGATGGCTGAGTAGTCCCAACGCTTGCCACAACGACGGCAATCAAAGGTGAGATCGTCCTTTTCTTTCTCAATCACTTATGAACATAGTCAGCACTCATCATCAACGACCGCAAGGTTGGTCCCTGGACGCAGCGGATTTACGACACGTTGACCGCTATCCAATGGGGCACCATCCCCGATCCATTTGGTTGGATGGTATCGGTGTAATAGTCAACGGGCTAGCGCCTGATATCATTTGCTCTCTCCCCCTTCAACTGCCTAAAACGCGCCCGACAATGCGGGCGAAGTGGTCCAGACTGGCATCCTTTTTGCTCACCAGGGAAGCCATCTTGCGTTTCAGGTGCGCCTTCTCAACCGGTAGTAAGTCTTTGCTGGTCACCACCAGTACGGCCAGATTCATCGCCCGTTTGTCCGCCCGCAACTGGTGCAGGACTTCGAAACCGTCCATGTCCGGCATGAGTAAATCCAGCAGTAACAGGTCTGGCACCTGCTGCGCCACCTGTCTCAGCGCCTCACGTCCATTGCTCGCCTCCGTAACCTGGACATCTGGCTCGGCAGCCAGCAGTTCCACCACCTGATGACGGAAGGCCCTATTGTCATCGGCCACCAGCACGCGTTTGCCGGATAAGGAAGGCAACTGCCGCTGGATGGCTTGCTTGAGCCCCTCCAGGGAGACTGGCCGTGGGAGATAGTCGGCCCCTGCCAAGGCGAGACCACGGAGATTGGCCTCCTCGCTCGTGGTGATGAGGATGATCGGGATGGCTTGCAAGACGGGATCGCTTTTCAGCGCCACCACCAGATCCCATCCATCCATGTCCCCGGCCAGGTGAATATCCACCAGCAGCATGCGCGGCGGGGAGACGCGCGTAAGATCGAGCGCTTGTTCTGCATAACTCGTTATGGTCACCCATAACCCCGTGCCCTCGAAACGTTCGCGTAGCAACTGCGCGAAGACCGGATCGTTCTCAACCAGCAAAATATCCGTCGCGCCTCCGCTCATGCCTTCGGGAACCACTACAGCTGGCACCGGCGGCTCAGCCACCGGTAAGGTAAAAAAGAACGTGCTGCCTCGATTGGGTTCACTGTCAACTTGAACTTGCCCCTGGTGGGCCTCGACGATCTCCTTGACCAATGCCAGCCCCAGCCCTGTGCCACCGATGTGGCGTGTCTGGCTGTTATCCACGCGGAAAAATTTGTTGAAGAGCTGCGGGATGGCCTCAGGTGGAATGCCCATGCCCCGGTCTGTCACCCACACCTCGACGTAGGCACCCTGCTGACGCGCGCCGACGGTGACCTCCCCCCCGCGCGGGGAAAACTTGATCGCATTGGATAGTAAATTGGAGAGCACTTGCCGGATACGATCTTTATCAGCCTGCACGGGTGGCAGGGTGTCGGGGGCCTCCAGACGCAAGGTATGTTGCGCATCCGCTTGCGTAAATAGGGCCATACCCTCGCGCAGGACCTCCCGCAAATCCACGCGTTCAAAATGATACGCCTGGCGGCCCGACTCCATGCCCTGGAGATCGAGAAAATCGTTGATCAGATTCGTCAGGCGCACGGTTTCGCCATGGATGATAGACAAGAACCG
>JBKPCR010000552.1:0-17537 GCA_046727435.1 bacterium | reverse complement strand
GGTGAAACGACCGACATCGTCGAGAAGGAGATGTACTCCTTCGAGGATCAGGGTGGTGAGCAATTGACCTTGCGGCCTGAGGCCACCGCCGGGATCAGCCGCGCCTACGTCGAACACAAGCTCCACCAACAGCCAGGCTTTGTGAAGTTTTACTGTATCGGCCCAATGTTCCGCTACGAACGTCCCCAGGCCGGCCGGTTTCGCCAATTCTATCAAATCGATGTAGAAGCCATCGGTGAGGCCAGCCCCGTCGTCGATGCCGAAATCTTGACCATGCTCATGACCTTTCTACGGAGGCTTGGACTACAACAACTGGAGTTGCACCTGAATTCCTTGGGGGATGCGGCTTGCCGACCGCGCTACCGTGAAGAGCTCAAGAGTTACATCCGCCGCCATCTGGATCAACTCTGCTCGGAGTGCCAGGGCCGCTACGAGCGTAATCCTCTGCGGGTACTCGACTGTAAAAAAGAAGGCTGTCGGGCCGTCATGCGCGACGCGCCGCAGACCATGGCATTTCTCTGTGAGCCTTGTCGTCAGCACTTCGAGACGCTGGTCGACCTCCTCGCTGGAGTTGGTATCAGCTATGTCCTCGATCCCAAACTCGTCCGCGGGCTGGATTACTATACGCGCACGACATTTGAGGTGGTCGCTGAGGGACTAGGGGCGCAAAATTCCGTCACCGGCGGTGGGCGCTATGATGGCTTGATCGAGGCCATCGGTGGGCCACCCACGCCCGCTATCGGGTTCGCCATCGGGTTTGAGCGACTGGTCACCGTCCTCGAGCACCACGGCCTGACCATTCCAGAGCCACGCCCGCAAGTATTCGTGGCGCCGCTGGGCGCATCAGCGCTGCGTGAGGCCTTTGTTCTGGTCGAACAACTCCGCAGCGTCGGGCTCCGCGCCGAGATGGGCTATGATGAGAAGAGTTTGCGTAGCCAACTGCGACGCGCCAATAGGCTCGGTGCAGCGTATACCATGATGCTGGGTGAACGTGAGTTAGCCGCCGGAAAGGTGGCCCTTAAAGACATGCAAGGTGGGGAGCAGGAGGAGATGCTCCTCGCTGAAGTCGTCGGTCAATTGCAGGCGCGAGCGCAGACGGCGCAAGCATGAGGGTTGCGGGATCATCGGAAGCATCGAGCGGCCTGGCAGGCGCAGCGACTCAAAGCAACGAGGTAGAGATCGCAACACACACTGAATTTGTGCGGTTAACATTTGGCTCTGGGCCCATGCGTGGGAAGAGCCGGGTTGCCTAGGGTCTCCTACCACAGCCAGCGATTACTGGCGTATATGTGGTAAGATAACCTGCCATCACCGCATTGATGGCTATGTTTGCCGTCGTGAGGACCTACCGTTGGGTAGGGAATTGTCCTTCGACGTCGTGCGGAGCGTTTCCAACTCCCCCCAGCATGGCCCAACTGTGAGACCTCGGTCCTCGCGCGCACCTGCCAAGCTGACAATTATTCTAAACAATAGCCAGCACGTGTGTCAAGCGCGATGATGCGTTCCCCCATCTCACCCTGCTTCCGCCGGGAAAGGCAGGCAGGCTCTTTGTCTTTATTCCCTAAAGCGTGCATCCCGCCAATCCAACGCCGCCCGCAGTCCCTTCTCCTGCTTGATCTGATTGAAGGTGCGCTGCACCTCCGTTTCGGTATTTTCCATGATCGTCACAACCTCGACGTTGTACTCCAGCGCGTGTTTAAGGCCCATCATCTCGAAGGTCTTGTTAATCGCCTGCTTGGTCAGGCGGACGTTCTCAGGCGCGATTTTAAGAATGCGGCGGGCCAGCTTGTGAGTTTCTTCCTGGAGCGTCTCGTGTGGCACCACTTTATTGATCATATTCAAGCGCAGGGCCTCATGCGCATCCATGGTGTCGCCAGTGTACAGCAGTTCCTTGGCCTTGGTGAGCCCCACGATCCATGGCGTGATGAGGATGGGGGCGCCGGCGCCGAAGCGGATTTCCGGTTCACCGAAGGTCGCTTTATCGGAGGCGACTCGGAGGTCGCACATGAGGGCGAATTCACAGGCCCCGGCCAGGCAATAGCCATTGACCATGGCGATCACCGGTTTACTGGCCTGCCAGGGCTGTAGGCTGAAGGTCAAATTCTCGCGCTGATGCAGTCGCCAATTGTAAGGTGATCGTTCCTGCTCATCACGCCCACCAGAGATGTCATAGCCAGCTGAGAAGGCCCGCCCGGCGCCGGTGACAATGATGAGATGCACGTCATCGTCCGCCTCGGCGAGTCGGAAAGCCTCAATGGTCTCGCGCACGAGCTCTCGGCTAAACGCGTTGAGCTTCTCAGGGCGATTAAACGTGAGGGTGAGAATATTGTCCTGCATACCATAGAGGATGGTGTCGAAGGGCACCGCGACTCTCCTTGGATGATGCACACCGATAAGGGACGCCTCAGGACGCGCGTATGAGGGAGAGCCCATCCCAGAAAACGTGGAGCAGTTGCCACAGAGAAGCCATGTCATCGCTCCAGCCCCGGCCTCCCCTGCCGACGGGAGAGGACGGGGCTACCGTGTGTGGCTATTTGAACTCCTGAGCGTATTTTACTTCGCAGTGCGTGGTCGTGAAGGCATTGATGTGATACGGCTGCAGTGGGGCGAGGATCTCTTTTTTGAAAAACTCACTCTGCTCATACGCCTGCATGTCTTCAGTGCTGTCCCACAGACTGACGGAATAGCCGGCATCCTTATCAGCCGTATCTTGGGCCAGCCAGCGCCCCCTCAGCCCCTTGATGTTGTTGCTCTTGGCCACCACCGTGGCATTGTAGGTCTTCTCGTATTCGTCCCACTTGCCAGGATGAATTCTACCCCAGGTAATCCGCATGATCATGGTCGAGTCTCCTCTCTCGCAATTGCGGTGATATGCGTCTGTCCCTGCTTTTCGCCACGCGACCCCCGGTGCCACCAAAGCTCCTTTACGGCTTGTCCAACCAAGTGGTCTCGAAGCAGCTCTTAAACCCGTGCAAATGCTCGTAGCCCTTCACTGAGGCGCGTGCTGCCTGCAGGAGGGGGAGTGAGGTGACACTTGTAGTCATCATGTGCTCAGCGATGTACACTTGGTAGTCGTACCCCGCCTGGAGGAAGACCTCCTCCGTCCCCGCCTCTTTCATGCGATCGATTAACACATCCACCTGCGTGTCGTCATGGTGAATCGTATTGTTCCCCGCCCGGGTATCGATGGCTCGAGCAATCGTATAGGGGCCCAGAGCCGCTCCGGTCAAATTGACCGTCTGTTCCCAGTCCCGATCCCTCGTCAACCGTCGCAGGAAAATCGGCCCATCGATGACGTCGACTGTCACCTCCACCCCAAGCTTGGCATATTGCGGTTTCGTAATGGTCGCGATCATCGGCAACGCGGCCTCCGCCCCATGCGTCATGATGGCGTAGCGCAGGGGATTCTTCCCGTCGAACCCTGCCTCCTTGAGCAAGGCCTTAGCCTTCTCGGGATCATAGGGGAATTGCTCCCCAAAGTCAATGTGACCTCTGCTTCCTGGTGGCACGAAACTCCGCAAGGGCTGCGCCTGCCCTAAGAGCGCAGTTTTGGCGATGCCCTGTCGATCGATGCCATAGCCCAACGAGGCGCGCCGCACTCGCACATTTTTGAAAGGCG
Organism: bacterium; assembly: GCA_046727435.1. Taxonomy (GTDB): domain Bacteria; phylum Tectomicrobia; class Entotheonellia; order J063; family CAVPRW01; genus CAVPRW01. The sequence continues at coordinate 13,918 of JBKPCR010000552.1, read as the reverse complement.
GGTGCCGGAGATTCAAGATGACCCCGATCTGTTGGGTCTCCCGACCCCTGAGCATCTGGATCTGTGGGTCTCGCGTCAAGCGCTCTACGTGCTCGCGTGGGACGGCGTTGGCGAAGTCCACCTCCCCCGCACGCAGGGCTGTGACACGCGTGACCCCCTCCTTCATCACCTGCAGCTCAATGCGATCCAGATAAGGTAGCCCCGACTTGAAGTAGTGGGGATTTTTTTCCAACACAATGATCTGGTTCTGGTCGCATCTCGCCAGAAGGATGCGCCTCAAACGCACGTCCTGAACGAAAGCGTAGACCTCTGCTGACAAAGGGGGGGTCTGGCGCACAACCTGGTGCCCTATGAGAGCTACGAACGATCTCCAGTACGCGATGCCCCTGCCCTTCAATGAAGCGTCAGGGTATCTTGCACGCGCTAGAAAACGGCTGACACACGGGTGAGGAGCTGTGGCCTTATAATGAATCGGCGGTAGATCAGCGAATGACCCTTGAGTCGCTGTGCTATAAAGAGGAGGTGCGGTAGGTGGCTCATATGCGTCCTCCTGATCAGTGACAACAGACGCGAGCCGCTTATCTCAGCCATATACGTGGAATGTAGCCGCTCCGCATCAGCGTGTCAACGGGGATGTTGTGGCGACGGCGCCAACGATAGTCCCCACCCACGTGGCGCACTTTTCGTGATCGAAGGACTCGGGCGCCCACGCGTGGCCCTCACCGCCTCGATGCTAGGCTGGTTGGAAAGAGGCGCCTTCTGGGTCCCCGCGCATTCTCCCAGAGAAGGAGAGCGATTTATGCTAGGATGGTGCCCTGGACCTTGGTGTGGAGACAGTCCATGCCCAGTGGCACGGCACTGTCATCGAGAGCAAGGAATCGTATATAGACGCTCAACCTTTTCACCGGTGTCCTCCAGCAGTGAGCAACGTGATTCTCCGCCGGCATCGGCCTAACGGCGGTCGGCTGGCGTAGCTTGCAGCAAGAAAGGAGGCTGTGTATATGTCGATCGTGACGATTTCACGAGGACTTTTCAGCAGTGGGCAGGCGTTGGCGGAGCGTGCGGCGGAAATACTGGGCTACCGATCCATGAGCCGAGAGTTGCTCATGGAGGCGGCGACACGCTACGAAATTCCTGAGGCGAAGTTGACGGAACTGATGGAAACGCCGCCGGAGGCGACCCCTATCAAACCCGAGCTGCTCCGTCTTTACCGGGTGGTCATGCAAGCCGCCATGTGTGAGGTGGTCCAGGGGGGGAAAATCGTCTACCATGGTCACGGCGGGCAAGAATTTCTACCTGGCATTCAACATGTGCTGAAAGTGCGCCTGCTGGCGCCGCTAACCTATCGTGTTGCCCGAGTGCGCGAGCAACGCCAGATGGACCAGGCGTCGGCGTACTTGTACATCGCTAGAGTCGATGACATTCGAGCGCGTCGCGTGCAGGAGTTTTTTGGCGTCGATTGGCAAGATCCACGCCAGTATGACCTGCTCTTGAATCTCGGCCGGATGTCCCTGGAAGAAGCGGCCCAGCAGGTAGCGGAATCGGCCAAGCGTCTGCAGTTCCAACCCACGCCGGCATCGGAGCAGGCCCTCCTCGACCTCACCGTCAAGGCCAGGGTAGAAGCAGCCTTGGCAGTGAAAGAGGAGACACGATCGGTCATCCTGAATATCCTTGTAAGGCAGGGCACCGTGTATGCTTGGGGAGGACTGCCCGGCTTTGGCCTGGAGCGCGAAGTCATACGGGTGATCGAAGGCGTCGAGGGGGTACGGGACATTGTCCCCGATTTCCGCGTGGTATTGGAAAAAGTGAGCGTCGGTGACATCCATTAATGATGGGAGGGAAGAGGCGTCCCACGGGGAGTTGTACTGGTTGCCAAGCGACCATCCCCAAACCCAGATGGTCGAGCACTCCTAAAGTGTGTTGCGCCTGGGACTTTCCTGAAGAGTTGCCCTAGTTTGTGCCTCCAGCGGGTCCCCGGGGCGCGTGGAGAGGCGAGCCGCTTCCAGACTACTTGGCCGAGTATCGGCAGGTCGCGAAGGGCACGCATCGGCGCCTGCCTCTGGAAGTCCTGAACTTCCTGATGGCGGAGCTCCTCGGGGCAATGCGGAAGGCGCTGCGCAAAATCCGCTCCACTGTTTACCGGCAGGTACAAACCGGGGCTGAGGCGGAATACATCCCTCCTTCGACTTGGAGAAGCTCGAGGGCACCAGGGTCAGGAACGGACACCTACCATGCAACTCACCGCTTCACTGCGCCGGTGCCGCTAACACGACGGCTACGGGGGACCGCTTGCAGATCGTCTGAGCGGTACTCCCAATGTCGAACAGCCGCCGTTTACTGCGTGACCCGATGACGATGAGATCGGCGCGGACCTCCTCGGCGACGCGGATTACCTCCTCGCGCGGATCGCCGGGGCGGACGAGACGCACGACGGCTACGCCAGCATCCTCGATGTCCTGCACATACTGCCGTAGTTTGGCTTCGACGGCTGTACGGACCGCCTCTTCCTCAGCTTTCATCAGATGCTCGGTTTCCTGCAGCACCTGTGACCCGATAAAGGGATTTTTTTCGATGGTTGGCGCCTGATAACGATAGAGCGTCAACACGTACAGGGGATTCGACGAGCCCTTGGCCAGTTGGATGGCGACCTCGCGGGCGGCACGGGCGTATGGATTTGGAGCCTCCCAGTTCTGTAAGGCGGTAGCTAGCAACACTTTGCGGAACATGGTTGCCCTCCTCGATTGCTCTGGCGGTCAAGGCGACCAAAGCCGAGGCGCTCAACGACCGCCCGTCAGATTTCAAAAGCGTAGATGACCAAACGGATACCGATCAACAGGAGTCCACAGGCTAGCGTCCCGGAGACCGCATTGAAAAAAAGACCGCCAGCGAGATGCGGTTCAGCTTCAGTCAGGACCGCAAGCAGGCGACAATACGGTGCAGCGCATGGTTAGGGCGACCACTCCCAGAATTCAGTTGTGTCGAACGCGATCATCCCCTTCCCTCAGCATCACGGAGCTGGTACGCTTCGTCACAAATCGTGCGTCACGTTGGGGCTGCCTCGTACTTCCCGGCCAAGCCGGACATACCAATCGTCTCAATGTCCAGGGAAAGCAACTCACCACGGGCGACACGGTGTTCAAGCTCCTCTCTCAGGGGATCGATGGCTTGGGATCGTGTAGATCCTACCACACGTATATTCGGCACTCCAACCAGCGACGCAGCCAACTGACCATCACAGGCTTCAACCACAACAGGGAACGTCATCTCTAAAACTCCTCCACCTGATCCTACGGACGATGTTGCTCGATCTCAAGACTTTTGTTGATCATTCGCAGCCGTTCGAGCCCTAACGCCCCATTCACCTGGTACCGTGTCTGGCATGGGCAAGATGCGGGAACACTGCTCGCGGCGCTTGGGTGCAACGCGTGTGAGGCGCGCGTCACTTGGTAACAGTCTCAGCCAGCGGGCCAAGCCTTTCCACTATCCTTCGTCCCACATCGACACGATTCATGCCGAGAAACGATCCTCGCAGGCATATTGACACCCGACTCTTGTCTTCTGTCTTCAATCGACAATCGCTTGCACCCTGCCAACCTCACCGGTCTCAAGGCGCACCTTGATCCCGTGTGGGTGATGAGATGAGTTCGTCAGAATATCTTTGACGATGCCGCGTGTTCTCCTCCTGCTGCGCTGGTCCTGTTTCGTGACGATCTCGACCTGCAGTCCGGGTCTTATGTCCTTCCGGTTTTGACCGTTCACGGTTTAACACCCCTCGCCAGAGAAACGGAGCGCGCCTAACGGGGCGGATAACCTGCTGCTATAGAGCGAGCGAAATACCAGTCAGGTTCATCCTGTTGTTAGGCCGTCCCTCCTATTACAGGCAGACTGGTTGCTCCACGGAGACCAACCCTATGCGGAGAGTGAGCCCACCTGATAGTCGATACGGGTTGGTATGGCGACGCGGCGGGAAGCATCAAGAATCGCGAGCGACACGAGATTGCCTGTAGCGTCGTAATCCAGTATCACACCTGGTTTATCCTCATCGCTTTCGGCCACAGGAGTTTCAGCAAAAACCACCGTCAGCGTATCGGTCTCAGGATCGTAGATGACTCTCACGCATCAGGCCTCCCATACTTTTGGACCTTGCTGCTCCGATAAACCGTCACGACCTCTGGCGGCTCTCGATCAATGTGCACAAGCACCCGGAGCACCTAAGTCTTAGATGGTTCACCTAACTCTACCCGAGATTGATAAACTACGCGGACCTCATGCACCCGCTATGCACCCCTTCCCGTCCTATGAGGACATGCGGCTCAAGGGGCCATAAGCGTTTCATTGACATCACCGCTCTCTCATGCGGTAATGGCTAAGGGGGATGCCTTCATGGTGCGCACGCCTACCGATCTCTTCTCGAAACATCTCATCACTGCTCGCCTTTCCGCGCCATTCTGGTTTCTGATCCGGCCGCAACTCCTCACCCGCGTCTAACCCCTCCCAGCGGGGAGGGACATCGTGCTGCTCTATCCTTGTTCCCTGTCTCAAGTGGGCGGGTTCCACGCCTCGGCTCGGACGCAAGACCGTGGCCACGGAGTGGGCTAATCGTCTGCCTATCGTCTGTTGCGGCCGCAGCATGCCTGACTGCGATAAAGCGTTGCAGGGCCAAGTGCGGCTGCATCCACCAAGGAGGGACGACGATGCAAGAGCACACGTGTAGCACGGGATTCGTGATCGTGATTCTCGCGTCTCTGTTGGTGCTGCCCGTGGGCTGGGCGCAGCAACCCAAGCCAGGCGGCGCGCATCTATGTGCCAGGCTATGAGAATTTGCACATCTATAAGCTCCGCTTCGAGACGACGTGGTTGGATAAGCCATGAACTTCATGACCGAAGAAAAGAGATATCTGTTCCGGGCTCCGTCCCCCTTCCCCCCCTGGTGGGGGAAGGTTGAGATAGGAGGAGGAGGGGAGTGGATGCGCCGATATCTGTTCGTTTGGCTCATTGTTGCCATCGTCGTCACACTGTTAGGCGTCGATGCCCTCGCGCAGAGCAAACCTGAGGGACAACTGATCATTGCCTTTGACACCTCGATCGCGGCCACGTATTTCGATCCTGCCGAGACGGCGGGACTGCAAACCCCCTTTGTGTTCCTCTATGCCCTCCATGACGCGCTGGTCAAGCCGTTGCCCGGGGACGATCAGGCCCCCAGCCTGGCGGAGTCGTGGATCGAGAGCCCTGATGGGTTGGTGTACGAATTCACGCTGCGGCAGGGGTTGACGTTCCACAACGGCGATCCGTTCAGCGCCGAGGATGTGCGATTCAGCTTCCTCCGCTACAAGGGCACGTCAGCCAAGCTGCTACACGAACGCGTCAAGGCGGTCGAGGTTATCGATGCCCATCGTCTGCGCTTCGTGCTGCATGAACCCTGGCCCGATTTCCTGACGTTCTACGCCACCCTGGCCACGGGGGCGGCGTGGGTGGTCCCGAAGAAGTATCTCGAGCAGGTGGGGGATGATGGGTTCAAGCGGCACCCGGTGGGGTTAGGGCCGTACCGCTTCGTGCGCTCGGACCCCGGCGTGGAGCTGGTGCTGGAGGCGAACGAGCGCTATTGGCGTAAGGTACCGTCGATTAAACGCATCATCTTCAAGGGGGTCCCGGAGAGCCCCACCCGCCTGGCGATGCTCAAGACGGGGGAGGCCGATATCGCCTACCTCATGTATCGCGAGGAAGGGGACGCGATCCGAAAGGACCCGAAGCTCCGGCTGGTGCGGTCCTTTCCTCCGGTCACGTGGTACCTGGACTTCCCCGAGCAATGGGACCCGAAATCTCCCTGGCATGACAAGCGCGTGCGGCTTGCTGTCAACTATGCCATCGACCGGCAGGCGATCAACGAGGTGGAGCGGTTTGGCCTCGGCCGGGTGACGGGATCGATCATCCCCCGCAGCCTGGAGTTTGCCCTGCCGCTGGAGCCGTACCCCTACGACCCGGCCCAGGCCAAACGCCTGCTGGCCGAGGCCGGCTACCCCAACGGCTTCGATGCCGGCGATATTACTCCGCTGCCGCCGTTCGTCACTATGGGCGAGTCGGTAGCGAATAATTTGGCCGCCATCGGCCTCCGGACGAAGGTGCGCTCCATGGAACGCGCGGCGTACTTGTCGGCCTATCGCGAGAAAAAACTGCGAGGCCTGATTCTGAACGTCACCGCCGTCTTGGGTAACGCTGCCAACCGCATCGAGACCTTTGTGCTGAGCACTGGCACATACGCCTACGGAGGCTATCCAGACATCGACGATCTCTTCCGGCAGCAGGCGGTGGAGCGCGATCGTGGCACGCGGGAGGCGCTGTTACACCAGATACAACGACTGATGCACGAGCGGGTCATGCATGCACCGATCTTCGACTCTGTGCCGCTGCATGGCGTGGGCCCGCGGGTGGAGGAGCCGGCGGTGGGCTTGAACCCGCTGCTCTACTTCACCGCGCCCTATGAGGACATGCGCCTCAAACGGCCGTGAGCGCAGCCTTCGGGGCCACATATGAGGACGTGCGACTCAGGGGGCAATAAGCGGCTCATTGACACAACAGACCAGTCCCGCTAAGATAGCACAGTTTCGCCAGCATTGTGCTGCTCATGCCACCCTTTCCTCGTGCGGCTACGGCTAAGGGGGATCTGCTGATGAAACACAGGCGTACTGATCTCTTCTCAAACCTTCTCACCATCCTTCGTCTTTCCGCGCCATCCTGGTTCCTGGTACGGCCGCAACTCCTGACCCTCGTCTAACCCCTCCCAGCCGGGAGGGACATCGCGCTGTTCCATCCTCGTTTCATGCCTGCAGTGGGTTGGTTCCCTGCCTGGGCTCGTACCCGTGACCTTGGCGATGGAGTCAACCAATCATCTCTGTAAGGGTTGCTGTTGCCGCATCATGCCTGACCGTCAGAGGGCGTTTCAGGGGCATGGGTAGCAGCGTTCGTCATGGCTCGACGCACTGCCCCAGGCCTGAATTTGAATTCCGACTTCGGCAGTCGCGTCGCCGCCTTGTGGCTGGATCGTTAGATCGAGGGGGAGGGATGGGTGGAGGGTAGTGTCAATAGCCGCAGCGGGCGCCTCGTCTTTTGGCAGCACAGGCCATGCGGCTGTGATCTCGTTCGGGTGTCTGTGCGGCAGCGTCCGCCAAGGAGAGACGATGATGGAAGGGCACACGTTCAGCACAGCGTTCATGATCGCGATCGTCGCGTGTCTGTTGCTTTTGCTTCCAGTCGTGTGGGCGCAGCAGCCGAAGCCTGGAGGAACGCTACGGGTGGCGTACGAGGCGGATGTCACCGGGCTGGATCCCCATCTCTCCCCGGGCATCCAGGCCTGGCATGTGGTAGGGAATCTCTTCAACAGCCTGCTCACCATTGATACCGAACTGAACTATGTCCCCGACTTGGCCGAGTCCTGGGAGGTCCTCGAGGACGGCAAGGTGTATGTGTTTCATCTGCGCAAAGGGGTCAAATTCCACGATGGCAGCGATTTCGATGCCGACGTGGTGCGCTGGAACTATCAGCGCACCATGGATCCCGAAGAAAAGGCCTTCGACGCCCCGTATTACAGCATGGTGGAAAGCGTGGAAGCCCTCGATGCCCAGACGATCAAATTCACCCTCAAACACCCCAGTATGACCCTACTGCCGGTGATGGCGGCCAATCGTGCGGGGTTTTTGCAAATGTCCCCGGCTTCTTTCGAGCGCTGGGGCAAGGAGGAGATCCGGCTGCATCCGGTTGGCACCGGGCCGTTCAAGCTCGTCAAGTGGGACCAGAACCAGATCATCGTGCTCGAGAAGAACCCCCATTATTTCAAGCCGGGGCTCCCCTACCTGGCTCGCGTCGAGTTGCGGGTGATGAAAGATGGGATCACGCGGGTGACGGCGCTGCGAGCAGGGGAGGTTGACTTCGCCAACGCGATCCCCCGCGAGCATGTCGAGCGTCTGGCCAAAGACCCGCAGATGCGAGTGCTCCGGGGCCGGGAGACCCAGCGGGTCACCACCGCCTTCAACCTGAAGCAGCCGATATTCACGGATGTGCGGGTGCGACAGGCGCTGGGGGGATATGGGATCGACCGGCAGGCCATCGTCAAGACGGCGCTCCTGGGGCTGGGACAGCCGCTCTGGAGCTTCGTGCCCCATGGGGCGAAAGACCATATCGACTTTGGGGAGCATTACCCCTACGACCCGGAAAAGGCCAGGGCCCTGCTCAAGGAGGCGGGGTACGATGAGAAAAACCCCCTGCGGTATAGCATCATGGCGCATGCTGCGGAAGCCGCCCTACCCACTGTCGCCACCATCTTAAAGACGCAATACGCCAAGATCGGCGTGGAGGCGACGGTGGAGGTCATCGACCGCCCCATCTATCTCCGGCGCTTGACGCGGGACCGGGACTGGGATGAGAGCCTCATTTTTACCGGGGCTGCCTTGGATGCCTATTCGATCTCGCGCTCGCTTGATACGCGGGCGGGGAACAATACTCTCAACCACCAGGACAAGCGCGTAGACGCCTTAATCGACCGCATGAAGGAAGCGGCGACGGAGGAGGCGTTCCGCCAGGCAGGGCAGGACTTGCAGCACTACATCGCGGAGAACATGATGATCGCAAGCATCGCCTCAGTCCCCTTCCTGCAGGCGGCACGCCCTCATGTGAAGGGATATGAACATCTGCATGGCTTCAAGATCCAGTTCGAGACGACGTGGCTGGATAAATGAGCGGCATCGGGGCTTTCAGACATCGAGGCAGCAGGTACATCGATGACACAGCCGGATGGAGGGACAACCATGGAGATACCGTTGACAGCCCGACGCACGGCCCCGCATCTGACCCGCCGTGAGCTGCTGACCGCTGGCCTCGCCGCGGGTGCCACGTTTGCCCTGCGGCCGCTGTCTCGGCCACCCGTGCTCTGGGGAGGCGACACCGGACAACCCAAGCGCGGCGGCATCCTGCGCGTGCGGGGGTTCGATCCCCCGAGCTTTGATCACCATCTCACCACCGCTGGCTTTACGCAGAGCACCCTGGGGTTCGTCTACAGCAAGCTGGTGCGGCATAAGGTCGGCGCCGACATTCCGCCAGGCACGTTCATCGTGGAGCCCGATCTAGCCGAACGCTGGGAAGAGCTGGACGACACCACATACGTCTTCCACTTGCGCCGTGGGGTAAAATGGCACCATAAGCCCCCTGTCAATGGCCGCGAGTTCGTAGCCGAAGACGTCAAATTTACCTACGACCGTTTCCTGACGGAAAAGGGGAATACGAATCGCTATCTGCTGGACTCTGTGGACCGCATCGAGGTGGTGGACCGCTATACCGTGAAGTTCCTGCTCAAAGAGCCCTACGTCTGGTTCCTCAGTGTGCTGGCCTACCCGACGAGCATGTGGATCATCGCCCCCGAAGTGGTGCAGCAGTTTGGCGACCTGAAAAGAGTCGAGACGGCCATCGGCACCGGCCCCTTCATCCTGGAGCGTTATGAGCCGAACGTCAAGACGGTCTTCACACGCAACCCAGAGTACTACCGCGACGGCCAGCCATATGTGGATGGGGTGGAATGGTTGGTCATCAACGACGAATCGACCGGTCTGGCGATGTACCGCACCGGGCAGATCGACTGTGGTCCGGGGATCAATTGGGCGGTGCGGCAACAGGACGTGGAGGCATTCAAGAAGAGCCACCCCCACCTGATGTACCAAGATTTCTTGTCCCAGTCGGGGGGGGTGGTCACCATGCGCACCGATATGCCGCCCTTCAACGATGTGCGGGTACGGCGCGCCATCTCGCACGCCATCGATCGCCAGGCCCTCGTCGAGGCGGTCTGGGTCAGGGGTGCCCCGACCGCGGCGGTCTCCCGCGGCCTGGTCGAATGGTCGCTGCCCATCGAGCAGCTCGGCGAGGGAGCAAAATATTATCGATACGATCCTCAAGAGGCCCGGCGCCTGCTGTCAGAAGCTGGGTATGCCAAGGGGTTTAAGACGCAGCTGACGGTGACCAGTGGCCTCACACGCGACCTCGTCGATGACGCGCAGTTGGTGCAGCGCTACCTCAAAGAGGTCAGCATCGAGGCCGAGCTCAAGCTCCAGGAGTACGGCGCGTATGTGGCTACCACCGTGCAGGGCAAGTTCGAGGGCCTGGTGCGAGGTCCCATGGGCGTCGTCTGGGAACCGGATGGCCTGCTGTATCGCGCCTTTGCCGCCGACTCCTCCCGGAACATCGGCCACGTCAATGACGCCACGCTCACGGCCATGCTCAAGGAGCAACGGCGGACGAAGGATCTGGAGGCACGCAAGAAGATCATCTATGACATTCAGCGGTATGTCGCGGAGCAGCAGTATTATGTGTACCTGAACTCCAACACGGTCACGACCTCTTGGCAGCCGTATGTGAAGAACTTTGCCCCTAACCACAGCTTCGACTACGGCAATCGCGCCGCCGCGCTGTGGCTAGAGCGGTAGAGAGGGAGAGGGTTGCGGGGAGGAGGTGACGGTATGCTTCGACGCGCGTTCTGTGGGCTTCTCGTGGGCGCGGCGGTTGCGCTGGTGGGAGTGAATGCCACGCCTACAGGCCAACCAGCAGGACAACTGACCATCGCCTTCGACACCACCATCGCTCCCGCGTATCTCGATCCTGCCGAGACGACCGGGATCGCGGCACCCTTTGTGTTTTTGTATGCCCTCCATGACGCGCTGGTCAAACCCCTCCCGGGCAATCACATGGCCCCGTGCCTGGCGGAGTCCTGGACGGAGAGCGCCGATGGGCTGGTATATGAATTCAAGCTACGTCAGGGCTTGATGTTCCACAACGGGGATCCCTTCACCGCCGAGGATGTGCATTTCAGCTTCCTCCGCTATAAGGGGACCTCGGCCAAGCTATTGCACGAACAGGTGAAGGCGGTCGAGATCATCGATGCCCATCGCCTCCGTTTCGTGCTCCATACCCCCTGGCCTGACTTCTTGACGTTCTACGCCACCCCCGCCACCGGGGCGGCCTGGATTGTCCCCAAAACGTATCTCCAGCGGGTCGGCGACGATGGCTTTAAGCGGCACCCGGTCGGGCTGGGGCCGTATCGCTTCGTCCGCTTTGACCCCGGCGTGGAGCTAGTGCTCGAGGCCAATGGGCACTATTGGCGCAAGACCCCTTCGATTCAGCGACTGGTCTTCAAGGGGATCCCAGAGCGTCCCACCCGTCTGGCGATGCTCAAGACGGGGGAGGCAGACCTGGCCACCTTTATGATAGGCGACGAGGGGGCGGCGGTGAGAGAGGACCCGAAGCTGTGGCTAGGGGTGATCATCGCGGCAGTGACCTGGTGGATGGAGTTCCCTGAGCAGTGGGACCCCATATCCCCCTGGCATGACCGCCGGGTACGGTTGGCCGCCAACCTGGCCATCGACAAACAGGCGATCCTCGAGGTGGAGCGGCTGGGGCATGGCCGGCTGACAGGCTCGATCATCCCTCGTACCCTGGAGCTCGCCCTGCCACTGGAGCCTTTCCCTTACGACCCGGCCCAAGCCCGGCGCTTGCTGGCGGAGGCCGGTTACTCGAACGGCTTTGAGGCCGGCGACCTGACCCCGATACCGCCGTTCTTCACGATGGGCGAAGCGGTGGGGAATTATCTCGGCAGCGTCGGCATCCGCACGAAGATGCGCACCATGGAGCGGGCGGCATTTCTGTCCGCCTGGCGGGAGAAGAAGTTGAAGGGGCTCATTCTCACCGGTTCAGGGGCGTTCGGTAACGCCGCCACCCGCATCGAGACCTATGGGGTCAGCACGGGCGCCTACGCCTATGGCAGCCATGCCGACATCGATGACCTCTTCGGGCAGCAGGCGGCGGAGCGCGATCGCACGAGGCGGGAGGCGCTCCTGCATCAGATGCAACGGCTGATGCAGGAGCGGGTCATGCACGCCCCGATCGCTGAGCCTGCCGCGCTGCATGGCGTGGGGCCACGGGTGGAGGAGCCGGGGGCAGGCTTGATCCCACTGTTTGCCTACTTTGGCCCCTACGAGGAGATGCGCTTAAAAAGGCCCTGAGCGTCATTCACAGCACGGCTAGCGCTTGTATTGTGGGCAGCTCACGCGCCAGCCGTCGCCAACTGTCGCCCTCGTCCTGGCTGATGAACAGCTCATGGCCAGCGGCGATATACAGCGTTTCTGCGTCGTCCACCGCGATCTGCCGCACCATCGCGTCAAACTGCTGGGGCAAGCCCTGTTCCAGGCGCACCCAGTGCTCGCCGCCGTCGTCGCTGCGGTACAGGGCCGCGTTTGCGCCCTGACGCCAGCCTGGAGGCGGGCCTGCGGCCGCGGCGGTATAGAGCCTCGCTGGCCGCCGCCGCGATGCCACCAGCGGCACCGTATAACGGCGGTCCAGCCCGGTCATGAGGTGGCTCCAGTGACGGCCGCCGTCATCGCTGCGATAAAAGCCCCTGCCTGTCGTGGTATAGAGCGGCCCGCCCTGGGGCGCGGGCGTCACGGTGTGGACATCCCAATACAGTCCCTCGTTCAAGCTCTCCCAGGTCTCGCCCTGGTCCCCACTACGATAGATGCCTCCCTCCTCGACGCCGATGTACACAGCTCCGACGATCTGCGGGTCCGGGGCCACCGAGCGCACGTGGGGGATGTGCGGTGGCGGCGGGAAAGTCCAGGACTCGTAGCCTGGTATGCGGCGGATGGCCTCGCAGGCTTTCCAGCTTGCCCCGCCGTCGTCACTCCAATACAGCAGCGCTGGCGACACCCCCAGGTAGAGTCGGCCGGGCACACGTGGGTCGGCCGCAAAGGCCCAGATATCCTCCGCGACGGGGCGCTCGTGCATGAGTTGCCAACCGTCTTTACCCGTCCTTCGCCACAGGGCACCCTCCTGCGTCACCACCGAGATGCCCTCATGGGCGCGCGTCATATATGCCACCGGTGGCGGCCCCTCCTCCTGATGGATGTTCCCGTCGTTACCCAGCCGAAACACACCGCGATCCGTGCCGATGAGGAGCTCAGACATGTGTTCCCCTCCTTCTCATCTTCCCCGACAAACCCTCCCATGGAGTGGCTCCGGCAGAGCCCAGGGATGTCCCTCTACAATACGCCCGCTCCTCGGCCTTGGCAAGGGACTCAAGTGGCGTGAGGTGCGTTGGATGGAATTGCGATTGACGTCAAATCCAAACCCCGATAAAATCTCACCAATTAGCGATGGATGTGCAGCTCATGTCCTCCCTGACTGGCAAGGAGCGCACAAATGAATGGAGCTCATAGGTACCTTCCTCCAAAGCCCCCAACCATGGGTTGCCTTCCTGTTCGAGCTCACTTCCTCGTGAGGCCCCAACTACTGACCCGTGTCTAATCCCCTCTCATGGGGGATGCCCTACGGCGATTCCACCTTTATTGCTTGATGGTGGGGATGAGCACATTCCATCTGGAGAAGGTCTGGCTTGACAATTAGATACGAGAGCGTTCGTCGGTCAGCCACGGTCTCCCGCTTACCTATGGCTCATGGCTCTTGGTGGTCTAGCAACGGTGAGGCGAGATTCCTATCAGTTGCTGAAATAGGCAGCAGGGGATCACATCATCGACGGAGTCTGTGCATCATAAGGAGAGATGTGATGGACAGAGACTTAGCGCAACAGGTGGCCACGCCCCAAGCTCCAGGTCAAGCAGGGCTGTTCAGTGTTCCGAATCCGTATCCCCTGACGTTAGCCGGTTTGCTAGCGGCGTTGGGCCCACAGGCGATCAATTTCGGAATCTCCGTAGGGGGCGGGGAAACGATGCTGATCCCCAACATCGCTTCGCTCGGAGGCACTCGCCTGTTCTGGCTCATGACCATCTCGACTGTTCTGGAAACGGTCGTTGTGTATGAGTGCATCAAGTACAGCATGATCACGGGCCGCTCTTTCTTCAGCATGACCCGTGACATCAAACCTTACGGGTTC
>JBKPCR010000551.1:0-8017 GCA_046727435.1 bacterium | reverse complement strand
GAGATGCGTGGCGCTCTCATAGCGCCGACCCATGAGAGAGGCCCAAACCTCGCCCGCCCGAGCAGTAGGCGACACGACTGGCACCTGTGTACAGGTGTGGGCCATCGCGGTGTCAAATGTCAGCCCCTGCTGGGGAGCGTGGTGCTCATAGCTCATCGTGTAATCCCCCTGCCTGGAGGAGGCTACTAGGGCATGCACTGGTAGAGCCCTGGCTCTCCCCAATGGGTACCGTCACGCTGCCGAGCACGGCATGCCGCCAGCCTGTGCGTCCATGCGTGCCGATGGCGATGAGGTCCACCCCCGCCTCCCGGGCGACCTAGAAGATCTGGTCCGCTGACTTACAACCCGACGCACACCTGTACCAACACCGGCATCGGAAGATACTGCTGGGCGAATTCATAAAGTTCGGACCGCGCCGGCTCCTCCACCGGCATCGGAAGATACTGCTGGGCGAATCTATAAAGTTCGGACCGCGCCGGCTCCTCCAGTTCGCCAACGGCCTGGTACCGCATTCAGATACCCGAGGCCTTCTCCTCGTGGATCGCTGGTGCCGAGCGGATTAGCATCGACTCGAGCGGGCTCGTGTCCTCTCCCGCGGCAGCAAGGATATGCCGCAACAGGGGCCGGGCGCAATACTTCTGCCCCAGACTCACCCCCCAACGTCGCGCCTCGGGCGCCTGCGGCGAGGAGCCGACCGCGACCAGAATCGTCCGGAGCTGCATCGATGTGGCTCCTCTCACTTTCAGCGCCCTTCATAGTAGCCGGGCTGATGAGACAACCGCGTCCGCTTACGGGGTGAAGGCGGGCGTGATCAACGTGCGCTACTGGATAAGCCAATGCAAGAGAGATTCCCACATAGCCAGTAGGAATGGGCCATGAAGAAGCCCACCATCGCGAGCACGGTTAGCACTCCTACCAGCTCGGAGATCCAGGCGGGGTGAGCGTGCACACAGCGCACATGATCTTCCCTGCCCTGGGCATCTAGAGCAGGGCTTTGAGCCAGGGGCTCACACCGTAGGCAAACCCTCCCGCGGTCATGCCCATCCCTAGCGCCGACATCCCCGAATGCTACCACGTGACTGGGAACCATCGGCTGCGCGCCGCACCGAGTCCAACAGGGCCCAATGGTGTGGATAGCTCTCATCCTCCTTCGCACCTGATTTGGTAAGTACTGCGCTCGAATGCCGGAGAGGGGATGATTGGCCCCACATGTATTCCGATCTTGGGCATGCGTTTGGCGCTCGTTGCGGCCAAATCGCCTGCCTGCTATGGCTCGGAGAGCCATAATGGCGAGAGGATTCACCTGGTGACTCATGATCTATGGTGGATGGCTGCGCGTTGACACCATCAGCCGGCTCGACTACACTCATGCCCACGTGTTGCGAAAGGCAAGAGATCGGCATGCGGGGCCAACTCCGCGAGAGTGCAGCGTAATACGGTGACAGCGACCGAGCGAAGATAGATGGACGGCAAAAGGGGGGCAGCGAATGATAAGTCATCTCTGGGATGCCGTGTGGGAGCGTGTCCGCTCAGGCGGACATGCGGTGATGATCGGGCCGGGCATGCTGCCACCAGCCCCGAGTGACCTGAAGGTCATCCAGGTGAGCTGCGATGCCCCCGGTAGTAGTGGCGGTCCCTTGGATGCCGCACGCCGTAAGGTTGGGCAACTCCTCGGCGAAGAGCTGCTGTTCTCGGGGCCGACACCTGGTCAACTCGAGGCAGGGCTCCGACGTCGGCTTTTTGGAGATCTCCCCGGACCTGCCCTTGAGGCTCAGCTGGTCGAGGCATGTAACCGGCTTGCCGACCACAGCGTAGGACACGCGGTCCTCGTGTTCGAGGGCATTGATGCCGCCGATGAGCCGACGGTGGAAAGCCTCGTCCACATACTGCAGCGCCCAGGGTGGTTGCGCCTGCCGCTGCTGCTGACCGTCCGTGATAGGCCACAGGGGCGAGTGGCTGAGCTGATCAACCTCATACGCCAGACGAGTCAGAATGATGGCATAACTGAGATGGGTGTAGATGTCTCCGCCCCCGAGGCGTCGACCCCCTTTGCGTGGGAATCGCTGCCGTCCGACGTGGTTCGCGTGCTGCGGGCTGGGTCTGTCTGTGGGGCAACATTTGAAGCAGATCTGGTCGCGAGACTGCTCGATGAGCCGCTCGCGTCTGTGCTGGAACGATTGCAGGCGGCCGCGGATGTGGGCGCTCCGCTGATTGACCGGGGGGACGCGCGGTTCTCGCTGCCTCCCGAAGCCGTTGAGGTGCTCCGAAGTCGAATGCTGCCGTCACTCCTCAACTTCTGGCACGCGCGACTCGGTGAGATGCTCAGCCGCGGACGGGTAAGAGAGGGCCGGGCTGCACCGCCACGGGCCGAGGGAAGAACACGGGAAGAGGAGTCCGCGCCCGTGTTGCCGGAGGCGACGTCAGCCCAACGCGAGGAGCGGGTCGACAGGCCTAGGGCCGAGGGGCAAGCCCCTCGACCGCTCGCGAACTATGCTGAGCTATTCGAATCGAGGCAGCACTCGGAACCGCCGCCACAGCCAGCCCAGGAGCTGACGAGGCCAGCGGCCGTCGGTGATACCAGCCCACCCCCTGTCGCACCATGGTTGAGAACGGCAGACACGGCACCTCCCTCCAGCGCTCCCGCAGACCAAACGCGAGCGGCGGCGCATTTACAGGCCGCCGGGCGCACGGAGGCTGCGGTTGAACAGTACCTCGCCGCCGTTCGTGAGGCGGCGTCGCACGGCGACGCGCGGCGCGCCTATAGCTTGACTGCGCAAGCGCTGCATGTGCTCGACGGACTCCCCACATCTCCGCGCCGGGCCCTGCTCCGCACCCAGCTCCTGCTCGAGCGGGCAGGGCTCCAATGGCATGGGGCTCTCGCGGGCGCTCCCTTTACACTGCAAGAGGCCCTAAGGTCGATCGAGGCGGCTCGGTCGTCTCTGCCCGACGAGGCGCCCGCAGACGTTGCCGCACAGCTGGCGGCGACGACGGCTGGGATATGTTATGAGCTGGGAGATCCGGAGTCCCTGGAAGGCGCGCTTGCGGAGTTGACGGACGTCAGTCGTCGGCTGCTCGCCGCTGGCGAGCCCCTGCTGGCCGCTTCCCTGCTCAACGATCAAGCGGCGGTTTACGTGCGCCTGGGAGATCCTGTCCGTGCGACTCACTTGCTGGAGGAGTCGCGCAAACTGTTCGAAGGGCGTCTGCGCGCGCAGCCGAATGAAGCGGTGGCGGCCGAGGAACTGGCCGAAACCCATCACTTGTTAGCCCGCCTGCCACTGCACGCGCCCATCCGTCCGGGTCGAGAGGCGGACGCCTATGCGATGAGCCTGGAATATTTGCGCGCGGCGGAGCAGGCGTATCAACACCTCGGGCAACGCCTAGCGCTGGCGCGGGTCTGGGAAACTATGGGCCGCATCGAGTTGCAGCGAGGACAACCGGCGGCAGCGCAGGAACGCTTATCGGCCGCGCTCATGCTGCAGCGTCAGCTCGGGGACGTCATCGGGCTGGCGCGTTCAACGGCCGCCCTGGCAGACTTGTACAGCCGTATGGGCCGGCTCGGAGAGGCACTAGCGTTGCTTGACAATTCGATCACCCTCAATTTCGAGAAGGGCTCAGCTGTAGGGCTCGCCGTGAACCGGCGGGCTATCGAAGGCATCGCCCATGCGGCGGCTCAGGCCCAAGGTCCAGACGCCGAGCGCCTCCGGAACGCGGTGGCGGAGGTCGAGCGCCACCTCGGCCAGGCCGATTCCGTCCTCGGGCGTGTGGAGCTACCAGGCGGGGAAGGCAGCAGGCTCTAAAAAACTTCTGTGGCGTTGGGACACTTGGCCTGCCTGGTACCGCGGGATCCTGTTTACAGGTGTATCTCTGCTGATGGAGCCAACCGTTTCAGGATGGGAGATGCTGTGAGGGTCCCGACCATCTCGGTGCTTATAGGATGAAAACCTCACAAGCCGGAAATGCCTGCGATGGCCACCGTGCTGGCCTGTGGACCCTTCTCCCCGGGCTCTTCGACAAAGTCTACCTCGGCCCCGGGCACGCTCAGATCGATGCGCACGGTGAACGGCCCTCTGCGGTGGTGCCGGCCAGGCCCTTCCACGACCACCCGGCAGCTCATGATGCCGTCGTAATAGGTATCGAGATGCGCCGCCTTGGCGTGGATATCGGCCTCTGCCGCCTCGGAAAGCGAGAGGTCTCGGACGGTTAATTGCAACGGCAACTGCATGATGATCTCCTCGGATGCAGGGTTTATATCACCGTCTCTCGGCTACAGCCCGCCATGCCTGCCTCGTCATCGCTGACGCTGTCTCATAGCCGTTCGCCCTCCGCACGTGCATTAGGATGCTCCTGGGGCCTTGATATGGACCGTGAACACCGGACAGGGGGCGTGGCGAGTCACGTCTTCCGCTACACTGCCGAGCAGGAGATGCCGCACGCCGGTGCGCCCATGGGTGCCCATGATAATGAGGTCGACCCCCTCCTCTCGCGCCACCCGCAAGATCTCTTCCGATGGTTTCCCCACGGCAATGTGCACCTGGGCCGGTACGGCGTCCTTCAGGTGCTTGGAGGCGAAGTCCCGCAATTCCGTGTGGGCTGTATCCACGCGGTCGATGATGAGCGGACGCTTCGTCCAGATGCCAGGGGCCCTGAATTCATAATACGACGGCGTCGGGCTCAGCCACCCGGTCGCCTCTGGATACACCTCCTCCACCGCCGTCGGAATGACATGCAGCAGCAGGAGCTTCGCCCCATATTTCCCGGCCAGACTGGCCCCCCAGTGCAACGCCTGCTGGGAGTCATCGGAATAGTCAATCGGCACCAAAATGTTCTGCACATCCATCGTTGTCGCTCCTCTGCGCCCTGAGCCACTGTTCCACGTCATCTTCACACTTCCGCTCTCGGGGTGGCCTGTGCGGCTGTGTCGTTAGTCTCACCGCACGAGCTGATCCGGCCATCAGGCCCCCTCTGCACGGTGGGCGCGGCGCTGATGGCTGGTGGGTGGTGGAGGGCCGCTATTCTACGGTGACCGGAATCGCCTTCGCCTTGGCCTCCTCCGTCTTCGGCAGCGTCACCGTGAGCCCCCCATTCTTGAAGGTGGCCTTGATCTCGTCCGCGGCCACCGGCGCCGGCAAT
This sequence comes from bacterium, assembly GCA_046727435.1. Classification (GTDB taxonomy): domain Bacteria; phylum Tectomicrobia; class Entotheonellia; order J063; family CAVPRW01; genus CAVPRW01. The sequence goes on along the minus strand of JBKPCR010000551.1, from coordinate 2,887 downwards.
CGCACCATGCGGGAGAAGGCGCCATAGGTGCGCTCCACCACATGGTGGTACTCATCCTTCTCCTCTTTCTCCGCCTTCTTCTCGCCTTTGATGGTCAACATGTCCCCGGAGACCGACACCTCCACGTCTTTGGCCTCCAGTCCGGGAAGCTCGGCCGTGATGCTCACACTGTCTTTCGTCTCCGTCACGTCCGTGCGCGGTGTCCACATGCCGGTAGGCCGCTCCGGACCAACCGGTTCACCGAAGAAGCGCTCCAAGAGTCGATCCATCTCGCGGCGCAACGTGCCGAAATCTTCGAAGGGTCTCCACGGTACCAGCGCCATTGTCCTACCTCCTTTCCATGTGGTCTATCGCTGTCCACGCCGGCATCCCCCGCCCCGTCCTGGAGCGTCCTTGTCGCGCTCCACGGGATCGATGTCCACCTGGGCCCTGGCCCCTCTGGGACGGAAGGGCCACCAGGGCGGAGGAAGAAGCCTTGATGTTGATGCGGTCGAGTGCCACACCCAACTGCCCATGCTACCCGCGGTTCGGTGCAAGGTTCTTGCCGTCCAAGGCCGCGGTCATCGCGCGTGTCGCTCTCGCAATAGTCAGGATCTACGGGGGAGGACAGCGGTCCGGGCATCGGGGGAGGATATGCCGGTGGGACAAGACGTCTCATGGGATGCCATTGCGTCCCAAGGACGATGCACATTCCTGCGGCTGGCGGCAGGATAGACAGCCTTCTCCTGTCCTCCAATGTCCCGCAGGCTATCAGCGAAGTGGGGATACTATGGGGAGAGGCACTGGCTAACGCGGTGATGACGAGGTTGTACGCCGGTCCACGGCCTCGGCCGAGTCACGGAGGGCTTTCGCGATCGAGACCGCATACGGTGCGTCGACCTGCAGCTGGCGCAGATGCTCGGGCAGGCGTGCCAGCTCGGCGATTGCATACTGGCGTATCTCGTCCAACGAGAGCACTAGCCCCAGACGCTGGCCAGCACGCATGACCGGTTGCAGCAGAGGCTCACCGTCTTGCGGTCCGTAACACCTATCTTCAGAGCCCATCCCCGATCCGTCGGGGATGGGCCAGCCATCCCTGGATCGAACGACCTCGTTATCCGGTTCTCCGCTGCAACGACGCATTAAGCTCTAGATGTGACCGAGTATTTTTCGCCCCCACCCCAATTCCAGATTAGCGTCGTGCGGCCTCACGCGTCGAGTGAGACCAGTGTCGTGTGTCCAAAGCCCTTGGTATAGTCCAGTACGGAAATCACTCTGGGTGTGATCTTCAGGAAGACGACGGTCGCAGGGTCTATTGGTACCGACAGCGCCGCGATCTGCGGAAACTTGGCGGTGAAGAGAGCGGCCACGCGTGCGATGGCCTTGGGGTCCGTGAGGATTTCTGCCGTGCCCCCCATTGACAGCCCTTTGATCTGACTCCAATCGTCGTAGTCCTTGTCGATCGTGAGGGAGACTTTGGGGCAGCGCCGAATATTGGTGACTTTCTGGGCTTGGGCAAAAGTTCCGATGTACAGGGTCAGGCCCTCGTGCACATACCCCACCGTCGTGGCCTGCGGATACCCGTCCTCGCGGATGGTCGCGAGCGTCAGAATATTGTGCGCCTGTAACATGTCGAGAATGAATCGTTCGGTGTCCGGCTGCATACGGACGTCCCTCCCCTAGACACGAAGGCGAGCATGCCGACTCTAGAGTCCTCCTGAGCGGGGGTCTGCACACCCGCCGGACGGTTGACCCATCTACCCGCGTTCCAGCTGCCACCCGCCTCCACGTCGGACCACGACGGCCGCCCGCCAGCCGTATGGCGGTGGTGGCATCCCGGCCTCGACGCTCAGCACCTCAATCCGCTCGCAGGCAAACCGCAAGAGGAGATAGTCAGCTCCCATCGGCCCGTCAGGCCAGAATGTCTGCCACTCATGCCGCCAATATCGCCACCACTGCCGCGCCCGCTCCTCCACGGTGACCACCCCAGCCAAGACCACATAGGCTGGTCGCCTCGGATCCTGGCACGCCACGGTCGCCCGAGGCGGGCTGCGTAGCTCGTGGACTTTGCGGGAGGCGGCACTGGTCCCAAACCAAAGCGTCAAGTCCGCCTCCGGCGTGAAGTGTTGCATCAGCCGAGCGCTGGCCCCTCCGGCCTCTCCTTGCGTGATCAAAAAGCAGACATCTGCCGTCTCGAGTATGGCCTTGGCGACGGCCACGACATGCTCAGCAGTCAAAGGATCCATAGCCTGTGCTCCTTGCCGGACAGAAGGTGCAATCCCGCTCCCTGCGATGGCGCTCGACTGGTGTAAGCGGTGTTGTGGCGCGTGGCATGAGCAGACCCAACGCAACCATCCCACCTGGTTGGCGTCGCGGGCGAAGAGGCCGGCCGCTGGCCCAGGTGTCGAGATCGCCTCCCGTGAGCTGTCCCCGGCGATTCCACCCTATTGCCAGTGTTACCGCGGGAGTCCCTAGCCCCGGTCGGCTGGCTGGCGGTAGGCGACCGAGGCCCCGCGGAAAACCTGGCCGGGCTCCCAGTCGCCGCTCCGCTCGGCATCCCGCAGAAAGCTCGATCCGGTGTCGGCTCCCCGGAGCGTGTGTTAGAGCCTGCTCACGACGTCGTCGTGCGCATCTTTGGTGCCGGTCGTGCGTTCATCTATGGCCATGGCTTCCGCCAGCCGTTAGCCCGAGATCGTAACGCGCTTCGCTTTGGCCGCTTCGCTCTTGGGCAGCCTGAGCTCCAGGAGCCCATCCCGATACGTGGCCTGCACCTTCTCGGTGTCCACCGGGGTGGGCAGCCTGAAGGTGCGCTGGAAGGGGCCATACATCCGCTCCTGCCGGTAGTACTGCCCCTCCTTGACCTGCGGATCCGGCTTGCGTTCGCCGCGCAGGGTCAAGGTGTTCTCGT
>JBKPCR010000550.1:0-11263 GCA_046727435.1 bacterium | reverse complement strand
AGCTGTAGGCCATGGCGTGCCATGCAGCGTTGTTCAAACGTCGCATCATCGCTTGCCAGACTGACGCCGCAGATCACCCGGCCGCGATAGGCAATGTGCAGCCGCCCAACGGCGGTATCCAGCACGGCGTAGCGCCCCTCCGCGAGATCTACAAAGCCCTCTGACTGCAACAGGCGTTGGCGCAGGCTGGCCCGAAAGCGCGGATCGATTATAGTGGGCGACGCGGTTTGCCGCAAACGAATGGCTAGATCGAGCAGGGGCTCATCCGCGCTCCCGACCACTGGAGGGATGCCCTGATCGAGCAGGCGATCAACCGCTGTGGCAAACGTTTCGACTTGGCTCCGTTCACGGTTCATCGACAAATCCTATCTGCTGTAGCCGCTGCCGTAAACGCTTCACAGCCCGGAACAGCAACTGCTTCACCGCCCCCTCCGTCCGCCCCAGTGTGGTAGCGATCTCACGCATGCTCATGTCACGGGCGAAGCGGTAGACTAATACCTGTTGTTCGGCCATGGGCAGCGCGGAGACCGTTTGCCATAGCACACTCGCCGTCTGACGGGCAGCGGATTGCTCCTCCACGGGTGGGTCAGATGCAGCCATATCCATGGCATCCTCAGCCCACTCGCGCAGCGAGACATGGCGTTGTGCATCGCCATGATGATCATGGATAAGATTGGCGGCGATGCGTATCAGCCATCCGCCAAAGGGAATGCCGCGCCATTCGAAGCGTGGCAACTGCTCGAGGGCGCGAAAGAACACGCGGGCCGTGATATCCTCGGCGATCGTATGGTCCTTTACCCGGCGGTAGGTGAATTGATACACCTGTTCGACGTAGCGATCGTAGAGGCACCCAAACGCCTCGCGGTCGCGTTTGGCACGGGCAACCAACGCTTCGTCGCTGTCGGTAAGAGGAGTCAGAGAATCCATCACACTCGCTCTGGGATCGGTCCAATAGCCGCCACGATGGTTGCAGCCGCCTACGTACTACTTCGGTCTGTTGACGAACGATCGAGCACAAGTAGCGTCGCCGTGATCACCGCCATCACCCGCCCCTGCTCATCCCGCACGGTGGTCTGCAGGACCATGCTGGTGCGGCCCCGATGCAGGGGAACCGCCTCGGCGATCAGCTTGCCGGTGTTCGTATTGCGGATCAGATTGGCGCTGAGCTGGATCGTCAAGGGGAACTTAGCCGGGTCCCACACGCCGTCAGGCATGACGCTGGCCACACTACACGCTGTTGCGGTCTCATCCGCCAGGCTGAGGATGACGCCGCCGTGAAACAGGCCTGTGAGTTGGGCCAGGTCTGGGCGGAAGGCCAGTTCCGCCACAGCACGCTCAGCGCTGACTTCGAGAAAATGCGTGCCGCGTGCCTCGACATTCGTGCCTTTGGCGCGTTCATTGAGGCGTTCCGCGGCAATTTTAGGGTCAATCGGATCACCGGCCATGGTCATCCTCCTACTCATGCGATCATGCCTTCACAAGAGATAACAGGGAACACGACGAAACGTTACGCGGATGGCAGGAGGATTGTTATGGCGTTTACGTGGCATTGTGAAAAATAATGCCGAGGGCGTAGCGTTGACCAGACCTGATGCGGCTCACGCCATGGCGCATCTGCAGGCGGTGATAACCACGAGCCCCGGCAGCAGGCCTGTCGCGTGTAGCAAAGATGATGATCTCTCCCTGCTCGGTCGCGATCGCCTCTCCACGAGACTGCGCCCGTGGCCGTTGCTCGACGAGAAGAAACTCGCCGCCGGTGTAATCGACCTCGCGTCGACTCAGAAAACAGGTGAGCTGGAGGGGAAAGGCGATCTCACCGTAGAGGTCTTGATGCAGACAATTGTAGCCCCCTGTCTCATAGTGCAGCAGCAAGGGTGTGGGTTTGGTTTGCCCATGCTCCTGACAGCGCGCCAGAAAACTTGGGAGGTCGGCCGGATAACGCTGCGGTTGCCTGAGGGCCTCCATCCAGCCATTGGCAATGGGGGCCAGCGGGGGATAGGTCGACAGACGCAAGCCCTGCACCAGCGCTGGCAGCGGCTCGGCAAAGTATTGGTATTCGCCGACCCCGAAGCGATGCCGTTCCATGTCGACGCGACGACGAAATCTGGTCTGATCCGCATACAGACTGATCAGCTCCTCGCACTCATCTGCTGTGAGCACGGCCGGTGTCTTGGCGTACCCCATGTTCCAGAGCGCCTGCTCGATGGCCTTCCAGTCAAGATCTTGCAGCCGTTTGGCGATATTCATCTCTCCATCCCCACATCCATTCATCGTGGCTATTGGCCGATCTCGACGATCAGGCGCCGAGTTAGGCCAACTGCGGCATCACGTTGGCAGCAAATAATTGCATGGAGTGCAGCACCTGGCGATGGTCAAGCACGCCAGCGAAATTCATGTTACAGATCACTTCCTCGATCCCCACGGCGCGCAACTCACTGAGAGCCGCCACACAGTCCTCGGGGGTGCCAAAGATATAGGAGCTATCGAATAACTCGTCGAAAGGCAAATCACCCTGCGGTCCGCGCTTGGCGATCCCCATCTGTTTGGCCCACGTATAATGAAAAGCGACGCAGCGCTCGGCGGCCTGCCGCACCTCTCGTCTATTTTCCGCCACATAGATGCGTCGACTCAAGGCAAACGCGGTCCGCGCCGGATCCTGTCCAGCTTCGGCCAGCAGGCTCTGGTAAAGGGCAAAATATTCTTTGGCGCGCGGCAGCGTCAGCAGCGCTGAGCCCATCACAGGGTAGCCCTGTTGCACCGCATAGTGCAGGGTCGGGGGCGTGGTCGAGGCCACCCAAATCGGCGGGTGAGGCCGCTGCAGCACTCGCGGATAGACGGTGGTTTCCGGAAAGCGATAGTACATCCCCTCGTAGGCAAACGCTTCCTCGGTCCAGGCCCGACGGATGACCGCCATCGCCTCTTCAAAGCGGGCCCCTTTCTCATCCAGCGGCAACCCGAGGCGCTCATACTCATAGCGCTGGCTGCCTCGCCCGACACCAAACTCCAGGCGACCGCCGCTCAACACGTCGACCATGGCTCCCTGCTCAGCCAGCTGCAATGGATGATGAAACGGCAAGACACTAACGCCGATGCCGATGCGCGCGGTCTTGGTGTGGTGCGCAGCGGCGATGGCCATCAGCATTGGATCGGGTGAACCCCCGTAGGCGGAGAAGTGGTGCTCGGTGAGCCACAGGGTATGAAAACCGAGGGCCTCCGCCACTGCCATTTGCTCGAGCCCCTCTTGATATACTTGCGGATGCGATTTGCCCGAGGGACAGGATAGTAGAAAAATTGCCGAAAAGCGCATGCACGCCCTCCCGTGAAGGTTGTCGACACGCCACAGCGAGCCGCAGCGCTCTAGTATACCGAATTTTCTCACCCTTGTGGGGAGACATTCGAGATGTCCTGGGTCCACATCCTCCAAAAATGACAAAAGTCTGGGTATAATGGGGGCGATCAAGGAAGGGAGCAAACAGAGGTTCACATGTCAGGGGAATACATGACGATGACAGCCAATATCGACCCTCCAAACGCTGTCGGCGTGGGTGAGCTACTCGATCTCTGCTCTCTACCCGAAGCCCAGCGCCTCGCCTTCTACGGCGCGATGCTCGCCATCGCCGCCGCTGACGGCACCTGCGGACAGGACGAATTGGACTTGATTTTCCAGAACATCCATACCGATGGCCTCTCAGATCGTAGCAGAAATACGATCTGGGAGTATCTGGTCGATACTCCACCGCTGACCGATTGCCTGGCCAGCTTCGCAACCAGTCCTGACCAAGTGCGATGTGCCGTCATGGTCTACTTGATTGAGATCGCGCTTGCCGATCGCACCCTCGCTGCCGGCGAAGATGAAGCCCTGCTCCAGGCCAGGACCTCCCTCCGTATCAGCCAAAAGCAGATCGAGGCGATCGAACGCTATATTTGCAACGTTGGATTGATCCGCGCCCGTCCACGCGACTACCACGAGGGCGCCACAGCGTTGAAATATAAGTATGGCCTGTGGCTTGTCGCGGGTGTAAGCCTCTCTGCCATCGCCCTATACTTTTCCAGCATCATCGGCGCCGTCAGTCTGTCAGAAATGTTCTCGCGATTCGCACGTCCAGCATCTGGCCGGGCTATGCTGCTAGGTGCCGGTGCCACCATCCTGATCGGCACGGCGGCTTTACTGAGCGGTCGCTGGCTGCATACCCGCTACCAGCGAAAACGCCTGCCGATCGCTCGTGAGCGGCGTCGTCGCGCGCAATCGGCCGTGCGCAATCTTCAGGATGCTGTCGGCTACCTCACGGCGAAGGCCAAGCTCCATGCGGCTGTTGGAGATCCAAGCGAACCCGGCAGCAATACATCCTGGGCGTTCGCAGAGCGCTTATGGATATTGCAGCAGATGCTCGCTCGTCGACAATCCAGCGCTGCGGCGTCCGCATCATTGCCGCCAGATGTCCCGCGGCTATCCTCCCGCTAGCTAAGTACCGCGCGCCACCAATATACCCCCAGTCGTCTCGCCCCCCTCCCCAGCCCCTTTCTGGGGCAAACCCCGCCACGACCGACTCTGTTGGTTAATCCGCGGTGGTCAATCCCCAACGCCACGGAAGTGCATGTCACCAGGGGAATGCCCGCGGTCTCTTTGGCCGTCAAACGTCGTATGCAAGCCCACTTTTCCGCGTCTTTTTGACTTACCCAACAGAGTCAGTCATGACCATGTTTGTGCTGCGAGCGCTCTCAGAATGACCTGGCTGGGATTCCCACCTTTTTCCTATGACCCCCAACACTTCCAGCCCTCATGAGCCGATGCTCTCACATTGAGTCGGGCACGCCTCTGCAGTTCGTCCCCTCCTGAGACCTGAAGACCTCCGTGACTCACACGCACGTGAGGTTGTCCGCAACGGAACGCTAGGGGAATCGCCCTCTAGCGGCCATTCATGCAGCCATGAACCATCTGTGGTATTTTTGATGCTAGAGAAGAGATCCTTTCCCCCCATGGAGGGCATGTCATGCGAAGACTGCTAGCTATTGTGGGGCTCGTAGGAATCTTCCTCACGCCCATACCAGAACTCGCCTTCGGCGGGCGTGCTCAGGCCGGCCAGGTGGGCTTCGCCTCCTGGTATGGAAAGCCGCATCAGGGGCAGAAAACGGTCAGCGGGGAGCGCTTCTCACGAGGGCAATTGACGGCGGCCCATCGCTCCTTACCCCTGGGAACGAAGGTCAAGGTCACCAATCTTCGGACGAAGCAGCACGTGGTCGTGAAAATCAACGACCGTGGACCGTACGGGGGCGGCAAGGGTCGTCTTATCGACCTCTCGGAAGCGGCGGCCAAGCGCGTAGGAATACTGGCACGCAGCACCGAACGGGTGCAAGTCGTCGTGGTCGAGAACGCCTCCTAAGACGTCATCCCGTAGTGGATGGATATCTCTAGAAGATGCTCCGGTGTGCCGCTGTGCCTCTCTAGAGGCATACAGACTATTTGGTAAGTATTCTTAGAGTTTCTCTTGTGTAGAGGTCTAGAGGCACACGCAGCCTGGTGCTCACGAAGGTCAGGAGGGATGCCCATGGTGAGCGCGACCCATGTCTAGTCTGACACCAAGACGCCTCGCGAATCATGGGCTGAACCACCCTTGCCTCCGCCTCCAGAACCACCGCTCCCCGACCCAGCGCCTCCTGTTCCACCACCGGAACCGCCTCCACCATTTCCGCCACCCCCGCCCGCCTGGTGATGGAGCCAGTGACAGGGAAGGGGCGTCTCAACGCATCGGGGCAGTGGTCGCGCGGCCGAACCGACCGCCCGCAAGGGGCGCTCCGTTCGTCGCCCGGATTTTGGCGGCCGGCGACGCTCCGCCGCCTCCGCTAGCTCCGGCAACTCCGCTTGGCCCGCCGCATCGGATATGTCCCTGGCCCGGTGCCCGAACCCCCGGGAGTCGCCGAGCGTCTTCTTAGATTCCGACGGTATCATCACCACTGCGCCAGTGATTATCCGGGGGAGTTGTTTGCGGGGGCCGGCCTCGGTCTCTCCGTTGGCACGCTCGTGCCAGGTGGCTTAAGGGGGAAATGGCGTGGTGACCACCGGCTGCCTGCAGCCGCTCCCGGCTTAGCGCCAGGGGTGAAAGGGGTCATTGGCTCAGGTCAGAAACGCCTGGCGATGGGCATCGTCCCAATCTGAAAAGGCTTGATACACGTCAAACTACCCCGCACTCCAACCCCGCGACGGGTCCCAGAGGTTCAGAATAAACCGCGCCGCCCACCTGGCCTGGTCGCCTGGATGCGCAGGGGTCGCGGCCCACGCATTGAGGGCATCGGGGTCCCATGGGGAGACCCCCGGCGCTGTCTTGAGGCTCGGAAACTGTGCGGCCAGGGCGCTGATTTTCGACTCGGCCAGGATGCGGCCCATAGGCTCCTGTATACCACGGGGAGCGGAGGTGTGCACCGTTGCCCTGGCGTCCACCCGCGCGTCGTCGCTCGCGTGTCTGACGAGCGCGATGACCTTGGCGTGACGCGCCGCGGCGATCTGGACGGCGGCGTTGCCGACCGCCCCGGAGGCCCCTGAGATAATCACCCACTCCCCCGCTTGTAGCCCGCCTCGGTCCATCAGCGCCGCCCACGCCGTGAAGAACGGCACGCCCACGGCTGCTGCTTCTTCGACGGAGAGCTCGCGTGGACGCAGGGCCACACCGTCACGCGGGATGGCGAGATACTCGGCGTGCGTGCCATCGCGCCAGATGCCCAGATCGCCGCCGGACACCCACACGTCCTGGCCGATGAGGTCGGTAGGGCCATCACAGACCAGCCCCGCAAAATCGTGTCCTAAAATGCGCGGCAAGGGCGCGTGCTCAAACCGGCCCTCGGCACTGGCGATATCACTAGGATTAATCGCGGCGGCTTCGATGGCGATCAGCACCTCCTGAGGGCCGATCGCCGGGCGCAGCACGTCACGGACCGTGAGTGCGGACAGTGGGCCATGATGGTCGATCTCCAGTGTTTGCATAGCTTGTCTTTCCTGGCAAGAGACGTCCTTCAACGCCATGGAAGTGTGTGTCACCAGAGGCACAGCCTCGGTCTCTTTAGCCTTCAAATGTCTTATGCAGGGCCGTTTTCCCACGCGTTTTTGACTTAACCAACAGAGTCACGACCTCCGTTACACCAGCGTGCACTTACGCGGACCTTATTCCGTATGTATCGAATCGAACAATACCGACTGCTGCGTGGAGCAGGACAGACGTGCCTGACACCGCGGTGCCTGAGGCCGATAGACGACCACTGACTCCTGGGGATTGAGTGGGATCAGCGTACTTTGCGGCGAGGCAAAGCGAGTAAGGTAAAGGACCCCGTCGCGAATGTCGGTGACTTGGCGTTCGCGCCAGCCGTAGCGGCAGTGGTATTCCGCTAACACAACATTGTCCAACACCGCGCGCAATTGCTCTCCAGAGACCCAGAGGAAGACCTGCGTCTTGGCCATCCCCGCTTCCACATAGAAGTGGTAGCGATGCAAGATCACGCAGCCGTATTGATTGGTGGTACGAGGTAACAGGGCGTGCGAAAACTTCCGGCCGAGCTCTTCGGGACTATAAATCCGCCCTTTGGCCTCGCCCAGCACCATCAGTGGAGTCCGCAAAAGCCGGCCCGCCGGGCCCGCCAGCGCCTACCATGTCTTTCCCGGGTCCTCATCCCGCCCTCTCCCGGCGGGGGTTTTGCCGCAAAAGTCGGTTTTGCATGCGCTTTATTGACTTTTTTTACGTCTAAAACAGTTAATTTTGAGCTCATTTTTGACTTTTGAGGCAAAGCCGCCTGCGGATCATCGCTGCGCTGCGCCCGGGTTAGCAGGAAGAAGAGCGCCGGGAGACTTCCCAACCACACCCCACTGGCAGCCAAATGGAGGGCATCGGCCGTCACTCGGTAGGCGAGGGTCCAGCCTTCACCCGTAGCCGAATGCCCCGTCCATGCGTGTGCCACCAGAATGCTGACGGCCAAGCCGACGACTTCCAGCCGTAAAGCCCACCAATCCCTCCCATCTTGTTCCCGGCCGCGCAGCCACAGGATGCCGCCCAGCCCCGCCATCAGGGCCATACGAATCATCCAGACGCGTCCATACTGCGTGGTGGTGAGCAGGCTCCAGGTCGTGTCCGGCGCCAGGGCCTGAAGCAGCGGGCGTCCGGTCGCCGTTGCCAGTTGCACCCAGAAGCCCAGGAGTGCGGTCAGGAACAGGACTACGAGGCTCCAACCGGCCAGGCGCAATAGCCCGGCGTCGAAATGCTCCGGCGCCGAGCGGAGGTCCCTCTTCCCGACCTGAAACGCCGGACGTGCCACCAACAGGAGAAAGGTAAAGAGGCCAGCCAGCGCTAGTGAGGCCCCGAGGTGAAGCGTCCGGACGGCGATGCCGAGGCCGATCATTGACGGCTCCGCACGGGACAGGGGAACTCCACCTCGACGACATGGCCGTCGACGTAGCGCACGCGAAACTTGACCGTGTAGGTTCCGGCGGACAAGGCTGGGAGCCTCACGGAAAGTTTCTTTGGATCATCCGGCCCGACCTGGATGTCGTGACTGTCCATCGGTTTGCCCGCCTGATTCCATCCCAAGATCTGGGAGAATTGGGCTTCGAGGCGTTCGTTACACTACAGCACGACGCGAGCCGGCGAGCTCGTCTGCACCGCCCATCGCGCTGGCGAGGATGTGACCAGGGAGGGGTAGCGGCCTGCAAACAGCCGCACATGGGCTTGCAAACAAGTAGGCCCTGCAGCACGGAAGCTGCCACCAGACCTCACAAGGAACATCGCGACGCACGCGAGTTTCCCTTTTCGCGTTTGGCGCTGGCCATTCATGACGAAAATCCCCGCAACAGGGGCTGTGAGACGCTCAGCGGTCGCGAGAAAGTGCCGGTTCCTGCGGGGGAAATTCGCCGTGGGATAGAGGCCAGCTATGGTGATGCAAAAATGTCTTTCTTGGCAACGGAATAGAGCCTATTAGGTGGTATCTCAGCTACAGTGCCGTAGGGCCAGATAGGCATACGCGGTCATCATCACCTCCGGTGTGCCGCAAAAACCTCATGGCGCGGCCTATTGTACGCATATGGTGCAGGAAAAACCAGAAGATTCCAGATACACGTAGCTGGGTAACATATCTGGGTAAAAGGAACGGTTTCGCCGGACACTGGGGGCCGTTGCCACGAGGGCACAGCCTGTAGATGACGCTAACTCCCCTCCAGCAAAGCGCATCCCGGATTTGCAGCGAATGTGGGCTCTTGCGCGAATGGCATTAAGTTAACCTTGGAGTTCTTGTTGTACCAACTGCTGAGGCAGTACTTGCCGGGGTTTAATCATAAAAGGAAAGCTCTTGGGCCGCCGCTTCTTGACGCGCGGCTCCACCCGATGGGAGCGAATAGGGATAACCATCAACGCCACTCATGGCAGGCCATTACTTGGCGCGCTGAGCCACCGCAGGGCATCCAGGAAGCTGATCTGCTCCACGGCGGTGTATTGGAGGGTCGCCGATTGCCACATGACCAGACGCACGAGGTTGTAGACGATGGCGAACACCATCAGCTTCTTCAGCACGCCTGGCACGGTTTTGCAATGCGGCACGTCCATCTGCATTGTCGTCTTAAAATGTGCCCACGATGTTTCCACCCGCCAGCGTCGGCTTTACAGCTCGGCAAGGTCTGGGACAGAGTAGACCTCTGGATCAAGCAGCGTCGTCACCAGGGTGATCTCGCGGGTGCGGAACCCAGGCGTGCAGAGGTGGTAACGCACCTCCCGGAGCACTAACGAATCTGGCAGGGCTGCCAAGGTCTCCCGGGCGAACCACGAAGGATAGGTCTTCGGTTTCAACCACGACACAAGTTGGTCATGGACGCCTAGGGCTTTGAGCCAACGGGACCGTGGGATGCCTTTGACGGCCGGCGTCCGGCGCACACTCGGCCGGACAAAAGGCCGGCCCGGGGTGAAATCCACGATCTGTCGGGCGCGGACGCCGAGCACGGCATGCACGCCAGCTTGGACGAGCAGGGCAAGATGGGCGTAAGAACACAGGCCCCGATCGGCCACGAGTACATCCCCTGGTTGGAGGGTCGGATGCACCGCCTGCACCTGAGCGAGATCATGGGTCAGGAGGGGTGCGACGACCAGCTTCAGGAGCACTCCAGTGCCGGCATGGAACAGTCCCAAGAGGTGCGCCACGGGAAAGCCGCACCCCGGCCGCTGCTCTGTCGATTGGCCGAACGCGTCCGGGAGGGCAGGCGTATCGGGCATGGAGCATCCCGAGCTATCGACGCGAAAGGTGTGATGACCATGCCACCGCTCTTCGTCCAAGGCGGCGCCCTGCACGGCGCGGCCGAAACGCTCTCAGAGGAGGTCAAAGCAGCGCAATGGGAGTCTGGCACGCGCTTGACCATAGGCTGCCGCCGTGAACCGTAATCCCGACAGATGGGGCAAGTGGCTGCACGCGGTGTTCCCATGCAAAATCTGCAACAGGAAGAGCTGCACGGTAGTGACGGGCGTGAGCACGCGGTCGCGCCACCCGGTATAGCCGACCTCGCCACATACGGCGAGAATCGCTTCGGGTGGCAGCAGCGCGGCCCACTCGCTTGTCAAGCGTTGCAGGATGGCGGTGATGTTCGGCACCATCTGGTGATCTCCTGTATGATAGAAGTGTTGACCTGAATACATACAGGAGGTGCTTGAAGGATGCCAACATCCGTGTGATTCCAGGCCAGCAAGCATGGGTTTTGCCTAACTTAATGCCATCCGGATCATACGCAATTTTGGTGACGTGAATTTAGGCTCGGTAACCCTCACATTGAGAGGGCTCTGGAACCGTGCGCTCATGCATGAGCGCACGTTGATCCCGCGAGGGGCCCGCGCCTGGGCGCTTGGCTCCAGGAGCTGTGGCGGGGGGAGGTAGGGGTATGAGCGAGTCCGCATGGGAAATAGCCCGACAGCAACTGATCCGGCTCATACGGGTGCAGGCGGTGCAGCATGGTCCGGTCGCCCGTCCAGCCGCGTGCCATGCCGCGAACCTGGAGGAGGCCTGGGATGATCCCTGGGAGCGACGCCTCGGACGCCTGGCTTCGCCTAGGTATCTGCCCATGACCGCGGACCAGCCGCGCCCCGTTTCAGGCCTCGCGCAGCACCCCGCGGGGTTCACGCTGCTCGAGGTAGTGATCGCCATCGGCATCCTGGGCACCATTTTAGTGATTTTGTTCGGGACCTACACGGCCGTCGCCGAGCGTGCGGCCCGCACGCGCGACCTCTCGCAGATCTATCATGAGGCGCGGGTC
>JBKPCR010000549.1:0-9125 GCA_046727435.1 bacterium | reverse complement strand
TTATACGCCTTTATTCTGCTCCATTGTACCAGCACATCGCCCGGGGGCTGAGTCCCCCGGCGTGACCTGCCAGATCGGCTCACGTTGCGATGCACCTGGATGCCGCTAAAGAACAGCGCACTCTATGGAATGATTGGATTCATGCGACGCAGGACGAATCTGCGTTAACCATCTCCGGCGTGCATGATCGCTTCGGGCGGTGCGGGCGCCTCTGGTGACAGTGACCGTGCCAGGAACCGCACCCACAGACGATTTGGATCATAGTCGGCTGGTATCCGTGAGACTGAGGGATCGACGATCAGTGCAGACGCCACCGGTTTTGTGCATGGCATGAAGTCTCAGCGTGAATGGCTCGATACGCCCCGTTCAGCGTCGTACATCGCGTCACACACCTCTTGCATCACAGTCCCACCGGCAAAAATTCTGCCATTATCGTCTTCCCTCTGTCACAACGGGGCTTGAGGCTGCAGCATCATTGGCTTTCATCTCCCATGCCGCTTGACTATGCGTCGCAGATGAGGGATCGCGGGGCACCATTCCCATCGCCTCCGCGGTCGATCTCAACTGGGAGAGACATCGGCCAACGGATCGTCAGATGGGAATCTCACGGATGAGAATACGCGCCGTTGAGCGGTCTCATCCATGAGCCGATGGTTCTCCTCACAGAATCACTGGGCCGACCTCATCAACCGACCGCGCCAGCGCCCTAGGCCTGGGCGCATGGCACATACACCGTTCACCATCCGTCATTTTGTGAGCCGCCGGTCTTCTCCGCTATCGAAATCTCTAGCCTAGATCCCAGGGCTGAGACACTCTCCCTGCTCCTCCCGTCTCCGCGCTTGCCTCCGATCAGGCGACATGCCATGCCAGTGGCCACGCACCCGAGGCGATAGGCATGGGGTGGTTGTCTAGCACATGGGCGGCATACATTTTGCCGTAATTTGATATTTAATGAAGCATATTATTAATTTTTGACCTATCTAGCATTAGCTCCTGTCTATGTGCATATGGAGACTATTGGCGAGCCTTATACTACCATTATGGTTCTCATCAATGAGGATTCCCTGGCGACCGTCGAAAGGCAACTGGACATGCTGGAGCATCTGATCGCGCAGTACGGAGCAATAGTATTTTGGGGTAAGCTGGACACGGAGCCTCCACGGCAGACCGCCTGACATGAGGTGACACAGTCAGGCGTACGTGTGCGTTTTTCATGCACTGAACATTACAGGAAAACCTGATGCGCTTTCACAAAATCGGCGGACCTGGCGTCGCGAAGGACGAAGCGCTCTGCCCGAACTGTCAGGTGATAATCGAGGAACGGGAGGGCTACAAGACGTGCCGGCGGTGTCACGATGAGACATGCCAGCATACAGGCCAGCGGCGCATCCGAATTCGACGCCGCTAGGGTGAGGCCAAAGCATCTTCTCTTGAGGGAACGTCGCTGACAAGGGCCCAGCCCATGTCACGAGCGTTGGAGGGCCGGCCGCTCGTCAGCCAAAGCTATGCAGCGGTGCCCCCCGTGTAAGAGGCCGCAGCGGCGCGGCAGTGGAGGGGATCATGACAACGGTCACCTACAGGGATGACCAGGGGACACTCATCGAGACGGTTGAGGCCCCGGACGAGATCAAGGAACAGCTCTTCGACGCCTATATGGCCAAGATGCCCTGGCTGGTCAAGAGCCGCTGGTATGACATTCGGGGGATGCGGATCAGCCCCGCGGGCGCCGAGTCCCGAGAGATTCGCGTGACCATCACGTTCCTCCACTGGGATGACAGTGGAGAGTAGCCGCACACCAGCTGTACCCTATACGGCCGAGCCGCAGTTTGGAGAACATAGTCATTAGGTTGCATGTTGCCGGAGGTCGTGAGCACCGCGCGCTGCCGGATGCCAGATTGGTTAAAGACGTGTTTCTGGAGTTGCTGCAACGCACTACCACCGTCAAATCAATTGCTGATCTCGTGCATATTTCGCCTACTCACTTGTGCCGATGCACCAACCGCCTCCAACCCGCCACAGGGGCTCTGCGCCTCACGCACCTCCTGTCCAATCGATACGGGAGAGTCCTGCTTTCGTGTACGACTGCCTAGCGACGAGGACGCATGGCTTGGAGCGGTTTATTTCAGTCGCACATCCTCATAGGGGGCCGAATAGATATAGAGCGGGATCAGGCCAATCCCTGACTCCGCGATCCTCGGCCCCACGCCACTCAGGAATGCCAACTGCCAGTTCGGGACAAACAAGGCTTTCTCCTGTATGATGCGCTGGATCTGGTGTAAGATGGCTGCCCGTTTGGTGGCATCCCATTCGTTTGCCTGCTGGCGAAAGAGTTCGTCGATCTCCGGCACGCTGCCCACCGCAAAGGTGCCTCCGCCCAACACGTACGCCTCGATGCGGGTGGCCGCGTTCCCATACGACCCGCTACCGCCATAACTGAGATGCTTCAGCTGCCGTTCCCGGCGCGCTGTGTTAATCGCAGCGCGCTCCAGCAGGCGCACTTTGGTGCGAATGCCAACCGCCCCCAGGTAATTGGCGACCGCTTCAGCCAGCGACCCGTATGGTGGCCCGACGGCGATCTCTCCGCCGTCGAAGCCGTTGGGGAAGCCGGCTTCACGCAACAGCTGACGGGCTTTCTCCGGATCATAGGTGGGCGGCTCCAGGGGGAGCGCAAAATCGAAGTCAGGCGGGATGATACTGCCCATCGGTTTCGAGTATCCCAGGCTTTCGGCGTCGCTCATGGTCTGCCGATCGATGGCGTGGTTCGCGGCGCGCCGCACACGCACATCCGCCCATGGGGACTTGGGCTCCCACTGTGCGAAAATGTCCACCCATTGCGTGACGGTGCCCAGCACGGGGACCAGCTTCAGGTTCGGGTCCCGCTGGATCTCCTCCGCCACGGCACCCAATACCCCATAGGCGATGTCCGCTTCCCCCCGCTTCAGCATGGCTAACCGAGTGGTGTCCTCGGGGATGCTCTTCAACACGAGCCGCTTGATGTGTGGAACCTTCCGCCAGTAGCGCTCGTTGGCCTCCAGGATCAGGCCGACGCCGGGGTCCTGACTCACGAATTGATAGGGCCCCGCCCCGACCGGATGTTGCTTGAACCCATCGGCCCCGACCTTCTCGATGTACGCCTTGGGCACGATCCAGGCGGCTCCCGTTGCGGGCGTCGCAAAGGTGGCCAGGAAGTCGGGCCATGGTGCCTGCAAGTGGAACCGGACGCGATAGGGATCGACTGCCTCGACCTTCTTCACTAGGGTTTTCAACTCATTGGCCGCGGCGCCTTTGTAGCGCTCAAAGCTGAAGACCACGTCTTCGGCGGTCAAGGAGTCGCCATTATGGAAGCGCACCCCCTGGCGCAGCTGGAACTCATAGACCAGCCCATCCGGGCTCTCGGTCCACGACTCCGCCAGGCTGGGGGCCATGATATTGCCTGGCATCGGTTTGACCAGCGCATCGTGCAGGGCATAGTAGAACATCATGGGAGTGATGATCCCCTGATGCTCCGCCGGCTCAAAGTATGTAGGTGCGACCGTAAAATGGATCGCCCAGGTGACCTGGCCTTGCGGGGCCATCTGCGCCGAGTGACCCGTCCCACCCCCGGCCCAAAGCCCCACCAGCACGATCCAACTGACGACTGCCCATTGTGTCCCCCTACCCGTCATCGGCATCTCTCCTCTTGGCCTCATGTGCTGCATACATGGCAAGGTCTACAGCTTTCCTATCCTATACCTTGCTGATTTCTTGCCGATCTTGAGTCGTCCGTCCTCAAAGATCCTAGACCAGGGGTCCAGAGCGCTGAAGCCGGGACCTCCATGGTGGTCTCCTAGCTTCGTGTGAGTCGACACCACCTGGCCTCGCGTCGAGTCATTCCAGCAAAAGCTTTCCTCCGCAGCGCTCTCAGTCGTTCCTGAGAAGGCTCGTTCCACCCCTTCTGTGCCGTATGACAACCCGCTGTAGACCGACTGCCAGGACAGATCCGCCCAGCGGATCTGTGTATTGCGCCCCGTGCAGGAATCCATCAGGTGCTTCTGAATCCATCCTGTCAAGCCGAGGCGTTCATCGAGTTCGCGAACGAGCACCAGACCCCCGTCGCCGGATGGATTGCGACGATGTCTCATCTAACCAGGTGGGTGTTGCGGCAGGAAATAACCGACGAGCAGCACGTTCAGGTGGATGAGTAGCAGTTTATTCCAGGCTATACTGGCATCGAACGCCTCGGGAAGATCGCTGAGCTCCTCCTGGAAAATACGCGCGAACGCGCTTTGCGCCAGGCTTATGGCGCCAACCATGAGGTGCGGTGGGATTTTGCCGCCGGGGCCGAAGCTACGATGACTGTGTGACAGGCCTACAGCCAGGAGGTAGTAGAGGAAGTCGTGGGTCATCGCCGCTTCAGCGGTTTCGCGGAGCCAGCGTCCTAGACTATGTTTCCGGCGCTCCAGGCGGGGCTGATCGCGCGTGCCATCGGGCCGCAGGAAGAAGCGGGCAGCGGCCGGAAATTTGAGAAAGTGTTCATAGAGAGCATCGGTAATGGCGCGTTCGTGCATCAGCAGGCTCGGCGCACTGCGTCGGATCATTTCGATATCGGTCTCTGTAAAGCCCACGAAGTCCATCACCTCCTGGACAAATCCGGGCATATCGGCGCCAGGGGCAGCATAGGACTCGCTGCTCATCATCACTCCTTCGCAATGGCGTGTACAGGCATGGAAAGAGGGCCCGAACGCACAGACGACATGCCTTGCTCCCGATTCCGCCGCCCCGCTTATCAGGCCATGGTGCAGTATACGCACACGTAAAGAAACGGTCAAATGTCCCCCGGCCTTCTCTATTCATGACGACTTCTACACCGCAGCACTTTCCTTTGACAGAATACACCAGATGTGGTAGAAGGCAGGCGCTTGCCACCCAGCACACAGGCTAGGAATGAGCAGCTTGGCACAGAGGAGGCTAACACGTGAGTCTCGATTTTGTCAGCAACGAGGAAATCATCCAGGAAGCCCGGCGCCACGTGGATCAGGGGACCTGGGACTATCTGGTCGGCGGGTCCGAGTCGGAAACTACTCTCCGACGCAACCGGCTTGCCTTCGACCGCGTCGCGTTTCGGCCGCGCATTCTCGTCGACGTGTCGTCCATCGATCCCTCCACAACCTTCCTGGGGCAGAAGCTACGGATCCCCGCCATCCTGGCGCCTATCGGCTCGCTGCAGGTCTTCCACCCGGAGGCCGGCGCGGCATCGACCAGGGCGGCGACGGATTTCGGCATTCTGCACGCCATCAGCTCCGTCACGCAGCCAACGCTAGAGGAGACCGCTGCCGCGACCGCGACACCGAAGATCTTCCAGCTTTATGTGCATGGGGACAAGAAGTGGACGGAGGACATCATCGGCCGCGTGAAAGAAGCCGGTTACGCGGCCCTGGCGCTGACGGTGGATGTCGCCCATTATAGTCGGCGCGAACGTCCCATGCTGACGCGCTATCAGCCACCGACTCGACGGCTGCCCCCCAACCGTACGTATCAGGCCTCGCTGACCTGGGAAACCATGGACATGATCAAGGAGATGGCTGGCCTGCCCTTCATGCTCAAGGGCGTACAGACCGCCGAGGACGCGGAGATCGCGGTGCAGCACGGGGTGGACGTCATCTGGGTGTCCAACCATGGCGGCCGGCAGATCGACCACGGGCTGGGCAGCCTGGAGACCCTGCCGGAAATCGTGCAGACGGTGAACGGGAGAGCGCGCATCATCCTGGATGGTGGGGTCCAGCGCGGCAGCGACATCCTGAAAGCCGTCGCCCTAGGCGCTGATGTCGTGGCCCTGGGCCGGTTGCAGGGGTGGGGCCTCGCCGCTGGAGGCCAGGACGGTGTGGTGCGCATGCTGGAGATTCTGGAGGACGAGCTCATCAGTGCGATGGGCCTGATCGGCGTCACCAGCATCAGCCAGGTGACCCCACAGTCCGTCTGCAAGGCAGAGTCCGTGACGCCACCGCACGAGATGAGTGCCTGGGTCAACATGCGGGTGGGGCGCATCCTCTAAGACACCCCGAAAGCGCTTGGCGTTCACCTCTCACATGCCACAGGATGCCACCCCGTGGGCGGGGTGAGCGCCGGCTGTTCTGCGAACAGGCGCTGCCATGCTGCACGCCCGATACGATCGGCTTCCCGCACAATCGACCCCTCATCCATGGTCAGTAGCATCCCGTCGCGCATCAGCCAGCGGCCGTCGACCATCACCGCCTCGACGTCGCGCGCCTGGCCCTGGTGGACAAAGCACGACACCACCCGTAGCAGCGGCACGAGATGCGCCCGGCGGAGATCGATCATGATCAGGTCGGCTCGATTCCCCGGCGCCAGCCAGCCACCATCGGGGATGCCGAGGGCGCGATAGCCATGGCGTGTGGCCCAGGCAAACACCTGTTCAGGCGTGGGCTGACGGCCGTCTTGTCGGCGTACACGTTCCATAAAGAGGGCGGTACGCATGACTTCGACCATGTCCTCGGCCATATTGTCGGTGCCCAGGGCGATGGTGCAGCCGTATGCTTCCAAATCGGCGATGCGCGGGCTCAAGCCTCGCCGTGCGGCAATGGCCGAGTTAAAAGCCACGGCGGCGCCGGAGGCGCCCAGGAGGCGCTCTTCGTCGGGTGTCATGCAGCGACAGTGAGCTGCCATCAGGCGGGGCGAGAGAAAGCCGCACTGCCCCAGATATTCCGTGGGCCGGAGGCCGCGCTGTTCCTGCACGGCAGCCACCTCACCCCAGATCTGGTTGAGATGGATCGAACACATCGCGTCAAGGCGCTCTTGCAGGTCGCGCAGTTCACGCAGGAGCTGTGGCGAGCACATGTCCGGGGCCCAGGCGGCCAGCCCGACGTTGATGCGGCCGTTTTCTTTGCCGTGCCAGCGCGTGTGCAGAGCCTCGATGCGCGTCAGGCCCTGTTCCGCCAGCGTTGGGTCAATCTCAAATGGTCCGGGCTGGCCGATGGCGGCATGCGCCCGGTCCCAGGCGCGCTCGCACAGTAGGAACCGCACGCTACTCTCCGCCAGTGCCTCGGCATAACGCTCGATGCCAGCACCGTCTTCCAGGACCAGCGTGGTGCCACTGCGAATCGCTTCCACCACACCGAGCTGGCACATCACCTGGTGCTCCTCGACGCTTAGTTGCGGGAGCGGCAGCGGGGCCAGCCCACCTATAAATGGGGGTGTGTGCGACGGTGACAGGTCCTCATAGACGCCGCGTGCCAGGGTCATCGCCAAATGCGTGTGTACGTTGGCAAAGCCGGGCATGACGGCCTTGCCACGTCCGTCGATGCGCTCGGCTGCGGGATAGCGCGCCAGCAGCGCCTCTGTGGGACCGATTGCCGCGATGCGATCGGCTTCAATCACGATGGCGGCGTCGTAGTGCACCGTACAGGCGTCGTCCGCGGTGACAATGGTGGCGTGGTGAATCATCGTCTGCATGGCGGTCATCCTCCTCTGCATGAACCAGCGGCATCATACCACATGAACATGGTGTCGGCGGAACCTTACGAAAAGGACTTTCTTTCAGCGGCTATTTCATGTACATAATGCGCCCAACAGGAGGGTGCTGATCAGCTGAGTCGCTCCTGGTCAGCGTCCGCCCCCAGACCGGGAGCGCATGGAACAACGTGGGCTACAGGAGGAGGCACCTATGTTATATGAAGCGGAACGTGGTGACATATCCATCGCCGTCGTTGGAGATGCGATGATTTCGCGGCGTATGAGCCCCTATAGAGAACCGGACTTTCTCAAGCTTGTGGAGCTGTTGCGTAACACCGACCTCAGTATCGCCAATCTCGAGTTTCTCTTTCATGACTTCGAACACGCCTGGCAGTGGACCGGTGGGACGTATACGCGTTCAGACCCCAAAAACCTCAGTGAGTTGAAATGGATGGGGATCAATGCTGTCCTCACCGCCAATAATCACTCCTACGATTTCTCCGAGGGCGGCTACTTCACCACACTCAAGCATCTGGAAGAGCACGACATCCCTCATGCCGGCGGCGGTAAAGACCTCGATCATGCACGCGCCCCAGCCTATGTGGAATTGCCGCGCGGTCGTATCGCCATCATGTCGGCCTCGAGCACCTTCTCGGACATCTCGCGGGCGGGACCTGGGCGGCCAGATTTCCCAGGGCGGCCGGGGATCAACGCCCTGCGCCATCAGAAGATCCACAAAGTGACACCAGATGTCTTCGAGGCCTTGCACAAGGCCAATCGCGAGCTGGGCTACGAGGAGCACGAGGAAGTCCAGGCGCAATTTGGGTTTTCCGGCCGGCCGAAACCCCTTGATAAGCGTACAGCTCTTCGTTTTCTCGCCAATGAATTCCATGTGGCTGAGTCGTTCACGCTCGAAACCGCCGTCAATAAGGAGGATCTCGAGGGTATTGGCAAATGGATCAGCGGCACTAAGAAGCAGGCCGACTGGTTGGTATACGGCGTTCATTGCCACGAGAGCGGCACCACGGGTGAGTTTCACGGCGGCTCCAGGACCGCTCCGCCCGACTTCCTGGTGGAGTTCGCGCACTGGACCATCGACCAGGGCTGTGACCTCTTCGCCGGTCATGGGCCGCATTTCTTACGTGGCATCGAGATCTACAAGGGCGCGCCCATCTTCTACAGCCTCGGAAATTTTATTTTCCAAAACGAATCCATCACCTGGGTCCCACCCGAAGGCTACCACCGGTTCGACCTCGGCCATGAGCATACTCCGGGGGACTTTTTCGAGGTCCGTTCGGATGCCGGAAAGCGCGGTTTCCCGGCTGATCCAGCGTTCTGGCGCAGTGTCGTCGGGGTGTGCCAGTACGAGGGAAAGGCGCTGAAAGAGGTTAGGCTCCATCCCATCGACATGGGCTTTGGACGCCCTATTCCCCAGCGCGGTCGGCCGCTGTTAGCGCAAGGACAGGTCGCTCAGGAGACACTGGAGTGGCTGCAACATGTCTCAGAGCCCTTCGGCACCCAGATCTCCATTGAAGGGGATGTAGGCATCATTCGTCCATAGCCAACCCAGGTGCAGAGTGGTGACAGCCAGCTGTGGTGTCCTCATGCACCGGTGTGAAAGGGCGGCTCTGGGCACAGTCTGGACGGGAGTCTGGGGCAGGCGAGAGAGGGATCTA
>JBKPCR010000548.1:0-18696 GCA_046727435.1 bacterium | reverse complement strand
CACCCCTTCACCTGGCTTGCAAAAGCCCAGAGACTCCAGCATGATCGGTGGTCCCGACGTAAAAGCATCGTAGAGCATGATATGGTTGAAGTCCTTATGGGTGACGCCGGCCATGGCAAAGGCTTTTTCCCCGGATTTGCGCGTGGCCTCGCTGAAGGTCAAATTGTGCATCTGGGAGACGGACACGTGCTCGCTCCCTTCCCCTGCTCCCCAGATATATACTGGCTTCTTGGCGCAGTTCTTGGCACGATCAGCCCGTGTGAGCACCACGGCGCCACCGGCATCAGTCACCAGGCAGATATTGAGCAAATTGAATGGATAGCACACCGGCCGCGATTTGAGCACATCCTCAATGGTAAGGGGGTTGCGGAAACGGGCTTTGGGATTGAGAGCGGCCCACTGCCGCGTCGACACCGCCACCTGCGCCCATTGCTCCAACGTCGTCCCGTATTCATGCATGTGGCGTGTCGTGATCATCCCGAAATTGGTCGGAGCCGGGCCAAAGCCATAGGGGATTTCGTATTGGCCGCTCAGAGCCGTGTCACGACTACGCGTCACCCCGACCTGCGAGCGCCCGCTCTCACCATGAGAAACCACCGCCACGTCACACAAGCCATGGTGCAACGCCAACAGCGCATGGCCAACCATGATGATAAAGGAACAGCCACCCACTGAGGTCCCATCGATGTACCGCGGCGAGATACCCAAGGCTTCGCCCAAAAGGGCCGGGGAATGCTGACCGGCGGTGAAGATGCCGTCGACGTCGGAGATTTTCAACCCAGCATCCCGTACGGCGTTGTGGATCGCCTCCAGATGGAGCGTCAACTGGCTTTTGTGCGGCACGGTGCCGATCTCGTCGCTCTCGTCAACGCCCACAATGCAGACTGTACTTCGCAGCTCTTTCATCGCTCTCTTCCCCTGGCTAGCGGTTGCCATCGGACACGTGAAGTCACTGATATCTCCGGCCTATTTGGCTGGTTGAAAGAGTGGAATGGTCATCTCGTCGGTGAGCTTCTCAAACACCACCTCCACCGGCATGTCACACTTGACCACCTTCGGGTCCGGGTCAATGTTGATGAGGTTGGACATCATGTGCGGGCCCTCGTCAAGTTCGATCATGGCAAAAATATATGGCGGCTTGATCTTATACGCCGGGTTGAAGTTCTGGTAAGCGATCTCAAAGGAATAAAGCTTGCCCTTGCCGCTGGCCTGAATCCAGCTGATACGACGGGATGAGCAAAAGGGGCAGAGCACGCGTGGATAAAAGAACGGCTTGCCGCAGTCCTCGCACTTGGGCAACATTAGCTTCCCCTCTTTGAGACCATCCCAGTAAGGTCTGGCCTCCGGGGTAATGGGCTGAGGGATCGGACGATTCGGGGTTTCCATACCTCTCCTTTCTGTTCCTTGCAGTCGGGAAGGTGGTACCTGGGGCAGGCAAAGATTCCTACAGTTGGGCGCAGTGGCCGTCGCCACCACTCGGGAATACCACATCCCATGGTCATCGAGACGGTACCGGCGAAGGACAATGCGCACTCTTTGTGTCGCTTGTACCATATTCCGAGTCCAGAATCCACATGATGTATGCGAATCGTATCTAGAATGCCTCATCTAGATAAGGAGGGTGCTGACAGTCTGATGGCTAGGAACAGAGCACATCGCGGACCTGAACAGAGGAGTCAGATGTTTTCAACCACTGCTGCATTGCGGCAGATGAGGAGGAATATCGACACGGGCATCGTTAAACTGAGCGTTGGTGTCGGGACAGGGGGCACAGGATGGACTTCTTCTCAAAATGCCGCTCCCCGTTGGCCCCCTTACCGTCTACTTCCGGCTACTTCCGGTAGGCAACGCCGTGTGGCTCATCGCCGGTAGCTACCTCAGCCTTGACGCTGAGGTTGGCAGCCGAGAGCATCAAGAGTTTGTTATCATCGCGACTGGTGACGTAGAGATTCTTGCCATCGGGACTGATAGCGATCATGTCCGGGCGCTTTCCCACCGGGGCTGTCTTGGCGATCTTTTGCGAGGCAGTATAGAGGATCGCCACCTGGTTTAGCTTGCGCTGCACGATGTACGCTTTCTTGCCATCAGGGCTGTAGACCAATCCGTGTGGTTCGCCGGGGACGTCGATGGTGCCGATCTGTTCCCAATTGACGAGGTCGATGATCGCCATTTTATCCTCGTCAGGACCGGTGACCCAGGCGGTTTTCCAACTCTTCGCCGGCTCAAACGCCATCATTCCCTTGCCAGCTGGGATGGCATTCACCTCTTGGCGCTACTTGATGTCTACCACCGACACATTGGCGTCACCGGCATTGGCTACATAGGCATATTTGCCATCAGGCGCAAACACCGCCATCATCGCGCCGTTACCGGTCAGCATCGTGTGCACGGCCTTCTTCGCCGGGACATCGATGATGGTAATATCCCCCGATCCGGGATTACAGACCACCGCCGTCTTTCCATCGGGCGACACAGCCACCTGATGGGCGCGGGTGCC
The DNA here is from genome assembly GCA_046727435.1 of bacterium. GTDB lineage: Bacteria > Tectomicrobia > Entotheonellia > J063 > CAVPRW01 > CAVPRW01. The sequence continues at coordinate 16,199 of JBKPCR010000548.1, read as the reverse complement.
AGCTGGCACGTTCCCAAGAGCTTTTTTGGACACAGCGGCGATGATGGTTACATTGTTGGCCCCGACGTTGGCGATGAACGCCAGTCTGCCATTCGGACTGAAGGTCACATTGTGGGCGCCTTTGTCAGCTGGGATCGTGGTGATCAGCTTGAGGGTGGTGGGATTGAAGACTTGCACGTTGGCAGACGTCATATTGGTGACCCAGAGCTCTGCCGCCCAGCTCTCAGCCGCCATCACGCCTGCCATCAACACTCCGATCAACATCAACGAGCGCGCAGCTCCCAGCAGTTTCACATGTCGCATATGTGCTCCTCTTTGCAGATGGCTCCCAGTCTTCAGCACGGAAACCCTATACCTCTATCGGTCGCAAGTTCCCCTCGAAACTACCCGCGATTATTTTATCTCTGTTAGCACTTCCCCTTCATCGAAGAGTAAGACGCGCTCACTGACCCCAAAGCGCTTCGGATCGCCGCGGTATACCCACTCCTCCTGCCATCCGAAGCAGGTGCGGATCTTCCGAATCTCCTCGGGCTCGCCCCACACCGTACGGACCGCTTCCTTCCCCATGCCTCGAGTGATCGCTATATTACCATCGGGCTTGTCGGCGTCGGTGCGCTGACTGGCCGGCGCCTGTGCTATGGAAAGGCACGCCTCGGCCGCCAACGCTGGCACGCTCAGCGTATTTCCATCAGCATAACACAACCCCACCAGCAGTATAGCTGCCACCGTGATAGGCAACCGACGCGCCATTGTACAGTACCCACGATTCACCTGCACGTGCATTTGTCTCCGTTAACGCTCGCCACGTCGGATACGAACAGGTCTCTCTTCGACAGCACCCGTTGCCTGAGCCGCACTCCCACTATTGGCGAAGACCTCGAAGAACCCCCAGCTGTTGATGATGAGGCCCAACTCCTGGGGGGAGCGCTGGGCGTAATGCGAATCCAGCCCTCGAATGACCGATGCTTCGATGTGGGCCTCTATGCCTTGCCAGGGAGGAGGCCCCCAGACCTCCGTCACCCACGCTTCGGCGATGTTGGTGATCAGATTGCCAAAACGATCCTCGTAGATGACTTCACCTACCAGCCCCCCATCGGCCTCCACACGCGGCTGTGGTAACTTCAGATGCTGATAGTCGTCAATGGTCGTACCCATCTCGTGCGCCTGGGTGCCGCATGACAACCATGCCGCCAATGGGGCAAACACATCGCGGCCGTGGAAGGTACGGCTAATCGGCTGACGGAAGTATCGTGTTTCCGTGGCGTGGATGACACTCCGAACCCCTGCCTGAGCCAGAACCGGTCCTAGAACACCGTTATCTGGGGCGACGAAGAGATGTTCTGTTGTTTCGACGACAATCGGTCGTCGTGTCCCCCCGACTCCAGGGTCGACGACGACAAGAAAGATGGTATGGGGAGGAAAATAGGGACAGCTAACCGAGAGCACGATCGCCGCTTCGCGAATACGCTGTGGCGTTATCTCATGGCTGATATCGATCAGTTGTAGATCGGGGTTGATACCGAGCATGACCCCCTTCATGGTCCCGACAAAGGGGTCACGATGACCGAAATCTGTCAGCAATGCAACGATCCGCGAAGACATCCGGGGAACAACCCTGTCGTAGCGCGTGGTCAGCTTACATCATATTGACCTTAAATACTGAAGAGGAACCGATGTTCCATAAACCCGGGCGGCGAGGATTTTTCCCACTCGGTGACCAAGTCATGGAGCGTCACCGATTCGAGGATCTGGCGGATCTGGTCGGTGAGGCGGCTCCACAACACGTTAATGAGGAGATCGTCGATCCGCTGACCAGTACTCGGTTCCCTTTCGCAGTTGGCGGTCTTGGCTTCGGGCGCCAAGGGTTCTTCGACGGCGCGCAGGATATCGGCGATGGTAATCTGTGACGGCGCCTGGGCCAGGAAATAGCCACCGCCGGGACCTCGTACGCTGCGCACCAATCCCGCCCGCCTGAGTTTCGCGAAGAGTTGTTCGAGGTTTGAAATGGTAATCCCCTGGCGCAGGGAAATATCTGCCAATGGGGTCGGGAAATTGCGGGAATTCAGCGCAACATCCAACATTCCACGCACGGCGTAGCGCCCCCTTGCCGAAATTTTCACCCCGCATCCCTCCATGGCAGCCTGTCGCACCCGTTAACCTCCTAGCGGGCGATCGGCAGGTCAGGACGATTGCCCCATTCCTGCCACGAACCATCGTAATTACGTAGCTGATTATAACCTAATAGTGTCAGCGTGAACACTGTATGGGCGGCCCGGACGCCGGTATCGCAATGCACGATGATCTCTTTGCCCGGTGTCACACCAGCTGCCTCATACATCTTGCGCAGTTCAGCCGCAGGCTTGAAGGTTTTGAGGTCGTCGTTGGTGATGTTGCGCACCCAGTCGATATTCAGTGTTCCAGGGATGTGCCCACCACGCTTGGCGCGCACGTCGAAGCCGCTGTATTCAGCGGGCGACCGCGCATCGACGATCACCACGTTCGGGCCCTTCATCTCTTCCAGCAATTCCTCGACCAGGCAGATCTTCTGCGCCTCCATTTGCACGCTGAACTGCGTGGGAGGGGGCGTTGACACCTCGGTGGTGACCGGGTGTTTTTCTTTGACCCACTTGTTCCAGCCGCCGTTGAGGACCTTGGCCGCCCGATGTCCGTAGTAGTCCAGCACCCACCAGAGCCGGGCTGGACCAAGGCCCCCCTGGTCGTCATAGCCCACTACCGTCGTGTCGTTGCCAATCCCTAGTTGACTCATTACGCCGGCGAATTTCTCCGGGGGAATGACGTATACCTCGTTGTCGGCATCCTTGAGGGATTTCCATCCGAGATGCACTGCGCCTGGAATATGTCCCTTTTGGTATGCCCCCTCCGAGCGCATGTCGACGATGCGGATGCCGGGGTCGTTGAGGTGTTGCGCCAGCCAATCCGTCTCGGCAAGCAGCTCAGGTCGAGCATATCCCCCGCCGGCCCCCCACGCCATCGCGGTTACCACGCTCATGCTGATAATGCTGACGAAGACTAGCCGCATGACCGCCTTCATCGCCCCATGTTGCGTTACCAGGGCGTCCTGCCCCTTCATCTTACGGACCTCCTACGTTGAGCTCTTCACCATAAGGAGCGCTTTCCGTCTCAGCCTTTGCGCAGCACAATGCACCATTCCGCGGTACCAACTTCCTCGATCTCGGCGACATAGCCGAGCCGCGCCGCCTGCGCTGGCACCGTTTCCAGTGCCGGAGGGTGATCGGTGAGCACCTCGAGTTGGTCGCTCGGCGCCAGTTTTTTCAAGGCCGCGACGGTCTTGACCTGCGGATAGGGACAGATCTCACCCCGGACATCGAGTTTCATAGACTACCCCTCTTGTCATTTGAGCCATCCCCCCAACGAGAGCATCGACAGCCTCGGTCGTTTGTGCCACCAAAACGAGCCATGCATTGCCAGCTATGGTATGTGATTCAGGACCTTTACGCCGACATAGGCGCCGACTGCCAGAGCTCCGGCGAACACCCAGCCATTCAACGCCAGCGACGGGACCGCCGAGAAGAACGCCCCAACGGTGCAACCTAAGGCCAGGCCCGCACCATACCCCATCAGCACGCCACCACCCATTGACTGGATATAACGCAGTGGCTGTTTTGGGATCCGGAGCTTAAATTCCGAGGCCAACGACGCCGCGATGAAGGCGCCGGCGATGACTCCCAGATTGAGCAGCGGCATATGCCCGAGAGCGCTTGCAGTATCGGGTTCGAAAGCGCACCCAGCCAACGACGAACGCCCCAGGAGCTCTCCTGCTCCGAGGTTAATTGCGCTGGCTACTTTATCTGCCCAGATCCCAAGTCCTGCGACTACCCCCCACGGATGCCGATACGTGTACAGGTAGACATTCAAGGTGGCCAGCGCCACACCGCCCACGACGACCGGCCAACCTTTCACGAAGACCGTATGGCCGAGGGCACGAAGCTGTTCGCCAAGGCTCGACGCTGCATGTACCTCATCGCGCTTGGGAGGGAGCATGATCGAGGCCCGAAATTCCCACCAGGAGACCACAAGAAACGACAGCAGCAGCGCTCCAAACGTCAGCAGTGTCCCCCCAAGGTACCCGAGTTGCTCGGGGAACCATATAAGGGGCGCGCGGCTGATGTGCGCCTCCCACCACCAATTCCACGTATGCGAGGAAATTTCCAGACCAAGCATGATGCCGAGCAGGGCCACCATCGATCCCACGTAACCCTCACCCGCCCGGTAGAGGCTGCCGGAGGTGCATCCTCCCGCCAGCACCATACCGATCCCAAATAGCCCTCCGCCAACCAACGTATGAATCCCTAGCGGCAGCACAGTGGCACCGGGCGGCAGGCTGCCAAAGCCGACTTCTGGGAGCAAACGGGCCATCAACACTACAAACCCCGCGGTCGCCACCGCCAACCCGGCGATGATGCCCTTCATCACTCGCGCGTCCCCGAGTAGGAACAGATCCCGAAAGGCTGACGCAAAGCAGAAGCGGCTGCGCTGCAGCACGAAACCAAATGCCAACCCAAAAAGCCAGAACACCGCCAGCAGGCGATCGATCGAGGCCGTTCCCACCAGGATGACGAAGGCTGCGGCAGCGGCGGCCACTCCTCGCGCGATGTTGAAACTCTTGGCTCGCGATGCAGCCGAGGATCGAACCGATCGCTGGGCGAAATCAGGGGTGCTCATACGCCAGCTTCTCCTGTTATGCGACCCATGCCCTACCTTATTTTCCTTCCCCTAAGCGCATGTAAAAGTTGAGCTGACGGCTCCATGACAACATGTGCCCACCCTGGTGGGCCCAACTCCAGAATTGTGTGGGCCTCTCAGGAGGGTGATCAAGATGCCGAGGATGCGCTAGGCGGCTGCATCTCACAGGCGATGTCGTAATCGATGAGCTCCGTTATCGATGGCGTCTCTGAGCAGACTGGGCATTCCGGGTTACGTTTCACCTCGATAGGTTCGAAACGCATTTGCAGGGCCTCAAAGAGCAACAGACGACCTTGCAACACCTGCCCTTTCCCCAGGATGAGTTTGAGGACTTCGGTGGCCTGGATGACCCCGACAGCCCCCGCCATGGCCCCCAACACCCCGGCTTCCTGGCAACTGGGGATAGCGCCGGCCGGTGGCGGTTGCGGGATCAAACAGCGATAGCATGGCCCAGCGTGGGGAACCACGGTAAGAATCTGTCCAGAAAAGCGGAAGATCCCCGCCATCGAGAGTGGTGTGTCAGTCATCACACAGGCATCGTTGACCAAAAATTTGGTCGGAAAATTGTCGCTTCCCTCTGCCACCACATCGTAATCTCTGAGGATGTCCACAATGTTGCCAGCATTCAGACGCACATCATGGGGGACGATCGTCAAGTTGGGATTGAGCGCCAACAGCGTTTCCCGGGCCGACTGCACTTTCTTACGCCCCACATCTGCGGTGGTGTGCAGAATCTGGCGTTGGAGATTGCTGGTGTCGACGACGTCGTTGTCGACGATGCCAATGGTTCCCACGCCAGCCGCCGCGAGATAGAACGCCACTGGGGAGCCCAGCCCTCCGGCGCCCACCACCAACACTGACGCCCGATTGATCTGTTTCTGGCCGATGCCTCCCACCTCGGGAAGCACGATATGCCGGCTATACCGTCGGATTTCCTCCTCAGAAAAATTCAGCTCGGTGATCGGTGCACGTAGATTCGCCAGCTTTGCGGATGTCCCAGCGGCCACTCGGCCCTCCTTGGCTGTTGCCAGCCACGCCTTAGGACTTTTGGACGACGATCTGCCAATCTTTATTATTGAGCTTGGTGACCCCCAGGACATTGTGGCCTTCGTTCTGCATGCTGCGGGGAACGTTCGAGGCCGATTCATCGTTATCCACAATGACACGAAGCACCTGACCCGGCTGCATAATTTCCAGCGCAAGTTTCGATTTGACAAATGTATAGGGGCACACCTCACCCTGCAAATTCAATTCTTTATCGACAATGGCCTCGGTTGACATGGCCTCATCCTCCCGGTCAACTCTCCTTATTCAGACATTTCGATGGGAACGGACACGAACGTTTGCGTTGGCTCATCCCAACGATACCCTTGCATATCGCGAATCTCCCCGGGATAGGCAGACAGCACCACAAACCGCACCCCGGGAAACCAGAGGTCCCACCCTTCGGCATTACGTCGGTCCTCTTGCGAAAAATACGCCCCCGTGTTCGGATGCGAGTGATAGCACACCTTGACCACCCACCCATGGTCCTGTGCCTCTTTGACGATGGCCTCGATGTCATCCTTGGCCATGGTGTATCCAATGGTCGCATCCCGTGGGAAGCGTTCCGGGTATTTTTGGTGAAGGTCCTGCTGGATATTCCGGCAGGCCCTCACGATGTCCTCGGCTTCGATATCTTCCCCCTCTGGCCCAATGATCATGCCGCAGCACTCGAAGGGGAACTCCGCTAGTGCCTGCGCATACATATGTTCTGCGTTCGCACGAGCCATCCGCATGAGCGCTCATCCCTCCCACAGGCCAGTGCTGAAGTAGCGGTCTCCCGCATCTGGCAAAATCGTCACGATCACCCCTTCAGTAATCTGCCGCGCCAGTTGCAAGGCAGCGTATACCGCCGCCCCACCCGATTGCCCCACCAGGATCCCTTCCTCCAGCGCCAGGCGGCGTGCCATCGTATAGGCATCCTCGGTACGCACCGTCAGCCTGAGGTCGGGAAACTGCTCATTCCAGATGCCCGGGACGATGGCCGTTTCCATATGTTTCAGCCCTTCAATCCCGTGCAAATCCTCGGCCGGGAGGACAGCGGCGATTTGGATCCGAGGATTGAACTCTCGCAACCGCCGGCCTGTCCCCATGAGGGTGCCGCTGGTTCCAACACCCGCCACGAAATGAGTGATATGCCCTTTCGTCTGCTCGATGATCTCCGGGCCGGTTGTGTCATAGTGGGCCCACCAATTGGCCGGGTTGTTGTATTGGTCCGGCATAAAGTACTTCTCAGGGTTGTCCTCGTAGCGTCGATGTGCCTCCCGAATCGCCCCATCAGAGCCGGCAAGCGGGTCGGTGTAGATGACATGGGCGCCATAAGCCTGCAAAATCCGCTTGCGTTCTTGGCTGACATTACGAGGCACCGCCAACTCCACGCGATAGCCTTTCACGGCTCCGATCAGCGCATAGGCGATGCCGGTATTGCCGGAGCTGGAGTCAAGAATCACCTTGTCTCGCGTCAGGACTTTTGTATGCTCTCCTTCCTCGATCATGCGCAAGGCTGGACGGTCCTTCACTGACCCGCCCGGGTTGAACCACTCCGCTTTGCCATAGATACTGACGCGGTCGAGCTCTTTGGCGATATTGACGAAACGGAGCAGCGGCGTCTTCCCGATCTGCTCCAGGAGAGAATTGACCGCCTTTGGGTTGCGGCTACTCCCTTGCTCGCTTGCCACACTCATGGGATAACTCCGTGGTTCGGTGCTCCTCTTCTATCAGAAGCAGATGATGGCATCGCTCTCCCCCAAGAGCTGTACGACCTCACGCTGACCGAGGCGCTCAACGTCCCATTTCAGGTGAGACAAATAACGTTCGGTCAATGATTCCCGCTCGGCGATCAGACGTACGTTGAGGAGCTGGAGTGTCTCGAGATGCTTATCGATCTCGAGCGAGCCAATCAATGCTGGTTGCGTTGGTAACAAGGTATACACCCCGTCATCACGGAAGATCACGGCGATGCTGTGATCGGCTAGCGTCAGCCCGACGGTCATTCGCAGCGCCTCGGAGTTCCGACACGTATTGAACGGAGTCTGACGTATGACAACGGCGACATGTTTCATGTGTCTATGCTCTGCTATTCTGTCCCTGGCGCTACGCGCCGCAACCAGCGCTCCTACTAATTGAAGGCCAGATACCGATCAACGGTATTGACCAATTGCGCATGATCATATTGGCTGCCACAGACGATGGTGCCTTCGATCTTGGGCCGCTGGCGCTCGGCGAGGTTGTGAGAGCACAGGACGATCTGCGCCCCCTTTTCGACCAGCGTCACAAATTTGGGCAGGAAGGCGTTATGCACGCCGTCGCACATGATAAAAATGTGCACCTTGTGACCACGCTCCATGGCCGCTTCGGCCAATTTGCTGACCGTGTGGGTATTCTCGTGCTCGGGGCTTGTACTCAGAAAGAAACCCAGCTTCTCAGCCATGTTCAGCTCCCTCTCGACAGTTCCTGAGCGGGCACGCAATCCACTCCGCTACCCGACTGCCCCGATCGGAACGCCGCAGAATTGCTCATAGTCGATCAATTCGTGGATGGTTGGGTGATCCCCACACAGTGGACAAGCCGGATCGTGTCGTAATCGCAGCTCACGGAAGGTCATTTTCAGGGCGTCATACATCAGGAGTCGGCCGATCAGCGGCTTACCGATGTTCAGGATGAGCTTGATGGTCTCGATCGCCTGGATCGTGCCGATGACCCCCGGTAACACCCCCAGTACCCCCCCCTCCTGGCAGCTCGGCACCATACCTGGCGGTGGCGGCTCTGGATAGAGACAGCGATAGCAGGGGCCCTCATGCGGCTTGAAGACGGTCGCCTGCCCTTCGAAGCGGAAGATGCTCCCATGCACGTTAGGGATATTCGCCATGACGCAGGCGTCGTTCACTAAGTAGCGCGTGGGGAAGTTGTCGCAGCCATCGACTACCACATCGTAATTGTTGATGATGTCGAAGATATTGCTGGAATGCAGCAACTCCTGATAGGTGATCACGGTCACATCAGGGTTGAGAGCTTGCAGCGTTTCCCGGGCCGATTCTGTTTTGGATTGCCCCACGTCGGCTGTCGTGTGCAGAATCTGCCGCTGTAGGTTGCTTAAATCCACCACGTCGGCGTCGATAATCCCCAGGGTCCCCACACCTGCGGCCGCCAGATAGAATGCCGCAGGGGAGCCCAGTCCGCCAGCGCCTACCAATAGGACCTTCGCCTCTAAGAGCTTAGTCTGACCCAGTCCACCTACCTCTGGTAAAATGATGTGGCGGCTGTAGCGTCTGATCTGCTCCTCGCTGAAGTTATACATGCCCGCCTCCCGCGATCGCCGGGACGATTGAGACCTCATCGCCATCTTTCAACGCGGTCGCCTCGCCTTTGAGGAAGCGGATGTCCTCCTCATTGATGTAAATATTGACAAATCGCCGCAGCGCCCCATTTTCATCACACAGACGCGCCTTCACGCCGGGAAACTTCACTTCTAGATTACCGATCACCTCGCGAATATCACTTCCCTCGACCACGACTTCCCCCTGGTAGTCGGTGAGCCGTTGGAGAGGGGTTGGAATCAACACTCGCACTGGCATCTGGGATTACTCCTCTACTCAATCTCACTCGCCCCATGTTCCCTGTCACCAGATGGGCCTCGGCATGGGCGCGCTCAGCCTCGTTCCCTGTGGTGGAAGACACTCAAGCTCGGCACCGGCGGCACGGAGTATCCGCGCAGCTCCGCCGCGCCCGCTCGGAAATAGCGCTTCAGGCTAAAATAGCGCTCACCCCGGTCTGGACAGATAAATACGACCTGCTTTTTCGGACCCAATCGCTTGGCAATCTGGAGCGCTGCAGCACAGGCGGCACCGGCCGATACGCCCACCAGCAAACCCTCATCATAGGCCAGCCGTTGCGCCATCTCATAGGCATCATCATCATCGACCGCCACGATTTCGTCGAGGATCTGCATATTTAGCACTTTAGGAATAAAACCCGCGCCAATGCCTTCGATCTTCGTGGCCGCAGGCAATCCCCCCGACAGCACCGGCGACGCCGAGGGCTCCACGGCCACAACTCGCACCTCGGGGTAGCGGTTTTTCAGCACCTCCCCAACGCCGGTGATCGTGCCGCCTGTGCCCACGCCGGCGACAAAAGCATGCACAGGCTCGTCGCCCAGGGTTCTGAGAATCTCGCGTGCGGTCGTGCGTCGGTGGATCTCAGGATTCGAGGGGTTATTGAACTGCTGCGGCATAAAATAGTCCGGATGCTCCAGGATCATCGACTCGGCCATCTCGACCGCCCCTTGCATGCCGCGCTCGGCAGGGCTGAAGACGATCTCTGCGCCGAAGGACCTGAGCAAGTGATAGCGTTCAAAGCTGATGCTGTCCGTGAGGACCAAGATGACGCGATAGCCACGGACTGCACCCACCATGGCTAGCCCGATGCCCGTATTGCCGCTGGTCGGTTCCACGATGGTGCCGCCATGTGTTAACAGGCCCTTTCGCTCGGCATCCAGCACCATACTCCAGGCGATGCGATCCTTGACGCTTCCCCCAGGATTGAGTGATTCGACTTTGGCAAATACACTCGCCGAACGTCTCCCGGGGAGCTTCAAAAGCTTCACCAGCGGAGTCCCCCCGATCGCTTCGAGGACGTTGGCTTTGATCTTTCGAGCCATCTCAGCGACTCTCCCGCTCTCATCCTCCACGACAAAGACTGTACGCGTAGATATATTAACTCTAAAAAACCCTGAATTTAAAGTCAAGTATTTTCCACCTTAGCTTCTGGAGCGCAAGAAGACTTCCAGCATCTTTCGGCAGCCCACTTTCCAGACGCGCCGTAGACGCGATAGGCTTGATTTTTGACCATAGCTCATCTAGTATAAGTTGGCAAGATATACCGATAGACAAGGCTGACGTGAGGTTACCACCAATCAATGACCTGCGGCATTGGGCTTAAAGGCGTGGGCCGAGTGGCGAGATGTCTGAAAGGGGGGCAGCATCGATGCTGGTTGACTACTTGCCAGTGTTACTTTTTCTCGTCTTGGGAGCCGTCTTCGTCCCTCTGAATCTCATCATCGGCAGCCTAATTCGTCCCAGGATCAATGAGCCTGACAAATATGCGCCTTATGAATGTGGCGAGGAATCCGAAGGGCATCTGTTCAACCAGTTTAATCCACGGTTTTATGTCATCGCTTTGATTTTTGTGATTTTTGAGGTGGAACTTGTCTTTCTCTTCCCGTGGGCCATTCGCCTACGTGAGCTCGGATGGTACGGTTTTGTGACGGGCTTTATCTTCCTGGTCATCTTGTTATTGAGCCTGGTGTATGAGTGGGGAAAGGGCAACCTCGAGTGGATCATGCCCCGGCGTATGCCCGTGGCCACGGGTGTTGAGCGCGGGCAGGAATTAGAGCGACTCGCCCGCTAGTCCCAAAGCTCCAGAGCGCTTCCATTTGGCGTGTTCACAAGGGGTGTCGAGGAGACATCAGTATGCATGAGTGGTTGCAGCGGATCTTAGACGCCGTCCCTGCCTTGGTCGCTGTTCCAGAGCCGCTCCTGGCACTGGTTTTGGGGGTCGTGATCGCGACGGCTATCCTCGTTTTCATCTCGGTTATGGTGATGTTTCTCATCTGGCTTGAACGCAAGGTCTCCGCCCATATGCAGGATCGGCTGGGACCCATGCGTGTGGGGGGCTGGCATGGCTGGGCGCAATCGATCGCCGATGGCGTCAAGCTCCTGTTTAAGGAGGATATCGTCCCCGAACAGGCAGATCGCTTGGTGTTCGCACTGGCTCCGATGGTGGTGTTTGCCAGTGCGTTTGGAGCTTTTGTCGTCATTCCGTTTAGTCCAACTTTGATCGTCAGCGACCTGAACATCGGCCTGCTCTACCTAGTGGCCATCTCGTCGGTCGTGATTATTGGCATTATGATGGCGGGCTGGGCTTCGAATAATAAGTGGGCGCTTTATGGCGCCATTCGCTCGGCAGCCCAGATTATCAGCTACGAAATTCCGGCCGGATTTGCGCTACTGACCACCATCATGCTGGCCGGGAGCTTGAGTATGCGGGACATCTCCGCGGCCCAAGCAGGGGGCATTCATCACTGGTTTATTTTCGATAATCCATTCAGCTTCATGTCTTTCTTTATCTACTATTGCGCCGCTCTGGCCGAGGTCAATCGCACGCCATTCGATATCCCAGAAGCGGAATCGGAGCTGGTGGCGGGTTATCACACCGAGTACAGCGGCATGCGCTTCGCGATCTTTTTCTTGGCGGAGTATGCCAACATGTTCGCCGTCAGTGCCATTGCCACGACGCTGTTCTTAGGAGGGTGGAACAGCATCTTGCCGACCCCCATTCTACCACCCGCCCTGACGTTCATCGTCAAATGTCTGTTGCTCATTTTCGTCATGATGTGGTTGCGCTGGACTCTGCCACGATTGCGGGTCGATCAACTGATGTACATGTCCTGGAAGGTATTGCTGCCGTTCTCGGCGGTCTGTGTGGTGGGCGTTGGCCTGTGGATCATGGTGTTTGGATGATGCGGCATTGGAGAGCGTACTGCTCGTTAGGCTCCTACTCATAGGCGTTCTGCTCATTTGCTCGGCCTTCTTCTCTGGGGCTGAGGCTGCCCTCTTTTCGCTTAATACAGTCCAGGTCGAACGCATGCGAGAGCGCGGCGGCGTGGTTGGCCGCATGATCGCTGCCCTGCTCCAGCGCCCTACCAACCTGATTATCACCTTCTTGGTCGGCAACGAAATCGTCAATGTGGCGCTGGCAGTCACCGCCACCTCGCTCGCGCTCCTCCTGTATGGCGAGGGAGGGGAGTACATGGCGATCGTTGCCACCACGATCATGCTCCTGCTGTGCGGCGAAGTCACCCCGAAAAGCCTGGCGGTCCGTTACCCTGAGCGCATTTCTCGGATAGTTGCCTGGCCCATCCAGGCCTTCGCCTATGCCATCACACCACTGCGTTGGGGGTTGCGAAAGCTGGTGGATGTCGTGATGGGCGCACATGCCGAGCGGCCGATCTCCTTAATTACCACGGAGGAATTTAAGACCCTGGTGGAGATCAGTGAGGATGAGGGGGTTATCGATCAGCGCGAACGTCATCTGATCCAACGGGTTTTCGAGTTTGCCGGACACCGGGTCTATGAAATTATGACACCACGCACCGACATCTTCGCGCTTGAAGTCAGCGAAGCTTTGACCACGGCCCTGCCCAAGATCAAAGACAATCGTTTCTCCCGCATCCCCGTTTACGAGGGGACGATCGATCAGATCATCGGCATCCTCTACGCCAAAGACCTCTTGCCCTACAGTCGCCATCCAGAGCTGGAAGTCAAGCTCCGCGACTTACTCCATGCGGTGTTTTTCGTTCCGGAATCGAAGCGGATCGACGATCTGCTGCGGGAATTTCAGCGCAATAAGGTCCACATGGCGATCGTAGTCGATGAGTACGGTGGAGTATCAGGGCTTGTCACCATGGAAGATGCGCTGGAGGAGTTGGTTGGCGAGATCGTGGACGAATTCGACATCGAAGAGATCCTGTATCGACAGATCGACCCCCAGACCTACGTGGTCTCGGCCAAACTGCCGCTGGATGAATTCAATGCGACATTGGGCGTGTCGATTCCTCGCGAGGATGCGGATACGATCGGCGGCCATGTCTTTCACCTCTTCGGTAAGCTGCCAAAGCGTGGAGAATCGGTTAGCGCCCATGGGTTGACCTTTACCATCGAGCATATCAAGGGTACTCGCATCCTGGAGATTCGCGTGCGCCGAGAAGGAGAGTAGGCGTGGAGCCGTGGCTCGCCTCGCTGGTGATCGTCGCCTGTTTGGGGGCAGAGGCATTTTTCTCCGGGGCGGAGATCGCCCTCTATTCCGCCAACAAATTAAAAATCCGCCATAGCGCCGAGCAGGGCTTACGCACTGCCAAGCTGATTCTGCAGATGCTCGACAAGCCCGAGCAAATGCTCGGCAGCACCCTGGTCATGCACAACCTCGTGGTCGTGACCGGAACGTCGCTGGCCACCGCCGTCTTTGTCAATTGGCTCGGTCACCGGGGAGAGTGGGCAGCCCTCGTGCTCATGACCCTACTAGTGCTGACGGTAGGCGAAATCTTCCCCAAGACGATTTTTCAGCACCACGCGGACCGGCTGGCGGGGGTGGTTATTCTGCCGCTACGAGTGGTGTTCTACATCTGCTACCCGGTCGCGTATCTGCTCACCTGGCTAATCGGACAGGGGCTCCGCTTCTTCGGTCTGCAGTCGGAGAACAAGAATCCCTTTGTCACCAAAGAAGAGCTGGGCCTGTTGGTCCGCCTGACCGATCGCAGCAGCGCTCTGGGGGTGCATGAACGGCGGATGATTCGTCGGATCTTCGGCTTCAGTGACACGCGTGTGCGCGACGCGATGATCCCGTTGGTCGAAGTCGTCGCCATGGGAGATCACGCCAGCGTCGATGAGCTGATTCAGGCCATTCGTGAGCATGGATTCTCACGTATTCCCATTTTCCAGGACAACATCCATAACATCGTGGGCTGGGTGAACGCCCTCGATGTCCTTTCCATGCCACCGGGAGAGCGGAGTTTTCGCCAGCTGATTCGTCCGGCGTACTACGTTCCCGAGACGCGCCGCATCGGCGATCTCCTCAAAGATGTCCAGCAGAAGGGCATCCCGCTGGCCGTGGTGGTAGATGAATACGGCGGCTCAGTGGGTATTGTGACCATCGAGGACATGATCGAGGAAATCGTCGGGGAAATCGAAGACGAGTATGACGCCCGTGAGCGTCTCTACGAAGTGTTACCCGACGGCTCGTTTCGCATCGACGCGCGCATGGAGATCGATGCTATCAACGAGATCTTGGGCTTACCTCTGCCGACAGGAGATTACGCCACGCTGGCAGGGTTTATCCTAGCCGAGCTCGAGCGCATACCGCAACGCGGGGAGCTGCTCATGCACGACGGCCTGATGCTGGAGATCGAAGAGGCCACTAACCGCACGGTTGAGCGCGTACATGTGGTTCCTCGCCCTGCTCCACCGCTGGAGAGTGAGAAGGGTGAAGCGTGACAGTCACCGTTAGGCTCTTCGCCACATTTCGTGACTTTCTTCCGCAGCACGCCATTCGATCGGGACTGCAACTGGACGTGCACGAACACGACACCGTCCAGGCTCTCATGAAGGCGCTGCGTATGCCAGACGACCTCCCCAAGATCGTCCTGGTTAATGGGCAGCATGCCTCAGAGAACAGTTTGCTGATGGATGGGGATATCGTGAGTGTGTTTCCACCTTTGATCGGCGGTCGGTCATCGAGAGAGCATTGAACGCTGTTCGAGGGCTTTCTTCGTCGCCCCATGGGGTGAGGAAGGCGATCCGCGGTCCATTTTGCAGTCGAGGGCGACGGCTCCTTGGGATGCATACCACAGTACTTGAATACAGCCACGGGTAGAGGTTAGAGGGCATGGCACAGCCTATTAGCATCGATGCGCAAATCAGCATGATCCAGCGTGGCGCTGTCGATCTCATCACCATTGAGGAGTTGCGGCGGAAACTCGAGCGCTCGACGACGACCGGCAAACCCTTGCGGGTCAAGCTTGGTCTCGACCCGACCGCGCCTGACATCCATCTCGGGCACACCGTCGTGCTGCATAAGCTGCGGCAGTTTCAAGAACTCGGGCATCACGTGATCTTGGTTATCGGCGATTTTACCGGGATGATCGGTGATCCCACAGGGAAATCCGAAACCCGCAAGCCCCTCACGCGGGATGACATTTTGGCCAATGCCCAGACGTATGCAGCGCAGATATACAAGGTGCTGGACCCCGCGCTGGCAACGGTGCGGTTCAACAGTGAGTGGCTGGGGCAGCTTACCCCCGAGGAGATTGTGACGCTGGCTGCCAAGCATACGGTCGCCCGTATGCTCGAACGCGACGACTTCCAACGACGTTTTCATGAGGGGCGGGCCATCAGCGTGCATGAATTTCTCTATCCCCTGTTTCAGGCATACGATTCGGTAGCACTGCAGGCAGACGTGGAGCTGGGGGGGACCGATCAGAAGTTTAATTTGCTCGTCGGCAGGGATATCCAGCGCGAATATGGGCAGGAACCGCAGGTCATCCTGACCACACCGCTGCTTGAAGGGCTCGACGGGGTGCAAAAGATGAGCAAGAGCTTAGGGAATTATGTTGGCATCACTGAGCCGCCGCGGCAGATCTACGGCAAAATCATGTCGCTCTCGGATCAGCTCATGTTGCGCTATTATGAGCTATTGAGCGCGATCGATACCACTGTGTTAGCGGAAGAGAAGCGGCAAATGGCAGAGGGATCAGTCAATCCCCGCGATGTAAAAATGGCTCTAGCGCGTGAGATGGTCGCGCGCTTTTATGATGCGACGGCAGCGGCGGAGGCAGAGCGCGAATTTCGGCGCATGTTTCAAGCCGGAGGATTGCCCGATGA
>JBKPCR010000547.1:0-5705 GCA_046727435.1 bacterium | reverse complement strand
TCCGGGCGCGCTTCAGCCCGATAAGCGCCAAGCAGGAGATTCTCTTCCACGGTGAGCTTCGGAAAGAGCCGGCGACCCTCGGGTACGAGCGTGATGCCAAGGTTGACGATCGCCTCAGGAGCCAGACCCACGAGGTTGATCCGTTCCCCGTCGGTCTCCAGAAAGATCTCGCCAGCATCGACCTGTACCAGGCCCATGATGCAGCGCATGAGGGTGCTCTTGCCGTTGCCATTGGTACCCAGCAGCACGACCGTCTCACCGTCGTTGACCGTAAGAGAGACATGGTGGAGCACCCGCACAGCGCCATAGCCAGCATCGACATCATGGAGGACGATTCTATGTGCCAAGGTAAGCTTTCTCCACAGCGCTATGGTGCAGGATGTCCTCCGGCGTCCCATCAGCGATCGTTTGTCCGGCGTCGAGAACGACGATCCGACTCGAAAAGCGCATGACCGCCCGCATGATGTGTTCGATCATAATAATGGTGATGCCCTCGTCGTTGAGCCTGACCAGAATGGCCAAGATCTCATCCACCTCGACGCTGGAGAGTCCTGCCATGGCCTCATCGGCGATCAGCAGCAGCGGCCTGGCCGCCATGGCGCGGGCGAGCTCGAGCTTGCGCAACTCGATCAGCGTCAGGCTGCTGACGGTGACGTGGGCCTTCCTCGCCAGGCCGATACGCTCGAGGATCGCCATGGCCGCGGACGCGATATCGCCGCCATGCACCTGCCTCGGCCGAACATAGGTCAAGGGAATGCACAGATTCTCGAGCATCGTCATGCTGGTAAATGGTTTGGGGATCTGGAACGTCCGGGCGATACCCAGCCGGGTCCGCTGGTGGGCCGGACGGGTAGTAATATCCGTCCCCCGAAAGCGGATCCTGCCCCCATCGATCCGCAATACACCGGCGATGCAGTTGATCAGTGTCGTCTTCCCCGAGCCGTTCGGCCCGATGAGGCCGACACGTTCCCCATCGTGCACCTCCAGGCTCACATCGGTGAGCGCCTGGAAGCCGCCGAAGCGCTTTGTCACATGTTGCACGTCGAGCAATGGGCTGGACATCGGGGTCACTTCCGCTTCAACACCCGTTGGAGAAGCCCGACAATGCCGTCGGGCGCAAGGATGACAAAGCCGACCAGCACGACACCCACGATCAGCAGGTTCAATTCGGAGGAGATGGTTACCGTCGCCACCTGCTGCGCCGTCCCTAGCAAGACGGCCCCCACCAGAGGTCCCACCCAGGTGGTCGTGCCGCCGATCATCGGCATGGCCAGGCTATTCACGGCATAATCCAGGTTGAAGGCGGAGAGAGGCTCGATGAGGCTGATATGGTAGGGAAACGGCGCCCCAGCCATCCCCATCAAGCCTCCACTCACCACGGCAGCGAAGAGCTTCAGCCTCAGGGTGGGAACACCCATGCACTCCGCCGCCTCCTCGTTGTCGCGAATCGCAGCCAGGCCCAGGCCGATCCAGGAGCGCTCAATCCAGCGGGCAATGGCCAGGGAACCCACCGCTAGGCCGAGCATGACGACGAAGAGGAATTGCACATAGTTCCTGAAGAAAGGGATAGCCGCCGGTCGGATGATGCTGATGCCTTTGGCGCCGCCGACGAACTCCCAGTTGATGATCAGGGTTTGCAAGACCACCGTCAACGCCAGGGTAGCGATAGAGAAAAACACCCCCTTCAACCGCAGGGTGAGATAGCCAATCCCCAAACCCAACAGGCCAGAGATCAGACCGCCGGTCGGTATCGACACCAGGAGGGGGGCCTGGCAGAGGAGCATGAGAAACGTAGCGGTATAGGCGCCCAGGGCAAAGAACGCTGGCGTGCCGAAATTCACATAGCCCGTATAGCCTCCCAAGATGTTCCAGGCGGTGGACAACACAATGTACTGCAGGATCACATAGGTGGCGAAATAGAAATACCGGTTCTCCACCACGCCTGTGAGCAGCATGCCCCCGCCAACGATGCTGAGGGCGACCACCACAGGCAATGTCCACCGCAAAGATTATCTCCCGAAGAGGCCTGAGGGGCGGACGGCCAGGGCAAGCAACAGGATGCCGAATGAGACGGCCAACGCCCACGAAGGGCCAGAAAAGGTAGAGGTTAAGCTTTCTGCCACCCCGAGGATGAGCGCGGCGACGAAGGTGCCGCCGATGCTCCCCATACCTCCCAAGACCGTGATGGCGAAGACCCGGCCGATATATTCGCGTCCCATCGAGGGCTCAACGGGTGCAATAATGATCAGCAGGGCGCCCGCGAGGCTGGCTGTCGCGATGCCGAGGCCGAAGGCAATGGTCTTAATCCTAACAGGGTCTGCGCCCATGAGTCGAAGTGCCAGGGCGTCTTGCGAAACCCCCATGATGGCCCTGCCATAGAACGTTTTGCCGAGAAACAGGTGGAGCGCCAGCGTCAACACCGACCCCACCATGAACGGCACCAGGAGGCGCAACGCGATGCCGACAGGACCGAGGAGCACAGAACGCCCGATGTAGGGAGCCTCAACCAGGCGGTAATCGACGCCGTAGGTCAGGACCAGTGACACCTCGATAATGAAGAGGATGCCAAAAAAAAACACCAATCCGCGTAGGGACTGCTCTCCTTTCCTCTCGAAGCTGGCATAGTAAATGCGGTAGACGACTACCCCTAGGACATAGAAGACAGGCGTGAAGAGCAAGCCCGTAAGGACAGGGTCAAGACCAGCAGCGGTATTCATCATGTAGGCCGCATAGGCGCCGGCGATGACGAAGACGGGATGGGCAATATTCGCCACCTCCAGCAAGCCGAAGCTCATAGAGATCCCCAGGCTGACGGCGGCATAGAAACCTCCCAGGAGGATTCCGGCGACGACCGCGTTGACGAGCAGGTCGAAGGAGAACACCTGCATCCTCCGCTTCGAGGCTATCTGAGCAGTCAACATTGTTCTCTAATCGTACCACTGCACCGGCGCTCAATGCCGGTTGACAGCCTGCTCGTGCCGGCGGCGACTCGGGCTAATCATCAGCTGACGTGGCCGCGGCCTCGGGAAGACGGTTGTCCACCAAGTCGGCGGAACAGGCAGCGCCGTTGAGCAAACCCCAGCGTACCATCCAGTGGTAGGTGTCCTCCACGATCTCGTCGGTGTACGGCGTGGTGTACGAGTATCGCAGGCGGGGGAGGTGAAAATCTTCTGGAGTGAGACCGCCATACTGGGCAAGGGCTGCGGCATGGCGTGGATCATCGATGAGATAGTGCAGATACTGCCGCTTGTCGGCGTTCAACATGTCCACGGCTTTGGCGACGGCCCGGTTAATGGCGACGAAGGTTGCCTCGTCCATGTCGTCGCTGGCGTTTTCGGCGCCCAGGTAGTGCCCCTCACAGACGGCCTTGCAACCCAGCTTTTCTCCCAGGGCAATCCAGGGTTCCATCACCACACAGGCGTCGACCTCACCGTTCCACATCGCCTCGAAGCGCTGTTGCGGTGAGCCGTAGTGGACCAATTTAATCTTCTCGTTGGGGAGGTAACCCTCGAGCAACCGGAGGGCCACGTAATGCGAACCGGCATGAAACTGTACGGCGATCGGTCGATGCCCCAGCGTCCCGGGATAGTTGTGCGGCGAGTCTGGACGCACCATGATCGCCTGGCTCACCACCGCAGAACGGAGGGCAATGATCTTCGCTCCCTGCTTGCTCTCAAAGGCCCGCCGGACCTGTCCTTCTTCTCAGGCCCGATAAATGGACACTCGTGCTTCCTCAAAGGCCACATGGCCGAGGATAGGGTTGACCTCTGAGGGGTCTTCCGTATGCGTCACCACACCACTGGGGCGAGCCCGGACGAACTCCATATCAATACCTTCAGCCTCAAAGAGCCCATGGTCCTTGGCGATCAGCCAGGGCAGGCTGAACACGGTGCCACTGATTTCACTCACGACTTTTTTCATCATTTCTCCCTCCTTGTCAATTTCCGGTACGATAGCGGAAACCGAGGACTCTAACATGGCGAGAAGTCGCCTCGCATGTCGCGCCGCGAAACCACGCCAAATGGTCACCAGGGATACATTATTTGGATGCTGTATCACCGCTCCAGAGCGCGCGGAAGCGCCGGCACCTACCTTAGGCAAACGCTGGAATCACCTCTTCTCCGAAGAGCTTTAGAGACTTCAACGACTGCTCCAGGGGCATCCCCCCAAACCGATGGTTGGCACAAAATACGTCGTATCCGCAACGTGCTTGTTGTTCGACCAGCTTGCGGCGGACCGTCTCCGGGCTTCCGATCACAGCCACGCCGCTGTCGATCCACCAGTCGTATGAGGCCCTTTGCTCCCGTGTGCCGCGGGCGCGTGCGCTGCGGACGACAGTATCGGGATTGCCTTTGAAACCGATGCGTGTCCTGGTGACTGGTTCGATACCCAATCGGTCCGCCCTTAGGATTGGGGGCTCCGCTTCAGATCTGGCGATCTCGTCCGTCTCCGCCACGTGCACTGCGCGCATCAGGAAGGTATGGGGCATCGACCCTGTATGGCCGCACTGGTGCCAGATACTCCGGTACAGCTCAAACTTTTCGGCGATTACCTCGTCGACATCCAGGTTCTGCGACACATGGAAGTTATGGCGTGCGGCGTATTCCAGCGACGTGGGACTATGCGCGGCGAACCAGACGGGAGGATGGGGCTTTTGATAGGGTTTCGGCACGGGCAAAGCCTCATCGAACTGCCAGTACTTACCCGCATAGGTGACACTCTCCTCCGTCCACGCCTTGAGGATGATCTCTAACGCCTCGGTGGACATCTCCCGGCGCTCATCGTATGGGATGGTCCAGCGCATGAACTCGTGCTCGAGTGTCCCGAGGCCGGCCCCAAACTCCAGTCGGCCATGGGACAGATGGTCAAGCATAGCCGCCTCCTGCGCCAGGCGCATCGGATTATGAAAGGGCAACTGATAGATCATCACCCCCATGCGGATGCGGCTCGTCTCTCTGGCCACCGCGGTCAGGTATACACTGGGGGCGGTGATCTGCCCCACCGGGGAATTCTGGTGCTCGATGATGAAATAGTAGCGGTAGCCCAATTCCTCGGCCAGTTGGACCTCACGGATGTGCTGCTCATAGATGTCAGCCTGCACAGGAAAGCTCGCCACTTCGTATGCACCGAAAGCATCCCAGATTCCAAACGCTAGCGTTGACATGCGCGGGTCTCCTCTGCCATCACGCCGTGCACATGCCAGCAGGTTCTCCCGTATCCGGCGCTTCGCCTCAAGCCATAGCCAGGATAGCCCTCACCTGGCCGTGACTTGAGAGGCCACAAAGGCTAGACAGCGGGACCCGATGACCGCATCGATGGTCTAGCTGGCGGCTCCAACTGGCAGCTTGGCACCCTGGAAGGGGCCAATCGTTGCCTCGAAAGATTGGGAAAACGCCAGGATCTCCTCGTTCGACTGCTTCTCTAGGTCGATGGGCCGACTAAAGCCTTGGCGGACGTTGTATCCCGTCTTGTAATAGACCTCGCCGACATTATCCTCAGGGTCAAGGAAATAGATGCTTACCGAAATGCCGTGAGTGACCGTCCTGAGAATCCGCGTGTCTTCGGCCTGGAACCGATGATATAAGCCCCGCAGTTCGTCCAGGTTCGACACGATAAAGGACATTTGCCCTAACCCCTGGGTTTTCGGCCTCGCACCATCAGGGTGATCTGGGCCCCTCGCCTGCCCCAAGTTCAATTCATGGTGC
>JBKPCR010000546.1:0-8949 GCA_046727435.1 bacterium | reverse complement strand
CGCTTCGTGGCCTTGAGCCCCGACGATCAGGAAGCGTACGTTACGAACGCGTTGGATGGCACGGTCTCGGTGGTCGCTCTTTCTGGCCCAGATGCCTTCACCGTCGTCGCGGAGATCCCTGTAGGTACCGAGCCGCGGGGCTTGGCCATAACGCCCAATGGCACGCGACTGTTTGTTGCCAACCATACGGCAGGCACGGTGTCCATCATTGACCCGCTGGCGCGGTCGGTCCTTGGCTTCGTGACCGTTGGGGGCAATCCAACAGCCGTGGCGGTCACCAACAACGGCGATGCCGACGATCAGGACGAGCGGGTGTTTGTCACCCAGTTCTTCGCTGAGCTCATCCCCGGCGGCCCAGGTGAGGGATTTGACACGGGGAATTTTTTTAGGAGGACAGATCTTGATATCACGTCTGAAACGACTGGCAGCATTGGTGTGTGGAGCCATGTTTTTCTCAAGCCTTACCCTGGCAACAGCCCAACCCTATATTTATCCCAACCAGGGGCAGAGCCCCCAGCAGGAGCAATTCGACAAGGGTCAGTGCTATAGCTGGGCCGTTCAGCAGACAGGCTTCGATCCGGCGAATCCTCAGGTGGCCATGACGCCGTCTCCAGCGATGCCGACTCCTCAGGGCGGCATGTTCCGCGGAGCCGCCGGTGGTGCGGCGCTTGGAGCGGTCGGCGGCGCCATTGGCGGGGATGCAGGGGAGGGGGCGGCCATCGGGGCTGGTGTGGGTGCCCTCTTCGGTGGCCTGCGACGGGCCAGGGAGCGCCGGGAAGAGGAGCAGGCCATGCAATCCTACGCGACACAGCAGCAGGGGGCCATGTCCCAGGGGCGGAGCAACTATGAGCGCGCGTTTGGGGCGTGCATGGGGGGCCGCGGCTACACAGTGCGGTAACACGTGTGCCGTATGCAAGTCTTCGGATCGGAGGGGTGTGCATGAAGATTTCCAGGATGATCGGGGTGCTGCTCTGGGTCGTCGGCATCTGCCTGACGCCGCATCTAGCCGCAACGGCTGGTGTGGCTGACGGATCGGTGCCGCTCGTCTGCGTGCCGCTGTCTGTGACTGAATGTGGGGCCGACGATGAGTGCCAACGCGGCACGGCTGCGAGCATTAATCTGCCGCAGTTTCTGCAAGTGGACGTGAAAGCCATGACGATCCGTGCGGTCGAACAGGGCCGGCAGTCGCCCATTGGGAGTGTGGCACGCGTGAATGGTAAACTGATCCTCCAGGGGGTGCAGGGGGCGCATGGCTGGACCCTGATTATTGCCGAGGACACCGGACAGATGTCGGCGACGATTGCCGGAGCTGTGGCGGGGTACATCATATTCGGCAGCTGCACGCAGCTGAGCTCGGGTGGGGTGCAAGGCCAATAGAGAAGACCCATGTGTGTGACAACACGATTCACCTTGCCCATCTGATGGCCGGTCACAGTTCTGAACGACGGGGTGGTGCGTGGCAATCTGAGGCGCCACATCGATTGGGGCAAACCCAACGCCGTCGTCATCTTCATAGATTTGTAAGCCCTCCGGATAGATGCAGAGGCCCTCCGGGAATGGGACCAAAGTCCTATGGAGATTGGTCTAAAGCCCACTATCCCCCGCGACGACGACGTGCTAGGGTTCCTTTGTGCGGTGGATCAGCATTGGCGAAGCTCGCGCCGTCGGTCGCAAGGCATGCGGCTGGCGGGATGCGGATGATGTCTTGAATGGAGAATTCGGCGAAGACGCTGAACGATGGACGGAACAGGAGACGGAACAGGAAAGGAGCAGCGATGAAAAAGGGTATCGTCGTGGCATTAGCGTTGAGCGTGGCGTTGTCTCTGGTCGCGGGCATGGCCAGCGCCGGCGTGGCAGGGACGGCCACCATCGGCGTGGCTGTCGAGGAGATGAAGGCCGTCGCCCTCGGCTGGAGCGCCAAGAAACAGATTCTGGATAAGGATGTGTACAACGACAGCAACGAGAAGGTCGGTGAGGTCGTGGACCTGATTGTCGCGCCTGACAAAGCGGTGTCCTATGCGATCGTCGGTGTGGGCGGTTTCCTGGGGATAGATCGGCATGATGTGGCTATCCCGGCGGGGCAACTCAAGATCGAGGGGGGCAAATTGATGCTCCCAGGGGCGACCAAGGACGCGCTGAAGGCATTGCCGAAATTTGAATACGCCAAGTAAGAGCCCGGCGGTGCGGGATGACCGCGCTGCCGCGCGCTTACCCAGTAGGTGTTGCGGCTCGCACTCATTGGACGCCCGTCTCGCCATAGAGCATCCTTCCCGGTCCACAATCATTGATTCTGACCAAGGCCTCCGGCCCACATTATCTGCACCGGAGCTCACATGATTGCTCCTGGGCTCGCAATCGCGCTCGGCGGCCCACATTATGGCAACTGCCCTGGAGCGCACAGTCCACACCATTATACGGCGAGTTTTTTGCGCGATAACCAGTTGATGGGGCGGGTGTTTATCGGGTGAGCGAGGCAAAACTGGCGGTATAGGCGCACTTATACCGCCAGTGGTCTGCGGTGACGGCACACCACGATGGCGGGCGAAGTCGACCATCTGCAGAGGCGCGAGCACCGTGCCGCGTAGACGATAAAATGCTCCCTGATCACGGAGAGGTGAGCGCTGGTGAGGTGGCCCGAACCATGGCCCCATATCAAGGTATCAGGGCACATCTGCCTGATATGCCATGGTGAACTGGCCAGAGGCGTGCCACGATCGAGGCGCTGATCGAACATTGTGGAGATGGCCTCACGCTCGGAAACAATCCTGTCGTCAAATAAAGGAGATGCAACGATGAAACCGCTCATCAGGCCCCTGGCAATCCTCGTCGCCTTCGCCGTACTGGTACTGCCCCGCTTGGTCGCGGCGCAGGCAAGCCCCGGAATCCCTCCCGCGATCGCCACGCCAGACAAAGTTGAGAGCCGCATCGGCACGCTGGAGTTCAAGGACGGCGCGCCGAGCGTGGAAACCGCCGAGAAGGTTTACGACACCCTGGACTTCACCCGCGGCCTGAACGTGTTCAACAACAGCTTTCGGGGCGCATCCGCGTATGCGATCCGTCAAGGCTTCCTCAGCATCGGCGCGGAGGACAACACGGTTATCATTTTTCCCGAGTTGATGGATGCGAAGTCGCTGTTCCTCACGGCCAACGCCGACACCGTCTATTACATGGCTGTGGTGGATTTGACGAAGGGGCCGATGGTGCTCGAACAGCCGCCGAAGGGGCTGGGTACCATCAACGACATGTGGTTTTCCTGGATCATTGACATCGGATTCCCCGGCCCGGACCGTGGCGAAGGTGGAAGATACCTGCTCGTGCCGCCGGGCTATGACGGTCCGCTGCCGGAAGGCGGTTTCTACATCGCACGGTCGCGCACGACTCGGGTTCTGTACGCCGCTCGCGCATTTCTCACGGACAACGATCCCAAGCCCACTACCGAGCTGATCAAGAAGACGATCAAGATCTACCCCTACACACCGGGAGGCGTCGGCACTAGCATCGCCACGGCGCTCGAAGGCAAGGTCAAGCTTGGGCGCAATCCCGCCATTCCCGAGACCAAGTTCGTGGAGGCGAGCGGCAAGTCGTTCAATACGATTCCTCCCAGCGACTACACGTTCTTCGAGATGATCAACGAGAACGTGCAGCAGGAGCCTGCCGGCAGTTACGACGTGGAACTCGCCGGCCAATTGGCCGCCATTGGCATCGTGAAGGGCAAGCCATTCAAGCCCGATGCCCGTATGAAGAGGATTCTGACCGACGCGGCCGCTGTGGGGAATGCTGCCGGACGCGCGCTGAACTGGCGTTTCAGCCAAGCGCATCCTGATTGGGCTGTGTACCCCGGCTCAAGCTGGGGCAACATGTTGTGGGAGGGTGGCGCCAACTTCGAAACGCCGCCGCCACTGTTTACTAGGGAGGGCCTCTTCAAACCGTTTCCGCCGACCGGCGCGCGCACCCTCGATTCGCGGACAGCGTTTTACTACGGCTACACCCTCGACTCGCCGGGCATGATCATGCGGATTCCCGACGTCGGCTCGCAGTATCTCATGGGCTTTCTGGACGCGGACAAGAATCCCTTCAACGGTGCCAAGACGTACAAGGTGACGCTGCCGCCGAACATTCCCGCCCGCGCTTTCTGGTCCTTTACGCTGTACGACAACCAGTCGCGTTCGATGCTCGACACGCCGCAGCGATTCCCGCGTGCCGGCAGCCAGAGCTATCCGTCACCCGCCGCCGAAGCGAACGCCGATGGTTCCACGACGGTGTACTTCGGTCCGAAGCAGCCCGAAGGCGTCAAGTGCGGTAACTGGATCCAGACGATGCCCGGCAAGGGCTGGTTCACTCTCCTGCGCCTTTACAGCCCGCTCGAACCCTTCTTCACCAAACAGTGGCGGCCGAGCGAGATCGAGTTGGTTCAGTGAGCCGAGACCAGCGCACACGGTGCTGCACCGTGTGCGCTGGTCACACACACCTGAGTCGGGTCAACTGACAAGAGGCGCGCGGTGTCCAGCCAGGGCGGCCGGAACCCTGGCGAGGGTGCATGGTTCGGCGGGTTCCGCAGTGGCTGGTCACGCGCAGCGCCAGGATGGACATACACGCTCCATGGAGGGAGTCATGAATCGAATGAGGAATCACACCGCGCTTTCAACGCGCATGACCCACGCGGTGGCCATGATAATAGCAGCGCTCGTGCTTGCTGGTATCCTCCAGATATGCGCGGCCGGCGCGGCGGACGATAGCGACACGGAGCTGGCAAAGAAAACGCAAAACCCGGTAGCCGACCTGATTAGCGTGCCGTTTCAGAACAACTTCAACTTCAGTGCGGGTCCGAAGGACGCGACGATCTACGTCCTCAACGTGCAGCCGGTGATCCCGCTCAAGCTGACCGAGGATTGGAATCTCATCACCCGGACCATCATGCCCATCATCAACCAGCCGTCGCTGTTCGAGGGGGGCGAGAGCGCCTTCGGGTTGGGGGACCTCAATCCTACGTTCTTCCTGTCCCCGGCGAAGCCCGGCAAGCTCATCTGGGGCGTGGGGCCGACGTTCACCCTGCCGACGGCGACCGACTCGCGGCTGGGCACGAGCCAGTGGAGCATGGGGCCGGCAGCCGTGGCGCTGAGCATGCAAGGCCCCTGGGTCTTCGGCGCGCTCGCCAACCAGCAGTGGTCGTTCGCCGGCTGGGGAGACACGGACGTGAGCCAGCTGCTGATCCAGCCGTTCGTCAATTACAACCTGCCGGACGCCTGGTACCTGGTGAGTGCCCCCATCATCACGGCGAACTGGGAGGCCAGCAGTGGCGATAAGTGGACCGTGCCGGTGGGTGGGGGTGTGGGGAAGCTGTTCAAGCTGGACAAGCTGCCGATCAACACCCAGCTGCAGGCCTTTTACAATGTGGAGAGGCCACACTTCTCGGCAGACTGGCAGCTGCGCTTTCAGCTGCAGTTTCTTTTCCCCAAGTAGGGCGGCGAGCCTGGTAGCGAATTTCATGGCCGCCACACCGAGGAGTGGGCAGGTGGGTCTTCGCGACGGCTTGTGGCGATGTACTTAAACGGGCGCCAATGACCTCAGGGCGCAGCGGTTCTAGCCAATGCACCAAAGATGTTGGTGGTGATTGGCACATAGTTGATTGCCCGAAGCCTCAAGAGGCCTGGCAACATGTCAGTAACACCACCCAGCTTCTCTTCTGCTCCTGGCCGCAAGACATGGCGATGGCTGCTGGCTGTCGCGGCCGCTGTGCTGGTGGTGGGTATCCTGCCAACACTCATACTGGCGCTGTGGGGACCGTCCGTCCTCGGGCGGGTGCTGAGCGCCTATTTGCAGACCTCGGTTACTGTCCAGGGAGTCACGGGCGGTTGGTGGAGCGGCGTAACCGTTCATCAACTGACGATCGCCGAGGATCCGACACCGCAAGCACCAATGCTCGTGCGGGTCGACAGTCTGACGGTCAACCGGCCTTTGGTGTCCCTCTTGCTCTCGACCAAACCCATCACCGTGCGTCTGGATACAGTCCACATCGACCTTCAAAGACGTCAGGACGGGCAGTGGAATCTGACGTCTTTGCTCAAGGCGCTTGAGAGAAGTACACCTGCACGGCCTGATGCAAGCGCCATCACTCCCCGGCTCGATCGTCCGGTGACAGTGACAGTGACCCACGGAACATTGCGCGTGGGTGAGGAGGCAGAGCTCACGGATCTCGCCATCGGGCTACACTTGGCGGCGGGGCGGCTCACCGTCACCCAGGCTGAAGGCAGCGTTGCCGGTGGTACGATCGCTCTGCAAGGCGAGGTATCGCTCCAGAATCTCGCCCCAGACCAGGCGCTACAATGGCGACTGGCAGGCATCCACCTGGACCAGCTGCTCGGCCCTGCCTTTCAAGCGGTCACGATCTCTGAGGCGACCGGGCGCCTCACCCCGGAGGGCGATGGATTGATGCTGGAGACCTCCGTGCAGGTGCCTACGTTTGCCCTGGCGCCGGGGACGCTCGGCCAACGTCAGCCGCATCTCACGCGCGTAGCCGTGACCTGCACACTGCAGCTGCGACACCCGTATACACGCTTGAGTACAGAGGCGTGTCGGTTGCACGCCGCTGAGGCCCAGTTGTCGCTACACGGCAGTGCGGTGGACCTTGGCTCCGCCCCCCAACTCACACTGCAGGTAGACGGGAGCCTTACCGGGTCATTGGTCGCTGCGCTAGTTCCCGAGATGCCGGGGCAATTCCCAGACCTGGTGCGCGTGGATGGACAGATCAGCGTCCCCTTCCAGGAGCCGGTGTGGCACGCGATGGGCTGGCGTCTCGCCGTGACCAGCGAGCGCTTTGTGTTCGACGACACCTTTACCGAGGTGCATGCCACGGTGGTGAAATCCGCCGATCGGCTCGAGATTGCCGACCTGCGGGCCAGGCGTGGAACCGGCCGGCTCCGCGGCGCTGGCGCCTGGCGGCTGGCCGAGCCGGCGGGTGGGGACCTGCATGTCGAGCTGGATCGCATGGCGCTCCGGCAATCGCTGACCAAGGATGCGGCAGCGGAGCCCTCCGTTGTGGAGGGCATGGTGTCCGGTGCAGTCGCCTGGCAGATGGGCCATGAGAGTGAACGCCTCACGGTCGATGTGCGAATGCATCGCCTGCACTTGCGCCACGCAGCGGCCACGCTGGTTGAGGTGTTGGAGGGCCACCTGCACGGTCGGCTGGGACGCGAGCGCAATCGCACTTGGTGGGCGGATCCCTTGGCGTTCCAGAGCGACGACCTGACGGTTACCCTGCATCAGGGCCGTGTGCGCCTGTCCGGTCCCGAGGCTGCCCGGTTTGAGGTATATACGACCGTGCAGGCTGAGGGGTCGTGGCTAACGCCTCTGCTCGCGACCGCAGGCGTCAGGGTCCTGGCGCTCCAGGGTCGGAGCGAGGTCACATTAGCGGCTGAAGGCAAACCCGACCATCCCTTTGAGACTCTGGCGGGCAAGGGGAGCGTGCAGGTCGCTGCAGGGTCGTTCCACAACCTGCCGTTCTCCGGCGGGAATGTGACCTACGAGCTGACCCCTAAACGATTGCACATCCCTCAGGGAGTTTTGAGGTTTGAAACGGGCACGGCGGCGGTCCACGGGAGTTTCGGGGTGCCGCAACCTTTCAGCGGCAGCGACGACCAGCTCTCCGTCCATTTGCACCAGGTGCCGGTGCACTTCATGCACCAGGGGTCGGCGACGCTGTCCACGATCACCTTGCTTAGCGGCCAGGTCACCGCGCGGGGCACGGGCAGTGGTCAGGTCCACCTGGGTATCGACCTGCAGGTACCGAAGACGACTCGCCAGGTACAGCAGGGTGGAGAGGCACTGATAGGGGTTGAGTTGCCGGCCTTCCACGTCACGAGCGACGTGCTGACCGCCCCCCCATGGGTGCACTGGCGAGCTAGCGCTGTGCGCATCCAGGGAGACGGCGTGACAGCTGAGCTGAGGGACGTCGTGGCACGCCGAACCCCAACGTATTACGACCTCTCTGGGGTTGTGGACCTGCAAGCTTCGACGGAGGTGATCACCGGGCTTGTTGCGGAATTGCTGCCGGACCGCCTGCAGATTACCGGCCCGCTTGCGCTCGCCGGGAAGGCGGCTGGTCATGTCGCGGTGGATGGTGGTGCTTCACTCCGCGACCTCACATATACTGGAAATCTCCGCCTCGCACGGATGGATTGGCACGGCGCCTTGTGGGAGGCGGTAGCCGTTCATCTGACGGTGGAGCACGGCCGACTGACCATCGATGAGGCCAGCGCTCAGACGCTCGGGGGCTGGATGCGGCTCAGACCCGAGACCTTCATCGACCTGCAGGGACCACGGCGTGACTTTCATGTGCACCTGGCGGCCGAGCACCTCGATCTTCAGTTAGAAACCGGGAAGCGGATACAGCTGTTGGCCCTAGTGCTCCCGATCTTCCTACTTGACCCAGACCGTAAGGACCCGATCCGCATGTCTGGCCTGTTGGATGCGGAGCTACGGGTCTCCGGCTCCTACGATGGACAACAGGGCTGGAGCCAGTCGGTCAACGGCAGCGGCCGTTTTCGCATTACACAGGCGGCAGTGATGGGCTCAACCTTGATTTCCGGCTTCGTCGCCAAGGCCCTTACGTTACCTGGCAGTCTGGTGGATCAGAGTCTCAAAGCGCTGGTGGATCGAAGGGGAAAGGTCCTGCAAGTGATCGCGGGTTTGCTGCGACGCTCCTGTGACTTTGGGACCATTGGCAGTCCCATTGAACTGCGTGCGGGCGAAGTCCATCTCGCCAATAATTTCACCCTCAGCGCGCCCGAGTTCAGTATGGTGATCAACGGCTATAGCACCCTCGAAGGCGGCGTGGACTACGATGTGCACAGCGATCTGGTCCATCGTTCCCTCTTCGGCGAGGTGATCAACCTCGCGGAGAAGATTCCGCTGCTCGGCACGGTGCTCCGCCATATCAACCCGTTTCACCTC
>JBKPCR010000545.1:0-9233 GCA_046727435.1 bacterium | reverse complement strand
CGCCTTTGCGACTTCACAGGGAACAACCCCCAAGTACCGTGGTGTCTCAGATCGCGATAAGACCGCTAGTCATATGGCGCACAATATGGCATGCTTATCCTATGTGAGTGGCCTTCGATATCGACGTGATGGTGGTCGCACTCCGGAGCCGAGCTGGAGCCTCCAATGCACTCCTAAATCGCACCACATGACACTGGGACAGCGGCGTGTGCCATCGCTGGCAACACCCTCCCTTCCCCCCCTTTGCCAAAGGGGGGCGCGCCGCGCGGGGGGATTTGTCACCGCAGATCAAGTGTACGAATCTTGTGTGGTCTGATTTAGGTGCGGTCCGCTTGGGACAGCTGGAGGCAGTTGCCGCGGACCTTGAGGCTTTTGATCGCCTGCTCGCTACTGCCGGGGAAGACCGACCACGTCCGGGAGATGAGATCGTGGAGTTTCCGCTGTAAGGGATGCCATTTGCCCTCCCCGCTACTGTCCATGCTCGTAGACCCGTTGCGTCTGGGTGGGATACACGGGACCATCGTGCAGATCGTGTTGCACCATGCCGGATGGTCGTCCGCGGACGCCGTCAGGAAAGGAAACGAGGTACGATGCACACCTTCGATACGCTGGGCAAAAAGAAAGTCGTCATCGGGATGGTCCATCTGCTCCCGTTGCCGGGGACGCCGTTTTATCAAGAAGGCACCATGGAACAGACGCTTGAGAAAGCGGTCGCCGACGCCACGGCGCTCTATCACGGCGGAGCCGATGGCTGCCTGATTCAAACCGTTGATCGTGTCTATCCCGCCGCCGATGAAGCTGATTACGCGCGTGTGGCCGCCATGGCTGCGGTTACCAAGGCCGTCGCCGATGCCACTGGCCCTGAGTTTCACATTGGCGTGCAGATCATGGTGAATGCCCTCAAAGCTTCCATCGCCGTGGCGAAAGTGTGTGGCGGGTCGTTTTTACGCTGTACTGCCTTGGTAGGGGCGACAGTCGGCGCCTCCGGCATGGTGGAGGCCAACCCACATGATTTTCTTGCCTACCGTGCCCGCCTCGGCGCTCAGTCGATCAAGCTCATTGCCGAGGTGAATAGCCGGCACTTTCGCTGGCTGGGGGACCAGTCCACGGCCAACATCGCCCGTATGGCTGCACGTGTGGGGGCGGATGCGGTGGAGGTGGCGCATCCGGATGAAGCGACCAATGCCCGCTTGGTCCGGGAGATCAAACAGGCCATGCCGCGTCTGCCCGTGATTCTGGGGGGCCACACGACACACGACAATGTCTCCCGTCGGCTCGCTGAGGCGGATGGGGTGTTTGTGGGGGCCTGTCTGAAAACAGACCGCTGGGATGGTCGAGTGGACATCGAGCGCGTGCGGGCCTATGTCGACATCGTGGCCAGCCTTGGGTAGCCATCATGGCTCCCAGCATGGCCTCTCCCGGCCATGTGCAAGGTCGCAGCGGTTCATGTTGCGCTCTGCTATCGGTGGATGTGTTGATCAAATACGGACTGCGTATCGAACCATCATGCGCAGCGAGGACCCCTGATAGAGGGGAAGCTCGCCGACGGTTCCTTGGCGAGACTACGAAAGGAGGACCTATGAAGCCACATCTGTATTCTGTGCTGCCCAAGGCCGAGTCGTGTCGGGGGTTGGAATTATGCGGATCATTCCCTCTTCGGAAAAAGGAGAAGTGCATGAGCCGAACCTCTCGTGTCGTGGTGAGTCTTGCCCTCATGAGCCTCTTGTCCTGTGGCGTCTTCAGCGTCGGAGCGGGTCAAGAGGATCCCAATCTGTCGGGGACGGTGACCATGACGGCGACATCCGCGGCTGCCGGCGTGGGCTGGACCTGGGGGAGTGGAACGCTCACGCTGCTGAATGGCAAAGAGCGTCGCTTTAAAATTAGTGGCTTGGATGTTATTGCTGTGGGCTATAAACAGGCCAGCGCCGTGGGGAAGGTCTATAACTTGAAGAAAGTGAGCGACTTCGCTGGCACATATGTGTCAAGCACCGCAGCTGGAACCATCGGTGGCGGAGCCGGCATCACGACAATGCGCAACGAGCATGGGGTGGTGCTCAATCTCACCAGCGTGTCTGAGGGTGCTGATCTGCGGCTGGCGGTTTCAGGGATGAAAGTCACCCTGGTCAAAGGCAAATAGCCAGGCCATGTCGATGGCAGCCTTGGTGTCGACAGTCATGAGTTTTCAGAGTCATGACTTTGGCCCTCGACAGCACCTGACCTCGCGTCCCTATGAGGCACATCTATCGCATTCTGATCGTTCGAACTCACGCCACAATTATCGTCACCTGCGTCCCATGCATCGAGATTCGCTGGGGTCTGCCCCCGCTTGAGAAGTGCCATCGGCGTGCCAACGACCTCGCTGGAGCCTTTGGGTTCTGAGGTGAAGGGGCTAATCGGGGCTGACGGCGTACCAGATATGCGACAAAAAGCCCCGTGCATCCAGCTGGGCAAATTGCCGCATGATTTCAGGCGCGCCGTTGGTGCATTTCCACTCGTATACTGTGGCGCGTCCCGTGACGACCGCTGGAATCACCTCGGCATGTGGCTTGTCTTGACAAAAATTGGTCATGCCTTGAGTGGGCCTCTGGCTTACATCTGCGCGTTCCTGGCATGGCAGGTTCGCGCCAACCGTACAAGCGTACACCTGACCGTCCATGCAGCGCCAGAAGGTGTGGTACAGGATTAGATCAAGCGGCGCATCCGCAGGCGCACCGAAGGCTTTTTTCAAGCCTTGCGCGATTACGTCCGGCACCTTCGGAATATTGACATCTCACGCCATGCCCGCGAACGCCAACACCCAGAGCTCCCTCTATGCCGGACTGGCCCCTCAGCCTGTCAACCACGCCCATTAGACTGGCCCCGCGCTCACTAATGGACAGAGCTACATGAGCCTGCCGTGCCGGCCGTGGGTGTACTGACCGAAGCGCGGACTGCACCCGTGTGTACGATCTTGCCGCCGGCGATGGTGATGTCAACTGGCAGCTCCCAGAACCGCTCGGGCGCAAAGGTCAAGGGGTCGTCACCGAGCACGACGATGTCAGCCAGCTTTCCGACCTCGATGCTGCCGAGTGTGTGTTCCTGGAAGCTTGTGTAGGCGGCATTGATGGTCTGGCTACGTAAGGCCTCTCGTATGGTCAGCGCTTGGTTCACGGTCATCTTCTGGCCACTGAGAGTCCGATGCGCCACCGCCGTGCCGAGGTCTCGCAGCGGATCCACGGGGTAATAGCCGGGTGCATCAGACCCAAAGCTCAGAGGGAATCCTGCGTCCCAGAGCGTGCGGAATGGGAAACCCTGCTCCGTAGCGCGGCGCTGTAACATCTCCACCATCGGGTCGCCGAAGAAGAAGAGGAACGGCGGGTTGGCGATCGGTAGAATGCCCAGCCGCTTCGAACGCGCCACCCGCTCAGGGGTCATCATCCAGTTGCCCAGGTGCTCGACCCGATGCCGATGGTCCCGACGCGGTCGCTTGGTCAGCGCCTTCTCGTAGGCGTCCAGGATCATGTCCATGGCGATGTCGCCGATGGCATGCGTGCAGATACGCATGCCCAGCGTGTGGTAGAGTTCGACCGTCTCATCCAACTCGTCCTGCTGGATACGAATCAGCCCCTCGTGGTGGCCATCGTCGCTGGCGATCGGCTCCCGAAATGCCGCGTTTTTGCCAGTGAACCCGCCGTCGATGCTCATCTTGATCCCACCGACCTGCAGCCACTCTGATCCCATGCCGTGCACAAACCCTAGATCGAGCAGACTATGCTTGCTGAAGTTCGACTCGATGACCCGGATGAGCATCTGCACCCGCACTGGCAAGCGTCCGGCACGGGCGAGGAGCTGGTAGGCCTGCACCTCTTCCTTGCTGATGATGATGTCGTGGATCGCGGTGACCCCGCGGTGGGAGCAGTGTTCTAGCGCGACGGCGATGTGCTCGGCGAGGGTTTGCGGATCGATCTCGCCATCTCTATGCTTGACCAGGAATTGCGCGCGTTCCCGCAGCTCGCCCGTGAGCTCGCCGGTCAGCGGGTCTTTGACGACGGTGCCGCCCTGTGGACTCTGGGTGTCGCGCGTGATACCGCGCTCCCGCAGCGCCAGGGTATTGGCGATGACGACATGGGCGCCGAACGAAATGTAGGTGGGATGGCGAGGGGCCGCGGCGTCGAGCTCTGCTTTCGTCGGTAGTCGGCCCTCCCTGAGTCGAAAGTCGGCCAGTGGGCTGCCACGCGCCACAATCCACTGCCCCGGCGGTGTCGACCCCGCCCACTGCTGGAGGCGGGTGACGACGGTGGCCACCGAGTCGATCGTGGGGTCGTATAAGTCGCGGCACTCCACCGACTCCACCGCGCGGCTGCTGTCGCTCGCGAGATGCACATGACAGTCGGTCAGGCCGGGCATGGCCGTACGGCCATCCAGATCGATCATCTGGGTGGAGGCGCCGGCCAGGGGCTCGATGGCAGCGGTGGCGCCCACCGCCACGATTTTGCCGTCCCTTATCGCCACCGCCTGGGCGACGCCATCGTGGGCGTCCATCGTCAGAACTCGACCGTTGATGAGCAATAGGTCAGCCGACAGCGCATCGTGACGTACCATGGCGTCAACCCTCCTTTCGCGTAATGCCGCATCGGTGCGCACTGCTCGATGTCGTTCGATGATGTCGATCGTTGACGGGGGGCCATGCGAAGCATATCATGGGAGACTCATCATATCTAGCCGAGTGGGAAGAGCGTGAAAAGCGAGAAGGAGAGGCCGCATGGCGAGAGACGATAAAATCACTGTGTTGAACCCCATGGGGTACCCGCCCAAAGTGACCCATAAACCTCTAGCGCCTCGGCTTGAGACGCTGGACGGCAAGACGATCTATCTGGTCGATTGCCGCTTCGATGACGCCGAGGTCTTTCTGAAGCAGGTGCAGGCGTGGTTTGCCGAACACATGCCGAGCGTCAGGACCATCTTAAAGCCGATCTCGAACGTCTACACCAAAGACGATCCGGTCACCTGGTCAGAGATCAAGGCTAACGGCGATGCCGCGATCATCGGCGTCGGCCACTGAAGCACTTGTGCACCGGCGGTCGCCGTGCACGGGATGACCATCGACCACACCTACGGAGTGCCGACAGTCGCGTTTCATACACACACCTTCGAGCGCGTGGTGCGATCAGTGGTGGAAGTCAGCGGCATGCCCTACATGCGGCAGGTCTTCGTGCCCATGCCAGTCATGGGCAAAACATCCCAGCAGTTACGCGCCTACATCGACGGCAACGACCCCATCACCGGCCGTCCCGTGATGCAGGAGGTGATCGAGGGCCTCACCAAGCCGTTTGGCGCCGAGGAGCTGAAGGAGGTCACGTTCGAACGCTCGACGCCGCGGCTGGTTGAACCCGACACCGAGGAGACACTACACCGACTCTTCCATGAGAACCTGTGGACCGATCAGCTGCCGATCATCCTGCCCTCCGAGGAACGCGTGGCGGCGATGCTGGCCCATACCAGTCACAAGCCGGACGAAGTGGTTGGGCATATGCGTGCCACAGTTTTCCGTGAGTACTGGGAGTATACCGTCGAGAAGGTGGCGGTCAACGCTGTGATGGCCGGTGCTAAACCAGAATACTTCCCGGTGATCCTGGCGCTGGCGGCAACCGGGGCGAGTGCGCGCGGCAGCACGTCCAGCTCGGCCGCGGCGATGGTCGTAGTCAACGGGCCGGTACGCCATGAGCTCAGCATGAACGCAGGTATCGGCGCCATGGGCCCGCACAACCATGCCAATGCCACCATTGGGCGCGCCTATGGCCTGCTGTCGCAGAACTTGCAAGGTGGTGCGGTGCCTGGCCTCACCTACATGGGCTCGCAGGGCAATAATTATGCCTATAACAACGTCACCTTTGCCGAGAACGAGGAGCGTAGCCCCTGGGAGCCATTCCACGTACAGCATGGGTTCAAGCCGACGGACAGCGCCGTGAGTGTGTTCACCGGCTGCCGATCGACCGCCTTCACGCTTGGGCTGCGCGAGAAACATTGGCGCGAGCACATCCGGCATATGCTCCGGGGGATGGACCCGCACAACCCGCCGACGCTGGTGCTCGATCCGCTGACGGCTCAGGAATTTATCGATCGTGGCGGCTTTACCAGCAAGGAGCCGCTCATCGACTGGCTCTACGACAACGCGCGCATAGCAGCCAGCGAATACTGGGACTACCAGCTCATCCAGAACTACATCTACCCCCGGGCGACCTTCGGCGAGGAGCCGTGGGCCTCGAAGCTCAAGGCGCTGCCGGAGGAGCTCATCCCGATGTTCCGTCGCGAGGACATCCACGTGGTGGTCGTAGGCGGTGAGACCAACCCCTACTGGCGGATCATGGGCTGTAACTATCAAAAGACCATCTCAGTCGATGCCTGGCGGTGAGGCGGATATTCAGGTTCACCCGGTCAATGAACGCGGCGCAGATGTTGCCGTGTCCTATTCACCCGTCAGAGGAACAATCTTGGGCGGGACAGAAATTGTGCACGTTGGGATGCCGGGAAGTCTATTTCAACCGCAGCGTCATGCGGCCGAGGTCGTGGTCGACCGCCATCGAGAAGTGTCGCAAAAAGTCCATCCCCAGCAGGCCACGATTCGCATCATAACCCGGCAAATCGCCAAAGAGGACGGGCAGATTTGATAGCCCTAGCCCCTGAATCTCGATGCGGCTGAGCGAGGCATAGGGAAGACGACGCGGCCCGCCAGCCGTTTGCACGCGGATCCATTCCGAGGTCGCCTGTGGACGATAGCCGAGCGTCTCCGCCGCCCACGCTGGAATCAGCGTCATGCTGGCGCCAGTATCAATGATGAAGGGGAGTTGCATGCGACCATTCACCACCACCGAGACTTCGACCCGCGTCGAGCCCGGTGGAAAGGTGATCACCACCGTTTCCGGCCCTCCTAACAGGGCCCGCGCCTTGGTCAGGTACGGCTCAACCTCGCCGCGTAGCCCCGGCTCATAAGCAACAGCGGTCTCGAACGCTTGAATCGCCGCTTCAAACGCCTGACGGCGGAACTCGGCCTGGCCCAGCGCAAAATAGAGCGCCCCATTCGTCGCGTCGATTTGCAGCGACTCACGGAACAGGCTTGCGGCCGTGGAAAAATCACCCTGGCGCAGCAGCTCTTGACCCCAGTCGCGATAAGCTTGCACGATCGCCTTGGCGATGTCCGGCGCCGGCGCGGGCGAGAGGTCGAGCGCCAGCAAGTACTGCTCAATAGCCTCGCGATAGTCCCCCTGCTGAGCATAGCTCTCAGCTAGACGCAGCCGCATGCCAGCATGCTCGGGAAGCCAGTCGACAGCCTCCAGGAGGCGGCTGTGCGCATCGGCGCGACGCTCCTGTTGTAGGGCCGCCGCGCTGGCGTTGAGAAAGGCTTCGGCGAGGGCCGCTTCACTGTCGCGACGTAATGAACTATCCAGTTCGATGGCCCGTTTCCAGTGGGCAAGCGCTTCTTCCCAGCGCTGCGCTGTGGCGCGTTTTTCGGCGAGATGGCGCTGTTCCGCCGCAGTGTCTTCGTAGGTCATGCGCGCCAGCGCTTCCAGGGTTGGCAGCGAAGCTGTGGCAGTTGCCGGTGGAGACTCAAGCGACAGGATGGCCAGATTGGCCTCGGGATCGGCCCGTTCGACTATGGTAATCGACGCCGTGGCATTGTTCGGCAAGCGAACGGCCCCGCTGTAGGCGCCATGAATACTGTCCAAGGTGGTTACCACTCGCCGCTCCTGACTGGTCAGGATACCGCGAGCTTGGCGCAAGCGATCCCCTTCGCGATCGACGAGCGTCAACTCCACTAAGGCTGTGACGGGCTGTCGGGCCGTCGTCGGTGTCTTAACCGCATCTGGAGGGAGAGGAGTCGCTCCCGGGCGGTCATCCCCCTCGAAGGGCGGCGTGAAAAGCGGTATGGTGCTTTCGTCGCCAGCGCTCTTGCTCGGTCTCACATCCGATGTCGGAGCTCGAGATTCAGCAGGCCACCAGCGCGACAGCCAGGGGGATACGCGCGGCCAAAGTGAACCATCAAGCCCCAAGGCGACCACCAGGGGCAGGAGAATGATGATAAGGAGTGGACGGGAGAGACGCACAAGGAGTCGGGGTGGTGCTGAGGGCTCTCTGACTATGTCTGGTGCCCCCAACCGGTGGCCGCAGTGTGGGCAAAAGCGAAAGTCGGCCGGGTTGAAGGCAGAGCAGACTGGGCAGGCCAATTGAAATTCGGATTCGGATGGCTGTGCCATAGTCAATTCCAATCTTGCGCCTGATCACGGAAGAACGCTTAATCACCTGCTGCGGGCACCACGTCAAGACCCCATCTTGTCGCGTGCATGGCGATGGCCCTGTCCCATTGCTGCAACGCTGGGATGATCATCTGTGCGCTGTGCACTCAGCATCGATAGGCTCGCAGCCACAACATCCTGAAAATGCTTTATGCTATCTCACACTGGGATTATACTGCAAGCTCCATGCTTGGGGCTATGCTGCCTGCTAGAGGGGAATGAGGTTATAGAGGATAGGACAGCTCACATGCCACGGACCGATAATATCTATGAGCTACCGCACGATCTGCCCGTGCCTCTCGATGATGGTGCATGCGCTCATCCATGCGGTGCTGGTATGGTCCGTCGTGTGTTTTTTTGTGAGCAAGGCCTTTCGTGGGAAAGGTGTGACCACGGTCATGTTACGAGCTGCGGTCGGGTATGCCAGGGAACATGGGGCAAGGATTGTCGAGGGCTATCCCATCGAGCCGAAGACCCCGCGTATCCCTACGGTCTTTGCCTGGACTGGGCTGGCCTCGGCCTTCCAGCAAGCCGGCTTCGTCGAAGTAGAGCGACGGTCGGACACACGTCCAGTGATGCGATCCGTGATCATGGATCGGTGAGGGGGCAAGATCATGGCCATCGACGTGCAGCGAGCCCGTCGGGAGACGCCTGGAGGTGAGAACGTCCTGCATTTCAACAACGCCGGGGCAGCGTTGATGCCGCAACCGGTGCTACACGCCACGATCGGCCATTTGCAATTGGAAGCGCTGGTCGGCGGCTATGAGGCGGCGGCACAGGCACACGATGCCGTGGAACATGTATACGATGCCGCCGCCACGCTCTTGGGATGCCATCGCGATGAGATCGCCATCGTCGAAAACGCCACGCGCGCCTGGGATATGGCCTTTTATGCGGTCCCTCTCGGACCCGGCGACCGCATTCTCACCGCCGTGGCGGAATATGCCAGCAATTACATCGCGT
>JBKPCR010000544.1:0-29221 GCA_046727435.1 bacterium | reverse complement strand
GCCAAGCTCGTAAATGTCTTTGTCCAGCGGATCGCCCGGATCGATCTTGTTCTCAATGCCATCCAGCCCCGCCATGAGCATGGCCGCGAAGGCGAGATAGGGGTTGCTCGAACCATCGGGGAACCGCACCTCGATGCGCTTTGCCTTGGGATTCGTGAAGTACATCGGAATGCGCACGCTGGCGCTGCGGTTGCGGCTCGAGTATGCCAGGTTGACGGGCGCTTCAAAGCCCGGCACAAGGCGCTTATAGGAATTCGTTGTGGGTGCCACCAGGGCGCAAAGCGCCGCCGCGTGATGCAGGATGCCGCCGATGTAGTACAACGCTGTCTTGCTCAAACCGGCATAATCGTTGCCTGGGAACAACGGCTGATCGTTCTTCCATAGGCTTTGATGTACGTGCATGCCCGTGCCGTTATCGCCGAAGATGGGCTTTGGCATAAAGGTTGCGGTCTTATTGTGCCGACGCGCCACATTCTTAATGATATATTTATACCACATCACCTTGTCTGCCATTTGCGTCAGCGGTGAGAAACGCATATCGATCTCACATTGCCCGGCAGTGGCCACCTCATGGTGTTGCGCTTCGACGATGATGCCCACCTTCTCGAGCGTCAGCACCATCTCAGTGCGCAAATCCTGCAGTGTATCGGTGGGGGACACAGGGAAGTAGCCCTCTTTAAATCGTGGCTTGTATCCCAGGTTGGGCTTCTCTTCACGACCGCTGTTCCAGCGCCCCTCGACGGAGTCGATGAAATAATATCCGCAGTTCTCGTGGAAATCGTAGCGGATGTCATCGAAGACAAAGAACTCAAGTTCGGGGCCGAAATAGGCGGTATCAGCCAGCCCTGTTTGCCTGAGAAATGCCTCCGCTTTTTGGGCGATATAGCGCGGATCGCGCGAATAGCGTTCGCGCGTGATTGGGTCTAGCACGTCGCAGATCATGGTCAGGGTGGGGATCTCGGTAAAGGGATCCATATTCGCGCTGTTGGGATCTGGAATTACCAGCATATCGCTCAGGTTAATCGCTTGCCACCCCCGGATGCTCGAGCCATCGAAGCCATAGCCATCTTCTAGGGAACTCTCGCTCACCTCACTGATGGGCACAGAGAAATGCTGCCATAATCCTGGCAAGTCAATAAACTTGAGGTCCACCATTTTGGCGCCATTCTCTTTGGCCATATTCAGCACTTCTTTTGGTGTCATTCCCTACTCCTCCCCAACGATTGCCGTGTTAAATAGCCTCTTCGCCTCGTTCTCCCGTGCGGATCCGTATGGCATCCTCGATCGGCAGCACGAAGATTTTTCCATCCCCAATCCGACCAGTTTTGGCTGACGAGACGATCGTTTCGACGATCGTGTCCGCCATCTGGTCAGGGGCGACGATCTCGATCTTAATCTTGGGGAGGAAATCTACCACATACTCTGCTCCTCGATAGAGCTCGGTATGCCCCTTTTGTCTTCCAAATCCTTTGACTTCCGTTACCGTCATCCCTTGGATGCCGATTTCGCTCAGCCGATCACGGACCTCATCAAGCTTGAACGGCTTAATGATGGCTTCGATCTTTTTCATCCCTTCTCCTCCCAGCGCTGCCCCCTCACCACTCAGCGCAGGCCTGCCCTAGCCCCCTACATCTGTGTGAGTCACTTGCAAGACAAAGACAAGAGCTTCCAGGTGCTAACCTGCGGTCCTATCGTAGCAAATCTTCGTAATACTGTAAAGGGATGGCAGGATGGGTGGCGCAAGGCCAGCCACGATCACCAGAGGCCTCTAGCTCCGGGAGTCAGGCATGTTCCGTGCCAGCCATCCAACCGTAGCCTCGGCTGTCGATAACCTCAGCGGCAAGCCGCCAGCATAGTTTCAGCGGCGAGATGCATCATTGATCTGATACGCCCCTAGTGATGAAAGGTTAGGCAGTGCTCATGATGGACCGCCGAAATGTCAGGCAGGAAAAGCGCGCTTGCTTGAAGGACTCTATAACCAATGCGAGCGAATGGGCTCGCGAGACGGGAGGGCGGTCGGCCCTCCCGCCAGTCGCTTAATACATGCCGCCCATGCCGCCCATACCGCCCATACCACCCATCCCACCGCCCGGCGGCATCGGAGGTGCCTTCTCTTCTTCGGGGATGTCGGTCACCAAGGCCTCAGTGGTCAACATCAGCGAGGCGATACTTGCCGCGTTTTGCAAGGCACTCCGCACCACCTTGGCAGGATCGATAATCCCCGCGTCAAACATATCGACATATTGCAAGCCTTCCGCATCGAACCCCTGTGTCGTGCCCATCTCTTTCAGACGCTGGACGACGACGGAGCCTTCTGCGCCGGCATTGGTCGCGATTTGGCGCGCGGGTTCTTCCAGGGCACGGCGGATGATCTCGGAGCCCACTCGCTGATCGCCCTGCAGGCCTGACTGTTCGAGGGCATTGCACGCGCGCAGGAAGGCGACGCCACCGCCCGGCACGACGCCTTCTTCAACCGCCGCCCGGGTGGCGTTGAGGGCGTCCTCGACGCGCGCCTTTTTCTCTTTCATCTCCGTCTCGGTGGCCGCCCCGACTTTGATCACGGCCACGCCACCGACCAGCTTCGCCAGGCGTTCTTGCAGTTTCTCGCGATCGTAGTCGGAGGTGGTCTCCTCAACCTGCACTCGGATTTCCTTCACCCGGCCTTCGATCACCGCCTGGTCCCCAGCACCTTCGACGATGGTCGTATTGTCTTTATCGATGACGATCCGTTTGGCCCGGCCAAGGTCTTTCAAGGTCACATTCTCGAGCTTAATCCCAAGTTCTTCAGCGATGACGTTGCCGCCCGTCAAGATGGAGATGTCCTTCAGCATCTCCTTGCGCCGATCACCGAAGCCAGGGGCCTTCACCGCCGCCACGCTGAGCGTGCCGCGGATTTTGTTCACTACCAAGGTGGCCAAGGCCTCACCTTCCACATCTTCAGCAATGATCACCAGGGGTTTTCCCATACGGGCGATCTGCTCGAGGATGGGCAGGAGATCCTTCATGCTGCTGATTTTCTTCTCGTTGATCAGCAGATAAGGTTCTTCCAACACTACTTCCATACGCTCGGCGTCGGTCACGAAGTAGGGCGACAGATAGCCACGGTCGAATTGCATGCCTTCCACCACATCGAGGGAGGTCTCCATGCTCTTGGCTTCCTCGACCGTGA
The DNA here is from genome assembly GCA_046727435.1 of bacterium. GTDB lineage: Bacteria > Tectomicrobia > Entotheonellia > J063 > CAVPRW01 > CAVPRW01. Next base: position 26,052 of record JBKPCR010000544.1, on the reverse strand, counting down.
TGACACCATCTTTGCCGACCTTTTCCATCGCCTCGGCGATCAGGTCACCAATGTTCCGATCGTTATTCGCCGAGATGGAGCCGACCTGGGAGATCTCGCGCTTATCTTTAATCGGTTTGCTGAGCTTCTTAATCTCCTCGATGACGATCTCGACGGCGCGCTCGATGCCGCGTTTGAGGTCCATGGGATTAGCCCCAGCGGCCACATTTTTCAACCCTTCACGATAGATCGCCTGCGCCAAGACCGTCGCCGTGGTGGTGCCATCGCCAGCCACGTCACTGGTCTTACTCGCCACTTCATTGACCATGTGCGCGCCCATGTTCTCGAAGGGATTTTCGAGCTCGATCTCTTTAGCGACTGTGACCCCATCCTTGGTTATGGTGGGGGCTCCGAACTTCTTATCCAGGACGACGTTTCGCCCGCGCGGGCCCAACGTCACCTTCACCGCTTCGGCAAGCTTATCGACACCTCTCAGAATCGCCGTTCGCGCGTCCGCGCTGAACATTAACTGCTTTGGCATCTCAGGCCTCCTCTTCTCGACACATTTCCGTCCACGACTTTCCCGTCACCTGCAACACAACCTTGTGATTTCATGCACTGGTGGGCAAGCATGCGGCTGGATTCTTTAGCACTCTCACGAGTGGAGTGCTAGCACAAATATACGCACAGCCCCGTGCCTTGGCAAGGGAAAAAGTGGCGCCGACGGAAGAGGCTTACAGGAGCCGCAGCGCTTTGCGGCCAATGTCGGTGCGGTAGTGGACGCCATCCCAGCTGATATGATGCACCGTCTGGTAGGCACGGTCGAGCGCTTGGCGGAGGTCCGGTGCCCGAGCCGTCACCCCAAGGACACGGCCACCGTCGGTCACCAGTCGCCCATCCCGGCGGGCGGTTCCGGCGTGAAACACGGCGACTCCAGGCACCCGGGCTGCGTGCTCGACGCCGGCAATCGGCTTATCACGCTCATACGCTTCGGGATAACCGTGCGATGCCATGACAACACAGACGGCCGCATCGTCCACCCAGCGGCACGCCTGACGCGTCAACGTGCCATCGGTTGTCGCCAGCAAGAGGGCTAAGAGATCGCTATCCAGCCGCATCATCAAGACCTGCGCCTCGGGATCGCCAAAGCGTGCATTGAATTCGATGACCCACAGCCGCCGATTGACCAACATCAGCCCCGCATACAGCACCCCCTGATACAGCCGCCCTTCAGTGGCCATGGCGCGTACTGTGGGGCGCATAATTTCTTCCATGATACGTTCAGACAGCCTGACATCCACAACCGGTACGGGTGAGTACGCTCCCATGCCGCCAGTGTTCAGGCCTTCATCGCCATCGTAGATCGCCTTGTGGTCCTGGCAAACAGGCAACGGCACCAGCGAGGTCCCATCGGTGAGGGCGAAGAACGACAGCTCCTCACCCGGCAAAAACTCCTCGATCACGACCTGGGTTCCAGCCTCGCCGAATACCTTCTCCCGCATCATCTGAGCGATGGCGTCATAGGCGCTGTCGCGGGTCTTACAGACGATGGCGCCTTTGCCAGCCGCCAGCCCATCGGCTTTCACGACGAGCGGTGTAGGATGCTGGTCGATATACCTCTCAGCCTGCTGTGGATCGGAGAAGGTTTGAAATGGTGCGGTGGGAATGCCGTACACGGCCATGAGGGTTTTAGCAAAGACTTTGCTGCTTTCGATGGAGGCGGCTTGCTGGGTGGGCCCAAAGATCGCCAGCCCCTCCTGACGAAACTGATCGACGATGCCGAGCGCCAAAGGAAATTCCGGGCCGACGACAGTGAAGTCGATGGCAGAATCACGGGCAAACGCCAGCAAGGCGGCAATGTCGTCGGCCTGGATCGGCACATTCTCGGCCAGCTCGGCCGTGCCGGCATTGCCAGGAGCGCAATACAGCCGGGAGAGCAAGGGACTCTGGGACAGCTTCCAGACCAACGCATGTTCACGACCACCGCTGCCGATGACCAAGACCTTCATGGGTCTCCCTCACCAGGTTCAATGTGCCATACTTGCTAATGCTTGAAATGCCGGATGCCGGTGAGCACCATGGCCAGGCCATGTTCGTCTGCCGCCTGGGCTACCTCACCATCGCGTATGGAGCCTCCTGGATGTGCCACCGCGGTCACCCCAGCCTTGGCCGCCTCGTCGACCCCATCACGGAAGGGGAAAAAGGCATCGGAAGCGAGCACCGTGCCGGCCGTCGGCAACGACGCTTTCATTGCCGCCAACTTCACCGAGTCGACCCGGCTCATCTGACCGGCACCGATCCCCACCGTCTGTCCGGCGCGGGCCAGCACGATGGCGTTGGACTTGACATGCTTTGACACGCGCCAGGCGAATTCCAGGCTGGACCACTCTTCTGGAGTCGGCTGTCGTCTACTAATGACCTGTAACATGGCAAGGTCCCAGCTCTGGGCATCGCGGGCCTGCAGCAACAGTCCTCCCGTGATACTGCGGCTCTCATAGGGGCTGGGACTCAGGGTGCCGAGCTCAGGGAGGACTAAGAGTCGAAGATTCTCACGACGTTGCAATCCTGATAGCGCCTCCTCCGTAAATCCAGGGGCGATGATCGCCTCCACCAACAACCCTCTTGTCGCTCGGACCATCGCCCCATCGAACGGGCGATTGACGCCGATAATGCCGCCATAGGCGGACACAGGATCGCAGGCCCGCGCTCGTTCGAATGACTCCACGAGAGTACCTCCGAGTCCCACGCCGCAGGGATTGGTATGTTTGACGATGCAACAGGCGGAAGCCTCGGGAAACTCTAGCAAGAGCCCCAGGGCCGCGTTGACATCCAAGAGATTGGTATAGGACAGAGCTCTGCCCTGCAGCTGCTGCGCCTGGGCGAGCGACAAACCGCCGCCGAGCCGGTCGCGATAAAACGCCGCGGCCTGGTGCGGATTTTCGCCGTAGCGTAGATCCTGGACCTTGTTATAGGTCAACGTCAACGTCTCCGGGAACGCGGCACCATCCAGCCCACCACTGAGCTGCCATGGCGGTTGGTCCTGGGAGAGATAGGCGGCGATCAGCGCGTCGTATTGCGCCGTATGAGCGAAGGCCTTCTGCGCGAGCTGCCAACGTCGCTCGGCGCTCACGACGTTGGCAGTGTGGAGATCATTGAGGACGGGCGCGTAATCTGCAGGGTCGACGACCACTACCACCGACTGAAAATTCTTTGCCGCTGCCCGCACCAGGGTCGGCCCCCCGATGTCGATCTGCTCAAGCGCCTCCTGGCGCGACACATCAGGCCGGGCGATGACCTCAGCGAAGGGATATAGATTGACAACAACTAGATCGATCGGCTCAATGCCATGGGAGGCGAGAGCGGTCTGATGGGCGGGATTCTCGCGCAGCGCCAGGATACCTCCATGAATCCGGGGGTGTAGGGTTTTCACGCGTCCATCTAAAATCTCCGGGAAGCCTGTGTAATCAGACACCGCTACCACTGGTATCCCGGCGGCCTGCAACAGGGTGGCCGTCCCACCTGTGGAGAGGAGCTGCACACCTAAGGTGTGCAGCTCCTTGGCAAACTCGACGATCCCCTCCTTCTGCGATACACTGAGCAACGCGCGTTGAATGTGCCCCATGAGATGGCCCCCTCAGATCAGGACTGAGTGCGGAGGACTGAGTGCTCAGTGCCGAGTGGGCAACATTCTCAGTTCTGAGCACTCATCCCTCAGCACTGGCTCTTTCGACGCCTCGCCTAGCCTAAATCACCGAATTGATACTGGAGCAAGGCGACGGCGATCACTCCCGCGGTCTCCGTCCGCAAAATGCGCTTCCCTAATCCTACTGCTAGGAACCCATAGGCTTCCCCACGTGCCACTTCGTGCGGTGTCAAGCCACCCTCTGGCCCGACCACCACGGCCACCGACGCCACCGGCGCAGAAGCTGCCAGGACGGTGCGCAGGAGTCGTGTGTGCTCGCCCTCCCATAGCATCAGCTTGAGCTTGGCACTTTGGCAGGAGGCCAAAAACGCCTCCAGCGGAGTTGGCGGCCGCAGGTACGGCACGGTCGCACGCCCACTTTGCTTGCAGGCTTCGCGGGCAAGCTTCTCCCAACGGCCACCTTTCCTGGCTATGTGGGGTCCAGAGATGTGCGATATTACGCGATCGGTGATGAGTGGCACAATGTCCGACACGCCCAGCTCAGTTGTCTTCTGGATGACCCAGTCGAATTTCTCAGCCTTCGGCAGCCCCTGCCCCAACGTGATGGAGACGGTTGGAGGGGATTGCGGTGCTACATCAAAAAGAATTCGGCAAACAACCCCCTCGGTCTCCAGGCGCTCGACTACCGTCATATATTCGTGACCACACCCATCAAAAACGACTACTTGCGCGCCCGGCCCCAATCTGAGGACGCGTGTCAGGTGGTCTGCTTCATCACCCCGCAGGCGCAGCTCTTGTGTGCCGACGTCGTCCGGTCGCACGAAAAAACGGCGCATGGCGCCTCAAACCTCTTCACAGATAACCGCAGTCCATTCTTCCTGGGATGCCTGGTGGGTGATGCGCCATCCGTGCGCCAGGAGTCCGCTCCGTAACTGCGGCACCTCTGCGGTGAGAATGCCCGACAGCACGACTGTACCGCCGGGTACGAGAGCCGTGTGGAGCGGTTTCAACATGACAAGAATCGGCTCCAGCAGAATGTTGGCCACCACGATGTCAAACCGGTCCGCGACCACTTCTAGAGATCCAGCCGCAAAAGTCGACTGCTTGGACAGCTGGTTCAGCCGCGCGTTGACGCGTGCCACCCAGACGGCCAAGCGATCGACATCGATGCCGAACGCTTTGGCACAGCCGAATAACACTCCGGCCAGGCTGAGGATCCCGCTGCCACAACCGACGTCGAGTAGCCGCACACCAGGTCGCATGCCGATGATCGTCTCTAAGGAGGTGAGGCAAAGCTGCGTCGTCGCATGAAGGCCGGTTCCGAAGGCTTGTCCAGGGTTGAGCGTCAAGAGCAGCTCGTCGGCAGCAGCGGTATAAGGCTCCCAGGGAGGACGTATAACCAGCCGCTTGCCGAGCTTGAAGGGACGGTAGAAGCGTTTCCATTGCTCGACCCAGGCGCCGCCATCGATCACCTGCATCGACAGCGTGGGCTGAGCACCAGCCCCTGTCCCAAGATCGTCGAGGGCGTGTCGTACTTCTCCCAGGAGCCGCTCGCTGATCTGTTCCATCGGAAACGCTGCGATCACCTTCGCCATCTCCATGGCTTGTCCAATAGGCGCTTCCCCAGACCGCTGCACACTTTCCTGGACAACGCCAGGAGAACCTAGCGCCACTAGGGTTTCTCCCAGGGATTCGGCGCTAGCAGACGACAGCGTAATCGTCAGCTCAAGCCATTGTCCGCCGCGGCCGAGAGGAGCTTTGAATCGCTGTTGGGAAGACTTGCTGGCCATGCTCCCATGATAGTCCGGAGGCGTCATGGGCGTCAAGGATGTCAGCTGAAGGTAGGGCTCATCCACCGGTTCGGCGCCCTGGGGCGCGCACGACACCGACACGTATCCATGAGGACTTTGCGTACGGCCAGCAGCGATGGGATCATTGCGACTAGCAGTAACATCTGATAGATTATTAACCACTTGCCCTCATGGCAGAACTTTTTAGCAACACTCAACGCCAACCCTGTCCGGACTGGCTGCTGTGTCTCGACCAGGATTCCTGTCGACCCCGGAGCGGCGAACGGAGGGGGACGATGGATCATCCAAAACTGCGTCCAATCGAAGCGTTCCCGGTTGATCTCGGCGGGCGTGAGGTGATCTGCCTGAGAGATCCAACGCAACTGACCGACGACGCGGTGTTTGTCCCACGCGAGGCACTCTTCATCCTGGCTCATTTTGATGGCAAGCATTCAATTCTCGATATTCAGGAAGCTTACACCCGCCAGTACGGACAATTACTCCCGAGCGATCCCATCCAAGGCCTTATCGCCGCGCTGGATAAGTCTTTACTCCTAGACAATGAACGCTTCGAGGTACACAAGCTGCAGCTGATGGCGGCGTTTCGCGCGTCCCCCGTGCGCCGTGCCGCCCATGCGGGCACCGCCTATGAAGCCGATCCCACCGCGCTTGGCGACCAACTCGCCGGGTATTTCGCTGAGCCTACAGGGCCGGGGACTGCGGCAGCGCTGGCGATCGATGGGGCAGTCCAGGGCATTCTGGCACCGCACATCGACCCACGTCGTGGGGGCTCATGTTTCGCCTGGGCCTACGAGGCTATACGTCAGGTGACGGCCAACGTATTCGTGATTTTTGGTACCGCCCACCAACCGGTTTCCGTGCCCTTCCCGCTCACCTTGAAGGACTATGAGACGCCACTCGGGGTCGTAGAGACCGACAAGGCATTGGTGCGCGCCCTGGCGCGGCGCTATCCCACCGACCTCCTGTCGGATGAGTTGGCGCATCGTTCGGAGCACTCTATCGAGTTTCAGGTCCTCTTCCTACAACACATTCTGGGTCCGGCACGAAAATTTCGGGTTGTGCCGATCCTGGTTGGCTCCTTCCACGAGTGTGTGACGCGCCAGATCAATCCGGCTGAGATGGTGCACATCGCGGATTTCATCCAGGCTATACGGGAGGTCGTGAGTGCGCACGCCGAGCCCGTGTGCTATATCGTCGGGGGGGATTTGGCTCATGTGGGCATGAAATTCGGGGATCAGGGAGGATTGACCCCCGCTTTTCTCGATCAGGTGGCCCGCGACGATCATGCCTTACTCGCCGCTGCGGCTCGGATGGATGCGGAGGGATTCTTCCGAGTCATCGCTGAGCATCAAGATCGGCGGCGCATCTGTGGTTTTCCGCCAACGTACATGTTACTCAGTACAATGCCTGCGACGGCTGGAACGGTGCTCAAATACGGCCAAGCCGTTGAGCCAGCCACGCAATCGATGGTCTCCTATGCCAGTGTGGTCTTTCACTGAGGGGGAAGCGCGATGGCTGGCCACATTCGGGCAAGTGGAGTGATCATCTACTATCTCGATCAGGACGAACCGCATTTTTTGCTGCTCCGCAGCCGACGCGATCGCTCCTGGGGATTTCCGAAGGGGCACCTCCTCGAGGGCGAAGATTTACTGAGTGGGGCCATGCGGGAACTGTGGGAAGAGACCGGCATTCGCGAGTTCAATCTCCTGCCCGGATTCACCGAACATGTCACCTATCGTGTCAATCGCGGCGGGAGATTTCGCCAGAAGACCGTCACCTATTTCCTCGGACGCGTCGAGACACCAGTGGTGCGACTGTCTGACGAACATAACGAACATCGCTGGGCAGTCGTCGAAGATGCCAGGAAGACGCTGACGTTCGAGAACCTCCGCAACCTGGTGACGCGTGCCTGGATGATCGTGGCGCCGTTGTTGCCACCGCCGCGTGACGCAGAAAGCTCCTCCATGCCCCAACAGTAACAGGATCTTTGTGGCAGGAACGCTCGCCATTTCCCCGCAGAAGCGCCAGCAAGCAACATCTCAGGCATGGCAACCAATTCCGTGATCCCTGTCGTGGCACTGGGGCACTAGTGGCCTGTCTGTTCCCCGACGTCAAGCGCGACAACCTCGGATCAAGTAGCGGCGCGCCGCTGCAGTTGACAAAGTATTTGTGTGACATTATATTTGTATAAACCAAATGTTGGTGTGGGAAACATGGGGAGATGGTATGCGAGATCTCGAGTTAACCGCGTTGGCGGAGGAGATGTGGGCCATCATCAGGGATCTGTTCAAATTTCTCCAGTGCCGCGACCGCGACGCCATGACGGCCTGTGGACTGTCGGTGGCCCAGTGTTACAGCCTGGAGGCCATTGGGACGCAAGGGCAGCTGACGCTCAATGAACTGGCGGACTCTTTGTACATCACGCCGAGCACGGCCAGCCGAACGATCGAGGAGCTGGTTCGCAAAGAATTGGTAGAGCGACGCCAGGACCCTGACGATCGGCGAGCGGTGAGCCTGACGCTCACGGCTCAGGGACAAGCGTTGTTCGAGGCCTTGCGGCAACATCTTATCGAGCGTCAGCGCGGGATTCTGGAGCAGATCGATCCCGGCAGCCGTCGGGACGTCCTGATGGCGCTGCAGAAACTCTCCCAGGCCGTCAAAGACCCGGCTTGCTGTGCCGTGCCCCTAGTGTGGAAGCCTCCGCCGACTGGAGACAAGGTGCAGACCTCGGAGGGCATGTCCGTACCTCCTCAAAGGTCGTCTCGGCGTGTGCGGAAGCACACGCCGACAACTTGATGGGCGGAACAGAAAGGAAGAGATCATGAGCGAATGCTGTGGATCATACACCGGTCAAACGCTACTCAATCTAGTGGATGAGACTGACATCAAAGCAGCAATCCGGGCGCGCTACACCCAGGTCGCCACGGGTGAGACGTCGTGCTGTGGCTCACCAACCGACCAGTCGCGGGCCCAGAGGCCACGCGACTATGGCTACGAATTGAGCATTCTCGGTGATGATGTGCCGGTGTCAGTGCTCGACTCTTTTGCCGGCTGCGGCAATCCGCTGGCGATCGATACCCTGGACCGAGGCGAGGTCGTGCTCGATCTCGGTTCCGGCGCTGGGCTGGATTGCTTCTTGGCGGCCAAGAAAGTCGGCCCAGAGGGCCAGGTGATCGGACTCGACATGACCGATGCGATGCTGGAGAAGGCGCGCAAAAACCAAACGTTGTTAGGTCTCGCTAATGTGGAGTTCCGCAAGGGTGAGATGGAACAGATGCCCATCGCCGACGCCTCCGTTGATGTGATTATCAGCAACTGCGTAATCAATCTCTCTCCCGACAAAGATCGTGTGTTCGGTGAGGCCCATCGCGTCCTGCGTCCAGGTGGACGACTGATGGTCGCCGACATCGCCACGGTCGGCGAACTGCCCGCCGAGCTGCGGAGCACAGAGTCCTGGACCGGGTGTATCGGCGGCACTATTCCTCTCAATGACTACCTCGGAAAGCTCAAGACGGCAGGGTTTGCCGATGTACAGGTGGTGACGTCCCATGAATGGCAGCCGCTGATGCTGAGCGTGAAAATCAAAGCGGTCAAGGTGCAATAACGTTGTGTATGATACGTGGCGCATGCTTGCCTGTACGTGTGCATTTTGCGCCACTGGTTCAGGATGGATGGATGCCCATGAACGGCTGTCATCGTACCGTGTGTCGGATGAGTTGGCTCGGGTTGATGCTGGTGACAGGTTTTTCGACAGCGTGGGCGCACATCGATATCGAGCCGAAAGCGACGATCCCCAACCGGTGGGAGACGTTCATCCTGAACGTCCCGACGGAGACGGAGTCCCCGACGGTCGAAGTCCAATTGGCGATTCCAGAGGGCTTTGAGGTGGAAGCCGTCGGACACCGGACCGACTGGAATATGGCACTTCGGCGTGACGCGCGCGGGTTGGTGCGCGAGATCGTCTGGTCCGGCGGGCAGATTCCATCGCTTACCTTCGAGGAGTTCAAACTCTTGGCCAAAGCCGCGAAATCCCCCGGTCCGTATGAGTGGCAAGCCCGCCAACGCTATGCCGACGATCAGGAGAGCACCTGGGCGCTGCGCACACTCGTGCAGGCCGAGGGCAGTGGGCTACCCAGCCAAAAAGTCGAAGAAGCCCTCAAAACCGCGCAGGTTGCCATGACCATCAGCTTTCTCGGCGCCGGAGTGGCGACTATATTGATCGTGGTGACGCTGATCGCCGTCTGGCGGGGGACCCATGGGAAGGGACGGCTGGACGAATGAAGCTCTTTGTCGAGTATTGGAGCACCCTGCTGCATTTGATCGGACTGTTACTACTCGCCGGGGGGCATTTGTGGCTGGCCGTGTGCTCAGTGAAAGCTGAGCAGTCCGCCTTCGATTACGGACAACGCTTCTTGCTTGAGCTTCTGCCGACTATCTCAACGCTTTTTGGTGTCGGGGTGCTCCTGCTGTTTGCCAGCGGCATGGCGAAGCTCTTGCTCTGGTACGAGCCGGGCTTTATCTTCTTGCCACTGCCGTATGGCTGGATTTTACTCGCGAAGCTGATGCTCTACATTGCCATCGTGGTCAACGGCATCTGGATCGAACGCCGACACATGGTGCGGCTGCTCAAGCTTGGGCTGCCTGAGGTGGGTGATCGTATCAGCGCTGAGCTGGCGACTGCGTGGGCCGCGTTGCAACGACAGGCACGACTGAATTTTGTCCTCATTATGGTCGTCGTGGCCTTCGGCGAGACTCTCCGTTTCGCCAAGATGTGAGGAGCTGAGAGCACCGATGCGGGGGACGTTGGCGTGGCTACATGTAGCGCTGGGGAGCATTGCGCTGCTGGGAAGCGTCGCGATGCCAGCCAAGGCGCATCACGGCGGACTGGGGATCGAGGGGGATATCATCGCATGGTCCTTGAAGGTTGACCAGTGGCAACAAGAGGGTTTTGCCAATGGCTATCGCATTAAATTCTTGGCCTACCCGCGCAATGCCATCGCCAACCGCTCGACGCGACTGGTGTTTGAGGTCCAATCCGTTGCCACCGGGCGTTATGTCGGAGGGCTAACAGCCGAGGTGATCGTCCGCTTCCCGACAGCTGATGAACATGTGCTTGCCGCACCCGAAATCCCCGGCGTGACCGCGTACTACGAGCTTCCCTATACGTTTCCGACACCCGGCGAATATACTGTCGCCTTTCGAACGCAGGCGAATGGCCAGGAATTGACTGCGGTCTTTGCCCAGCCGGTGTCGGCTAACCTGCTCTTCGGTGATTGGACCACGATGGTGGGCAATGCGGTGGTCCTGGGGGCCTTCATAGCAACCTGGATCGGAGCGGTCCTCGCTCTCCAGCGGCGTTTCCTGCCGGAGGTCATGCGATTTTGAATCTTCACATGCAGAGAGCATCGCATAGAGAGCTTGGTGTTGGAAGCGTAGCAGCCCCCGCTTCGCAGCCTGTATGGCCTAGGCCCCTACAGCTTTGACTGGCGCTGCTACGCTGCGTTGCTGTTCTGCAGCTATGCAGCACCACCCATAAGTGATTTCTGCGTCGCTCGGTCAAGTTTGCCCGTCTTCGGTAAGCTGTGTGCTGCCTGATAGTCGCGGATCGCTGCCCGAGTCTTCGGGCCCATGTGCCCATCCGCAGGGCCGGGATCAAACCCAGCCGTTTTCAATTGCTGTTGTGCCTGCCTGACCGTGTTGCCCCCGCTGCTGGTCCGTCTGGGGTGCTTTTTGGCAAGTCGGTTATCTTCCTCGGCCATGTCGGCTGGTACATCAGATGTTTCCCCCCAGCCGAGCGACGACAAGCCGAATACACCGAGACTCAGCCCCAACAACCCCCCGAACTTCAAGAACTTGCGTCGTGAGAGATCCACCTCGTGCTTCATCATGCGCTCCTTTCACAGGGCACGAGCGTTCCTGGCAGACCATGCCTGGGCTGCCAGGTCTCTGATATCTGGGAAAAGCCAATTCCCTTGCGTGGTGGGTGGTTTGCTATCCCACCTCGACGACGTGGCCAGATATCCGCCGTTGGCACCACATTTGAGACGATGCTCCCCGGCTAAAGCCGTAGGATCGCGCCCTATACGGGGATGCCGGGGCGTGTTGCGGGCCTTCACGGAAGGTTGGCAGAGGACAAGCGGCAACCTAGGAGGGTGGCGAGGTAAGTTGGGGGATAAGACATGAGAAGTGGCCATGGGGTTCCCGAAGGGGACGTACGTTCAACCCACCAGCACGATGTATTCTAGCGCGCCAATAGACCTTGTAAAGAAAATTGTTGCATCCACGGCCTGGGGGGAGTTCTTGCTTGATCCGCCGTGGCATCTTCGGTACACTGCCTAGGCAGTCCACTGGTTTGAGACAACAGGAAGTCACCAACATGCTGGAAAGGCGGTGAACGCAATGTGTTATTCGGCCTATTTCATTCAAGCGACGCAAGGAACATTCGTGCAGCGACAACTGCTGCAGTGCCGGACTTGTGGTTCACAGGCATTCCATGTCCTTGACTGTTGCCGCAATCCTGATTATGCACGAGTTCCAACATCGCCTCTAGGCGAAAGGCTGAAGGCTTGGCTCGAAGCAGTGCAGGCCAGGATGCGAGCATCGCTGTTCCTAACGCGTCAGCGTCCCGCGGAGCCAGTGTCTCCGGCAGTCCTGGATGCCTGGGAGGCGCGACCCCTCACCCTCAGCAACGCTGAGGACACGCGGGTATTGCGGGAGACCGGTGCCGACAAGGTTGTGGAGGAGATCGAACATGAGACACTGTCGGCCTATCGGTAGAGGCTGTGTGTGGTCTCGCTGTAGCCTCCGTTGAGTCGCCTTACCAACAATCGGCTGGGAACCTGTCCAGCGTCCAATCGGAGACCGATGAGCACCCACAAAGCTGGTCGCGACAGAGGCCATTGATCGACATGGAAGGTCAGCTCTCAAACGTGATGGAAACGATCTCATAGGTTAGGGTACCCCTGGGTACGCGTACTTCGACTGTGTCACCGGTTTGCTTACCCACCAAAGCTCGTCCGACCGGTGATTGGATCGAGATCCAACCTTTCTGAGGGTTTGCCTCATCGGCGCCGACCAAGCGAAACTCTTTCTCCTCGTCGGTATCGGCCTCGCGCACCTGCACGGTCGCCCCGAACACTACACGATCACCCCCAAGGGCCCCTGTATCGATGACTTCGGCGTTGGCCAACTGTGTTTCCAAATGCCGGATTTTCGCCTCGAGGAGGGCTTGTTTCTCCTTGGCACCGTGATACTCGGCGTTCTCACGCAGATCCCCCTCCTCACGCGCCAGCCGCACCGCCTCGATTACCTGAGGGCGGACCACTGCTCTGAGGTGTTTCAGCTCATTCACCAACGCCTCGTATCCCTGTCGTGTCATCGGGGCTTTCTCAGCCATGGGCCTCTTTGCCTCCACGCCATCCGCACCATGTCCATTCGGTCTCGGCAACCCTCCGGTTCTCCCTCATGTAATACATATATAAAGCCTGGCATCAGAAGGCAAGTGGGAGGAAGGAAATCGTCTCCAGAAGATTGAATTTATTGCCACACCCTGCATGATCCCAAACGCCCGCCAGCACATCTATGAGGTCCGATGATGTGGCCTGCCGGAGACCCATCACAATACCCCTAAGGGTTGACACACGACGATGCGTAGGGCTAACATGGACGGCAAACATGTCAACCGCAAGCTGAGCGCTTCAGGCTCAGGGCCGGTCCAAGATGCGAGAGGTGAGGGTAATGGCCGCCGTAAGCTGTGATTTCTACGGGGTTGAAGAAGATAAAATCACCATCGAGGTCGACGAACGATTTCTCCAAGAACAGCAACAGTTCGATTTTGAAGGAGAGCGCTATATCATTCTATCGGTGGTGTGGACGAAGGAAGGACCGAAGGCTAATGTAATGCCCTATTGGGAATATACCTCATTACACGCGAAAGCACGCCGGGGGATGGGTATGCCTGTCGAGGCTGACGGAGAGTCCCCGCTGGTGCGCGAGATCGATCGATGGCGGAGGACCACATGAACGGCTACGGCGGACGCATCCTCACGGTTGACCTGTCGACCGGCTCGAGTCGCATCGATACCTTCGATGACCAGTTTGCACGCCTCTACCTTGGGGGCAACGGCATGGCGGTCCGCTTGTTATACGATCGGCTGCAGCCAGGAATCGATGCCTTCGATCCCAGCAATTGCATCGTCCTGGCGGTGGGGCCAGTGACCGATTCCAATATCCCTGGCAATAGTCGCCTCTGCGTGGCCAGCAAGTCACCACTCACCGGACTCTTCTTCGACTCAACGTTCGGCGGCCGTTTTCCCTGCACTTTTAAGCGCACCGGCTTCGATGCGCTGGTGATCACCGGTCGTGCGCCGCAGCCAGTCTACCTGCTGCTCACCCCTGACGGCGTCCATATCAAATCGGCCGACGCTCTGTGGGGCGCGCTGACACAGGTGTGCGTCGAGCGCTTACAGGCGATTGAGGGCGATGAGGTGGATGTGACCTGCATCGGCCCCGCCGGGGAACATCGCGTCCGCTTCGCCGCCATGGCACACTACTGGAAGAACCGCGGCGCCATCGCCGGCCGGGGTGGCATGGGTGCAGTGCTGGGCTCGAAAGGTGTGAAGGCCATCGTCGTCAGTGGCAACCGCAAGATGACCCTTGCCGACCAGGGGGCGCTGAGTAGCCTCTATAAATCGACATACAGCGGCATGCTCACCGGTACCAAGGCCCTCAGTACGTTTGGCACTGCCGTTTTGGTCAATCCCATTAATACAATGGGTGCGCTGGGAACCAGGAATCTCGCCATGGAGGTGTTCGAGCAGGCCGAGGCCATCAGCGGCGAGCGCTTCAAAGATTGGTACTGGGAGCGCGACACCACCTGCCTGAAATGCCCCGTGGCCTGTGGGAAGGATTTTAAGGTTGACGAGGGGGAGTTCGCCGGCACACGCTGGAAGATGCCCGAGTACGAGAGCATTTTTGCGCTGGGGTCGATGTTGGAGAACGCTAATGCCCCCTCCCTGATCAAAGCCAACGAGCTATGCGATCAGCTCGGTATGGACACCATTTCCATGGGGGTCACCATTGCCTTCGCGATGGAATGTGCGGCTCGTGGCCTCTTGACGGCGCAGGACATTGGGCAAGAGCTGCACTGGGGTGATTATCACGCCATGCTGCACCTGGTGGACGCGACAGCCTATCGGCAAGGCTTCGGGGACTTCCTTGCTGAGGGCTCATGTCGTCTGGCCGACCGCCTGGGAAACGGTGCACACCAATATTTATATGCCGTAAAAGGACTGGAGTTGCCGGCGCACTCCGCTCGCGCCTTGAAGGGCATGAGCATCGGCTATGCCACGGCCACGCGCGGAGGGTCGCACCACGATACCCGGCCCACCATGCAATATCGCCCCGAGTTCGATCATTCGACCATCGATGGCAAGGCGGAGTATGCTATGCGCAGCCAGCATTATACGGCGGTCGGGGACTCGCTGGTGCTGTGTCGCTTCACCGGCGAACGGGGCTTCGGCATGCTGCTGAACGACGCCTTCGCGCAGATGGTCAATGGTGTAACCGGTTTTGGCATGACCACGGAAGATCTTGAGCGTGTGGGCGAGCGCATCATTAATCTGGAGCGGGCCTTTAACGTGCGTGAAGGGGTGCGGCGCAAGGATGACCTGCTGCCGTATCGCGTCATGCATGAACCTATCCCCTTCGGCCCCTCGAAGGGGCGGTACTGTCCCCCCGAAGAGCTGGATCGCATGCTCGATGAGTTCTACGCGCTGCGCCACTGGTCCCGCGATGGCGTACCGACGCCAGAGCACCTCATGGCTCTGACGCTGCAGGATGTGGTCGAGACAATGGGGTCGAATGGACAGAAAGAGAGAGGGACATAGACAATGCCGGTTATCACTGGTCGCCATGCCTTTTTAGAAGTCCTGCATCAAGAGGGGGTTGAGTACATTTTCGGCAACCCTGGCACCACCGAGCTACCGCTGATGGATGCGCTAGTCGATCGGCCAGACCTCAAATACATCCTGGCGCTCCAAGAATCTGCGGCGGTCGGCATGGCGGATGGCTATGCGCAGGCCTCGGGCAAGGTCGGTGTGCTGAATCTGCATGTCAGTCCAGGGCTCGGCAATGCCCTGGGGGTGCTGTACGACAGTTGGCGGATGAAAACTCCGCTGCTCGTCACCGCCGGCCAGCAGGACCAGCGGTATCAGCTCTCCGAACCGGTCTTGTGGTCGGAGTTGATCCCACTGATGCGGATGTATGCCAAATGGACCTGGGAGCCACGCAATATTAAGGACCTCGTGACCGCGACCCGCCGCGCCCTCAAAGTTGCCATGACGCCGCCGACAGGGATGGTGTTTCTCTCCCTACCAATGGATGTCTTGTATGGCGAAGGGGAGACTGAGTTATGGACGACCCCATCGACCCCAACCCGTCTGCGCGCCGATCGAACCGCCCTTGAGGAAGCTGCGACGCTGTTACTGCAGGCCAGACATCCGATCATTGTGGTCGGAGATGATGTTGGCGCTTCCGATGCGCTTGTGGAGGCGGCGGCAGTCGCCGAGCTCCTGGGGGCACGCGTCTTCACCGATACCTTCCCTGGCCGGACGGATTTCCCCTCCGACCATCCGCTCTACCAGGGCATCCTCGTGCGCTCGCAGCCGGCCGTACGCGCCATCTTGGATCAAGCTGACCTAATGTTTGCCTTGGGTGCTGAGGTTTTCCCCTTCTCGCTCCCTTCAGAGGTCGAGCCGGTGCCAGCGCATCTGACCATCGTGCATATGCATTCCGATCCCTGGGAAGTGGGGAAGACCTATCCCGCGAAGGTGGGTATCATCGGCGATCTCAAAGCCAGCCTCCCTGAGCTGGTGCAGATCATCCGCGCGCAGCAGACCCCAGGGCAACGGCAAGAGGCTCGCGAGCGCGCCGAGAACGCCGCCCAGGCCAAGCAGACTGCGTATGAGAGTCTCAAATCTCTGGCTGCAGAGGTCTCCAATCGCCTGCCCATTCCAGCAGCAGTGTTGATGCAGACCATCGCAGATACCGTCCCGGCCGAGACTATTATCGTCGATGAATCGATCACCTCCGGCGCGACCTTGCGAGATTTTCTGGTGCGTACGACCGCTGATAGCTTCTATGGCATGCGTGGCGGCGGGCTTGGTTGGGGGCTTCCCGCCACCGTTGGGGTGAAACTGGCCAAGCCGGACCGCTCAGTCTTGGGCATCATCGGCGATGGCAGCACCCTCTACGCCAATCAGGCGTTGTGGACGGCGGCCCACTACCAGATCCCGGTCGTATGGCTCATCTGTAACAATGCGCAGTATATGATTCTGAAGCGACGCCTGCACGCCTATGGAGGGGCAGCGGCGAAGACGGAAACCTATATTGGTCTGGATATGATGGATCCGGAAGTTGATTTCCTGGCCTTGGCACGCGCCATGGGCGTCCATGGTGTCCGCGCTGATACGGCCGATGCGGTGTCGAAAGCTCTGCGTGAAGCCATGTCGCGTCAGGGGCCGACGCTGATCGACGTGCCCATCGAGCGCTCCATTAGGCCGGCCCTGTGAGGCCAAGGTGTATGTAGCAGTTTAATGATGTGGAATGTGCGTAAGGAGCATCCGATGTGGGGTAGAGTATTTTGGGTGGCGGTGGTGATGACGATGGTCTTGGGGGGAGGTGTGAAGGCAAGCGCTGAAATGTACCTCTGGACCGACGAACGGGGCGTGGTGCACATGACCAATCAATGGGCTAATGTGCCGGAGTCGGCCCGTGCACAAGTGTCGGTGCGGGACAGTGCGCCTTCGTTGAGCGAGGGTACCCCGGCCACGGAACCGGCAGCGCGCTCTGTCGAGCCAGTCACCGTCCGGCAGCCTCCGCTGCAAATGCCGCCCGACCTAGCACAGACGCCCCCAACGGTGGCTCCTTCGCCCTCTGTCGTGCTGTATCCCGGTGATTCGTCTGTGCTGATTCCGAATTCCCGGCCCTTTGTCCATCACCCCAAGAAGGTCTCTCCCCCGTTTCCTTACAACGTACGGCTCGATCCCGTCGACCCGAATTTCGTCTGGGTAGGTCGAAATCGAGTCCCGAAGGATTCCTTTACATATCCCCGTGTCTCGCTCGACGCACAAGCGCAATTCCGCAACCGTATACGGTCTCTAGAGCAGCGCCGCTCAGCGCCACCTACGACATTTCCGACACCGCCTGTACGCCCCTAATGGACATCGTTCCTCAGACGGGATGGCTGCGCCTGTCATGACGCCTGCTGCCATGGTGGGCTAGGTGGGGTATTGAGGCGTGCGGCGCCGCTGTATAACCAGCATGAAGGGGTCGTCAACCTTGAGCGGTTCGGTAGCGATGAACCCTTGAGCATAGCGTGCACCGATCGATACGCCACGAGCGCGTGCGACCGCTACCAGCGTATCGACAAAGTCATAACGCTCCATCGCGGTATTGTAGAACTGTGAATGGTGGCATTTCAACACTTCCACCCACTGATCGATGTAATCCGAAATATCCACGACGAATGAGGGAGACATTTCTCGGGGATACAAATAGTAAAAAATGTTTGACACACTATGCGGCTCACCCTCCAGCGGAAGGGCACGGAGGTGGGCAAAATTTACGCCATGGCTCACCAAATACCCGGCGGTTTGGTGATCCGTATGTCCCACCCCCCGCCCTGGAGGACCATCCCAATAAGGAGCCAGCACGATCGTTGGGCGTTGCTGGCGGACAGCCCGCGCGATCTTCAGGCGGCTCTCAAAATCGTCCATAACCCGGCAGTCGTGAAAATCCATCACTTCCACGTAATCCAACCCCAAAACCTTGGCAGCAGCAGTCAGCTCCCTTCGGCGAATCTCAGGTGTCCCGCGACTCCCCATTTCGCCAACAGTAAGGTACACGATGCCGGTCCGATAGCCCAGGTCCTTTAATTTCAGCAGCAGTCCTCCACAACCGATTTCGGCATCATCCGGGTGAGCACCGAAGGCCAAGATGTCAACGGTCATACTGATCTCTCCCACATCACAGGTCTGCGCAACTTATGCCTTTTCTGCGGTCGTCCACCATCCAGGAGCTATTCTATCACGCCCGATTGCTATACTTAGGTGATGAGCTATTGTGTTACGTCTTGGCCCCCGTGACAAGCTTCATAAGTATCCGAGCGGATATTCCTCCGCCGGTGTGGGTGAGGCAGCCAGAAACTCCCGGCATGACTGGCAGAGTCGATTGTGTGGACCTTCGGACTGAAATATGCGGTCACACCGGAGACACTCGCGTCGTTTGGGCTTCATCGCTCTCCGTGACGGTTTCGAGTGGGCTCTGACAGCGCGTGCCATCTTGTCCTCCCATCTGCAGGAGTATGATTCCTGCTCTTCAATCTGCCAATGTCCTCAGCGTTCATTCCCAGGTGAAGTGTGCGACTACCGCTTCTCCAAGGTGGATGAGCAGGATGGACATCGTAGACGTAGCCGAACCTGGATATGTCCCATCATGCAGCAAGGCTTGGCCATGTTTACCGCGTTTCATTAGATGCGGTTCTCGTCCAAAAGTTCCTGGACCTGGAACCCTATCTGCTTGCCCAGAAGCTGCGAGGTTCCTGAAGACATGAGTGGCGGAGCATAGTCTTGCATTACCTTAGGCCAAAGTTGAATCGAACGCGAGCTGCCAAATCGATGGCCAGCTGCCATCATGCCGTGACCGTCGTGCTTTGGTCAAACGCGCGGATACGCCGAGGGCTTTGCAGACGGTCGCGAAGACAAAACGCGATGGAACGGTGCCGACGATGAACTCGACCGGAACCCCCTTCTTGAAAATCAACAACGTCGGGACGGCCCGAATCTTGAAGCGGGCGGCCAGTTCGGGGTCGGCGGAGATGTTGACCTGCACAACCCGCAGCCGCCCAGCAAATGCCTCTGCTAATTGACCAAGCAGCGGCACCATCCGTCTGGACCATGGTGTCTGAAAATTCACCAATACGGGTGCAGATGAGTTAATGACCAGTTGATCAAAACTCTCCGAGGTCACGTCTGGAACCTGCTCCTGCTGGCGGATGTTCACGGGTTTTCCCTCCTACTGTTCGTCACCAATGCTCAGCTGAGGCCTGCGCCCTGCGTACGTCCTTAGCGTTCTTATGATGCAAGACTCTTGCCAATGGTCAGATACCCGTAGGCTTGCAGGTGCTGCCACCACCGACCCGGCCTCAATGCCTCGGCCGCAGGCTCGTAGATATTTATAGCTACTATATGATGCGAGGGCCCGATGGATGTGTCGTCATTTATTTGACCAGGTGTCAACAAATGTCGACCTCAGGATGTGACAATAGAGTCGCCACATGTGACACGATGGAAGACACAGGCGTCGGATGGCTGCCTTGTTGCCCGCCTGGGAAGGCATTCTAGCCCTACTCATAGAGATACCTGCTGCAGGCAATTGATTCCTTCGAATGACTGAGCGGCGGGAAATGGCTAGCGGTTCATCTAGGCTTGGTGTGCAGCGGACGCCACTGCTCCGGAGGCGTGCTGTCGTTCTCCTTTGCAGGTCGACGTCCGCTATCAAGTGAAGTCGATCGCGGCGAAGCTTCTAGGACAGGGGTTTGGTCTGGAGCGTCATTCCATCAAACAAGAGCCGGCGGTTGATGCCGCGCTGAAATGCCAGGTACTCCGATTTCGTCATGCGAGGCTTCGTGTTGGACATGATGCTCCGGGCGGCTGGCGCATCACCCCACAGCAGGTCCACTGCAGTCATGGCCAAGGCTTTTGCGGGCCCAAGGTATGCCAGCTTCGGGTCGGTGATCTGGAAGTCCGCTCCATGCCCCATGCCGCTCGCTCCCCCCATGTAGGGATGTAACGTGGGCATGACATGGCTGATATCGCCCATATCAGTCGACCCCGTGCGGTGTCCGATCGAGGTAAAGTTGGCCTCGCCCACCAGCGCGACAGCGTTCGCCTTGAAGATCTCGGCCATCTCCATGTTATTGAAGAGTGGCAAATAGCCGGGGAGGGTCTCGATCTCGACTTGGGCGCCAAGTGCCAGCGCGCCGGCCTGCAGAGCGCGGTCGACCTTGGTGTTGGCTTCCATGATGGCCTCAACGGTCCTGCCACGCACATAGGTCTCGAGGCGCACGTCAGCAGGGATCACGTTCACCTGCACCCCGCCCTGGGTGATGATGGGATGGACACGGATGGTATCGTGTTCCCTGAAGGTCTCGCGCACCGCGTTAATCGCCGTCAGGGCGATATTGGCGGCGTACAAGGCATTGATTCCCATATGAGGCGCGCCGCCAGCATGAGATGCCTTCCCGATGTAACGGATGGTTTTCACCACACAGCCATTATTGGACACACCCACACCGGCCAGCTTGTCCTCGGGGCGAGGAGTGGTGTGAATCATCATTGCCAGGTCGACGTCATCGAAGTGCCCGAGACGCAGTAGTTCGGGTTTCCCCCCCAGAAACTCCAGCTTGCCCTCACGCGCCTGGTGTACACGCCAGGCTACATCGCCGTACTCTTCAGCCGGGACGGCAAAAGCCACAATGCGGCCGGCCAGGTGCTGTAGGGCCTTGCTGTCCAGCAGCCCCATCACGGCCCCCATCAGCCCGGCGATCTGGGCGTTGTGTCCACAGGCATGAGCCGCGCCGGTTTCGGAGTCTGCGAGCGGGTGGTCGCTGACGACCAGCCCATCGAGCTCCCCCAGTAACGCGATAGTTGGCCCATCCGTGGCGGCGTTCATGGTCGCACGCACACCCGTGAGCGCCAACCCAGTTTGCGGCGACAGGCCCAAATCCTTGAGCGTTTGTTCAACAAGACGGGCGGTCTTGATTTCCTTGAACCCTAATTCAGGATGGTGGCGGATCGTTTCTCCAACCTTGATGATCTGATCGGCACGCCGATTGATGGCGTCGCAGACCTGGCGTTTGACTTCTTCCTTGGTGGGCATACATACTCCTTTCTCCGTCGATCGACGATCACCATCGCGGCAATCGGCTGCTGCTGCCTGCCATGGACGGACGACACACCAGCGACCGGCTTAGTTGAGCCGACCGCGCAGCTCCGCTAGGGCTTGCCGCGCCCCCAGATCGTCGGGCATAATCTTCACGGCTTGCTCAAACTCTTTGAGCGCTTTAAGCCATTCCCCCCGAGCCATGTAGATCCGGCCGCTGTTCAGATAGGGGAAGTGGCGCGGCTCATAACGTGGCGCCTGCTTGGCCTTCTCCAACCAGGGGAGGGCCTCAACAAACCGCCCTTTTTGCATCAGGTAGACCCCGATATCATTGTACGGATTGCCGAAATCTGGGTCGACCTCGATGGCCCGATGGCATTCCTCAATGGCCTCGTCCAGTCGTTCCTGGAAACTGTATGTCCAGCCTAAGAAGGTGTGAGCTTCGGCGGTGGGGTAGACCTCGATCGACTGCTGATACAGACTGATAGCCTGCTCATATTGCCTTGCCATCTGCAGTTCGTATGCCTGTTGGAAGAGCTCTTGGGCGCTGGTCAGGCGATCATCCGCTGAGCGCTCATCCTCGTCGAAACGATCGTCATCATACCTGTTGTCCATACCCTCGACCCTTGTTGCCTGGACTGGGTGCCTGTTGGTCACTTAAACTGCCACACCGGCCCCTGCGGGGGTTCTTGGGACAGTTTGAACAGCGGCAAGCTGAATTCGGGGGACACGTCCAGGAATGTCACCTCAACGCGCTTGCCGATAGCGACATTCTCTTCTTTTTCGGCCGTGAAATCATCGGTCACTAAATTCGAGATCAGGCGCAAGCCCTCGTCGGCGGTGGGCTGTCCGTGCTGTTCGTCCAGCTCCACCAGCACCACGGGATACGGCGCCCAGTCGCGGAATCCAGCCTGGATAGCCTGCATGACGATCTCATAGCTATGAATTGTACCCTTCCCACTGACATCCTGCCAGATCCACTCCAGAGACGTACACCAGGGACAGGCGGCGCCGGGCGGGTAGCGCAGCAAGCCGCAGCTCCGACACTGCTTCATCACCAGGCGATGCTCGCGGGCTGCTTCAAAATACCCCTTCCACTCGGTATCGTTGTCGGGAACGATGAGGTTCATGCCACGATATTGTGCCTGCATCAGCTATCTCCTCAGAATGAGCGCGCTACCGGTCGTGGGATTGGCCCAGCCCAAGTTCATGGTGATCTCAGGATCTTTCACCTGGCGGCATTGCCCCTCGGAGTAGTCGTAGGTATGGATGCCCTCTTGCCAACGTGGGCAGTAGTCGTCGACCAGGCCGCGCAGCTGGCGCGTGTTCTCGATCACCATATTCATGCCGTGCGTATAGCCTTCGCACAGGTGGCCGCCGCTGGTGTTATTCGGCCGTTGGCCTCCGAGCTCGATGCTGCCGCTGGACACGTAGGCGCCACCCTCACCTTTCTTGCAGAAGCCATATTCTTCAAGCTGCAGCATGGTGGTGAAGGTGAAGGCATCGTAGGAACCGGTGACATCGACATCCTCGGGGCCGATCCCGGCCATCGGGAACACGATGTCCTTGGCGTAATAGCCGGCAACCCGGCTGATGGGGCCATGGACGAAGTGAAAATCCACCCGTGGTTTGCTCACCCGGCCGGCCACCCCCATAATATAGACAGGTCGTTGCTTGAGATCTTTGGCGCGCTCGGCCGAGGTGACGATGATACAGGTGGCGTTATCCGTCTCCAAGCAGCAGTCGAGCAGATGCAGGGGTTTGGTTATCCAGCGTGAGTTCAACACGTCATCGACGGTCACCCGCTGCTTCAGCAACGCTTTCGGATTATTGCTGGCATGTTTGCTGTGCGCCACCTTGACATGGGCCACCTGGGCGCTGGTCGTACCATAGTCATGCATGTGCCGCATGAACGTCGGTGCGAAGTTCTGGCCGGCGCTGAGCATGCCATATGGGCGTGTGGCCAGCTCGCTGCCGCGCACCGGCGTCGCCGCTCGCGCCCCAGTGCCGCCGATTCTGACCTCACTGTAGCCGTTCATAGAGCGAAAAATGGCCACGGTGCGGCACATCCCCACCTCCATCACCCCCATGGCCATGCCGATGAGCGCCTCGGTGCTCGATCCGCCCCCGATCACATCCATGTAAAAATTCACCCGGATGCCCAGGTCTGAAGAGATCGCCGTCGCCGACGTGGAATCGTTGCCGTGGTAACTCAGCATCCCATCAATATCTCCAGGGCTCAGGCCGGCGTCATTCATCGCGTTCCTGACCGCTTCGACACCCATGGCGCGGGTGGTCCGCCCTGAGTTACGGGTATAGGCCGTTTCCCCAACCCCGACGATACAGTACTTATCTCGCAGATTCGCCATACGCTCCTTCCTTTCCGCTCACCCCACAGCTAATCGTCCTGCCGTCGCCGCAGCGCCCGCATCTGCTCCGGCCACGATTATAGGGGCATTTGGACCCAAGTCAAACACTTTTGCATAAGGAACAATGTGGCACCGCCATCGTCAAGTCGCATGCCGACATGATGCGCCAGGGCAGCCCTTGCGGCTCCATATGCCGGTTGTCGAGAGGTGGTAGGAGGGCGCCCTCGGCGCCGCGATCATGCCGGCGGGGGGTGGAGAAATTGGCCAGGAGTGAGAAGAGCGCGAATCGGACAGCCGTCGGCCCCAATGAGATTGAGGGGCACGGCGATCAGACCATAGATCTCCGGCACAACGTGCCGCAGTACGAGGTTCTCCAAAATCAGTATGTCAGCTCCAAGCAGACGCTTGTGGCTCGGGAAATCGCTGGCGTCCCAGGCATCGATCGAGGGCCCATCGATCCCCACCAAACGCACTCCTTGCTCACATACATAGTCCGCTCCAGAAGGGTCTAGAGCAACGAAATCGGGGGTGAATGTCGGCCCGACAGGATGTTGGGAATTGCGCGTTTTGAGCAGCAGTCGCTCGCCAGGGTGCAGCTCGGCGCCCTGCAGGTCCGCACGCGAAATGTGTCTCGACGTGCTGATCACTTCGATGACCCGACACAGCCCAACCAAAGCGCCGAGATCCAGCTGGTCAATTGTGCGGCCTCCTGGGATGAAATGCCTCGGAGCATCTAGATGTGTCCCGGTATGCGTGCCCAAGACGAGCCGGCTAACTTGGACACCTTCGACTTCTAAACTGGCTATCGCTATCAACTCCGGACGAGGATCTCCTGGCCAGATGGGCATTGCAGGACTGATGGGGAGGGAAATATCGATGATCCCTTGCGCCAGACCGATTGTTTCCATGTCGATCATTCCAGGTGAGAGCGTGCACCCGAGATCAAGGCTGGCGATGCAGCAGTTCGCTGTCGTAGGGCTCAGACGTGTGGTGCCGACGGGAGCCCTCACGCCAGGCCTGGAAAGCGAGGGCCTGGAGCCATGATAGCATGAAGAACGTGGTATCGGAGGCGATGTAGAGTGAGACGAATCGCCCGCTGAGAGACCGCATGACCAGAATGGCAAACATGGCAACGGCCAGGTTCAGGACACAGAAAACCAGCGTCAATCCGACGCACTCACAGGACTTACCGAGGGCCAGCCAGAGCCCAGACTTCGAGAACCCAAGCCTAGTGATGCCGAGGACGTATGCGCCCGCAGACGTCAGACCTATTACGACCACAATAAACACCGATTCCATGGCCATTCTCAGCCTATAGGTACCCGGCAGTACGATAATAGACACGGGCCAGAAATTCCTGCACGAGCGGCCGCATCGATTCCCAACGCGCCTCCGGAGTGCGGACATGTGAGATATCATCAACAGGCGCGGGCTGTACCGTAAAACCTACATTCTCGAAGAGCTGTCGCGACCGGGCCATATGCACGTAGCTGGTAACGAGGAGGATCGTAGAAACACCCCTGGGCTGGAGCAAGGCCGCATTGCGCACCGCTTCTGCGCGGGTCGTCCGCGCCGTCGTCTCGGTCAGGATCGCCGCCGGCGACACCCCCAACAGTCGGGCCATTTCGGCTCGAACCTCGGCTTCCTCACGTCCAGAGGGTTGAGAGACCGGCCCCGAGAAGGCCAATAGTGGCGCGAACCCGCGCTGAAACAGCATGATACCATGGATGGCGCGCCGCAGCGAGCTCGTGCTCAGCACCCCATCACCCTCCATGCCGCCGCCGAGTACCACGATGGCCGCTGCGGGCTGGAGTTGGGCGGCAACGCCGGCCCATTGATTCAACACATTTGGCAGTGGGGTGAAGCTGACTAGTAAGAACGCCACAACCGTGACGATCCCCAAGCCTCGGATCATATACTAATCACTCATCTGTCCGCCGTATGATCCGACACCTACAGCCGTAGCGACATCAGCTCCTCGGCGAAGATGATCTCTCCGTCGAAGATTTTGCCGACGTCCCCGATACCTTTTTCCATTGGCCCATGCGCCGCCAGGTGTGGACCGACATGCACCAGCACGAGCCTCTTGACGCCCGCCTCACGCGCCATCTCAGCCGCGCCGATGGTTCCGCACTGCCCGACGTTTTCACCACTTTGAACCATGCATTCCTGATCATCCCAGCACATGCAGAGCAGCATATCCGCGCCGCGTGCCAGCTCGATCACCGACTGACAGGGCTGTGTGTCGCCGGTGAACACTATGCTCCCCTCGGCACTATTGACGCGGTAGGCCAGCGAATCGAGGAAT
>JBKPCR010000543.1:0-18381 GCA_046727435.1 bacterium | reverse complement strand
GTTCGGTGAGGCCCGCCTGCGTATAATGGTGCGCCAACAACTCGGGTTGCGTCTCGGCGATCTCCGCAAAGTGCGCTTCTAAGACCTGCGCAATGCGCTGATGGTACTGCTGGCGGGTACTCCGCAGCAACGATTGATAGGACGCGTCCTGGATCAGCGCATGCTTAAAGAGGTACGTCGCCTGCGGTGGCATCCCCTGCTGATATACAAACTCCGCCTGCACCAACTGGTGCAGCCCACGCCGTAGGGTCTCTTCGTCCCAGGGCGAGACGGCCTGTAGCAGCTCGTAGGAAAACTCGCGCCCCAGCGTCGCCCCGAGTTGCGCCAGGCTCTTCACCGCCGCCAGGCGATCCAGCCGCGCCATGAGCGAGTCGTGCAGGGTGGTGGGAATCGCCAGCGGCGGCAGCGGCCTGGTGAGCTCGTAATGCTCCGCGTGCTCCTGGAGCAGGCCGGACTCCAGCACCATTTTGGTCAACTCCTCCACGAACAATGGCACCCCATCGGTCCTGGCCACCACCTGCTCCACCACCTCAGGGGGGAGTGCCTTGCCGTGGGCCACCTGGCCGGTCAGCTCCGCCGCGTGGCGCCGCGGCAAGCGAGTGAGCGTCACCTGGGTGAGGTGTGAGCGCCCCGTCCAGGGCGGGCGGAAGTCGGGCCGAAAGGTCCACAGCGCCAGGATGCGGGCGGTGGGGCCTTGATCGACCAGGAGGGTGAGCAGCTCCAGCGTGGAGGGGTCGACCCAGTGCAGGTCTTCCATGACGAAGAGCACCGGCTGCTGGGCCGCAATGCGCAGGAAGATCGCCAGGAAGGCCTGGAGCGTCTTCTGCTTCTGCTGCTCGGGCGAGAAGGTGAGAGGGGCATAGTCGGCGCCCAGTGGGATAGCGAGGAGGGCGGCCAGGAGCGGCACCGTCTCCGCCAGCGGCAGGCCATACTGCACCACGAACCCTTCCAGTTTGCGCAGCTTCTGCTCGGGGGCCTCCTCCCGCTCCAAGCGCAGCGCCACCCGCCCTAGCAGGTCGATCATGGGATACAACGCGGTGTGCTGGTAATAGGGCGAACACTGGCACGGCGTCAGCCACGCCTGCGGCTCGGCCGCCACGCGTTCGGTCAGCACCTGCACCAGGCGCGATTTGCCGATGCCGGCTTCGCCGCTGAGCAGCACCACCTGCCCCACGCCTTCCGTGACCTGCGCCCAGCGCTCCACCAGCAGCCCGATCTCCTGCTCCCGACCCACCAGCGGGGTCAAGCCGGTGCGGCCGGCTGCTTCCAGGCGACTGCGGGCGGTACTCTCGTACAAGACCTGATAGACCTCGAGCGGCTGGGCGACACCTTTCAGCAGCTGTGCGCCTGAGGACTGGCAGGCAAAGAAGCCGCCGAGCAGCTGAGAGGTGGTCGCGCTGAGCACCAGGGTATTGGGCGCCGCCATGGCTTGCAGGCGGGCGGCGAGGTTGGGCGTCTCGCCCAGCGCCAACTGCTCCTGACGCGTGCCTCCCCCCACCTCCCCTACCACCACCATCCCGGTATGGATGCCCAGGCGCACGGCCA
Source organism: bacterium (assembly GCA_046727435.1). Classification (GTDB taxonomy): domain Bacteria; phylum Tectomicrobia; class Entotheonellia; order J063; family CAVPRW01; genus CAVPRW01. Next base: position 16,836 of record JBKPCR010000543.1, on the reverse strand, counting down.
GGGACACCCCTCGCTCCTGGGTCAGGCGCATATTCAGTTGGCCCATGGCCTCCACGACGCCCAGCCCGGCACGCACCGCCCGCTGGGCATCATCCTCACGGGCAGAGGGGTAGCCAAAGTAGACGAGCAAACCATCGCCGAGATATTGCGCGATATGCCCCTCATAGCGGGCAATCACCTTGGCACAGGTGTCTTGATACGCCCGCACCACCTCGCGCCACTCCTCCGGGTCGAGCTGGCTGGCCAGCACGGTCGAATCCACCAAGTCACAAAACAGCACGGTGAGTTGGCGGCGTTCGGCGTCTGGTGCACGCGGGGCAGCTGGTGGGGGTTCACTCTGGGCCGGTGGCGCTTCCAGCTGCTCAGCCTCCTGCACTGGTGGTCCGGGCTTTGGGATCGGTGCTGGCGTTGCGCTCGCCCCTCCAGTCCATACCAGACCCCGCCCATCATCTTCAACATCCCCCTGGTGTGTATAGAGCAGTTCTTCCTTGAGGGCGTCGAGTTGCTCGTCATCCAGGTGGAACTGGACCTTCAGTGCGCGATAGGATACCCGTCCCCGCTGTCGGAGGAGAGCGAGGGCTTGGTCGAACACGTTGTAAAAGTCCATCACCGCCCCTCCACCTGCGCCAATGCCGCCTCCGCCTGCGGCAGCCAGAAGGTCATCTCCATGGCGCGGTACAGGTCGATTGCCATCGCCAGTTCGGCGCTGGCCTGCGCCCGCTGGCCGCTCTTGGCATACAAGGTGCCCAGACCGCGGTAGCAGTGAGCTACGAGCGGGCGCATCCCCAGCTCCTCGGCCAGGGCGAGAGCCTCTCGGTAGTGAGTGTCGGCTGCTTCGACTTCAGGAGGATCGCGATGTGTCGCAATGTCGCCGAGGAGGCGCAGGGCATAGGCCTGGTTGCCGCGTTCCTGGTGGGCACGGGCATGCGCCAGCGCCCGATCGGCGAGAACCTGCGCCTCCTCCAGGCGACTGGCCAGCATCTGTGTCTCGCCTAGGGAGAGACTGCTGAGCGTCTGGAAGTCCACTCTGCCCATCGTCATCGCCTGTTCCATCGCCTGCGTGAGCAGCGGCATGGCCTCGGTGACGCGCCCAGCCAAGGTATACGCGGCGCCCAGGGGCGCCGCCATTGGGGGGAAATAGAACGGGAGGTCCACGTCCTGACAGATGCCCACGGCGCGTGCGAGCAGGGGGAGCGCCCTGTAGAGGTCGCCTTGGCGGAGGCATAGCAGACCGATCCCCCACGAGGCAACCATCAGGTTCGGGGGGTGACCCACCGCTTCCGATATCTGAAGCCCTGCTTCCCCAAGGGCACGGCCCTCGGCGAACAGGCCCAGCTCGGCATGGCACCAGGCCACGTAGGCACGGGAGAGCACGGCGGGCATGAGGACAAACCCGAGGCGCTCGTGGCGCCGTGTATCCTCAAGGGCGGCGACGGTCTGCCCGAAGCAGTCAATCGCCCGACGATAGTCGCCCTGGAAGTGGTAGGCTTGGCCGAGGCGCTGGTTCGCTTGCGCCCGCAGGACCACATCCCCATCGGCTGTGGCGAGCGCCAGGGTGCGCTGGGCGGCGGCGATCGCCTGGTCATACGCGCCCATGGTGGAAAAGTAGGTTGACAGAAGGACGGAGACCTGTCCCAGCCGACGCGGGTCGTCGAGGGCCGCCGCGAGGGCCTCGGCCTCGCGCACAGTCGCCAGGATCCGCCCAAAGTCGCCGGACGGGAGGAGCGCCGAGCGCAGGGCGAACCGCAGGTCGATGGCCTGCTCGCGCGTGTCGCGGTGCTCGGGCAGATGCCCTAAGGCCACGATCGCCTGCTCGAAGGACTCCGTAGCCTCGCGGTAGGCCGACCGTGCCAGGGCCTTTTCCCCGGCCTGCCGCAGGTACACAACAGCTTTGTCCCACACCTCGCCGCGCCGGGCATGGTGCGCCAGGTGTTCCACCTGTTCGGCCACCCGCTCCCCGGCAAGCGCCTCGAGGGCTTCGACGATGCGGGCATGGAGCGGGCGCCGCCGCTCTTGCAAGAGGCTCCCGTAGGCCACCTCGTGGGTGAGGGCGTGCTTGAAGGTGTACTCGCGTTCGGGAAAGAGCCGGGTCTCGTACAGGAGCTCGGCCGCCTGGAGGTGCGTGAGACCACGATGCAGGGCCTCTTCGGGCAGCTCGGCGATGGCCTGCAACAGCGGCAAGGGCACCTCCGTGCCGATGACGGCGGCCGTCTGGAGCAGGCGCTTCTCCTCGGGGGGCAGGCGGTCGATGCGCGCCGCCAGGACGGCCTGTACTGTGGCCGGCACCTGAATCGTCGGCAGCGCCTGCGCCAGGCGGTAGCCCCCGGGCTCGCCGACCAACACGCGGCTCTCCACCAGCGTCCGCACGCTCTCCTCCAGGAAGAAGGGGTTGCCCTCGGTGCGCGTGATCAGCAGCTGCTTGAGCGGCGCGAGGCTGGGATCGTCCCCCAGGAGCGCCTGGAGCACCTCGTCCGCGCTGGCTGGCGGCAGGGGGTCGAGGCGCAGTTGCGTGTAATAGGTCTTGCCGCCCCAACCGTGCTGATACTCGGGTCGATAGTTGACCAGCAACAAGATGCGGGCCGTCGGCAGGCCCTCGGCGAGGCGGTCGAGCAGCGCTTGCGTCTCGCTATCGATCCAGGGCAGGTCTTCACAGACCAGCAGCAAAGGTTGCGCCTGGCTTTCGCGCAGCAGGAGGCGCTTGAGCGCCTCGAGCGTGCGTTGACGCCGCTGCGGCGGATCGAGGTGCAGGAAGGGACTGTCATCTGGCAGCGCGTCCAGGAGCGCGAGGAGGGCAGGGATCTCGTCCTGCAGCCGCTCGTCGAGCATCAGCACCTGCCCGGTCACCTTGGCCCGGACCGTGCGTGTGTCGTCGTGATCCTCCACATGAGCATAGCGCTTGAGCAGGTCCAGCACCGGAAAATAGGGCGTGGCCTTGCCATACGACGCCGAGGCCGCCTCCAGTACCCGCCAGCCCTGGGTGCGGTGAGAGTGGACACACTCGTAGACCAAGCGTGACTTGCCGACCCCGGCTTCCCCGACCAGGGCCACCACCTGGCCGTGGCCCGCCCCGGCTCGCTCCAGGGCCTGCGTCAATGCCACCAGTTCCGGCTCCCGCCCGACGAAGCGCGTCAGGCCGCGCAGCGCCGCGGCTTGCAGGCGCCGCCGGAGGTCACTCGCCCCGAGCAGCTCGAACCCCTCAACGGGCTCCGTAAACCCCTTGACCGGCAGCGGTCCCAGCGCCGTGACCCGCACCAGGCCCTCCACCAGCTGCAGGACGGCCGCGGTCAGCAGGATGCTCCCCGGTGCCGCCAGTTGCTCCATCCGCGCCGCCAGGTGCGTGTGCTGTCCCACCGCCGAGTAGTCCGTGTGCAGATCGTTGCCAATGGCCCGCACCACCACCTCGCCGGCATTGAGCCCCAGCCGCAGTTGCAGTAGCATCCCGTGCGTGCGCCGTACCACTTCGGCATAGGTCCGGATGGCGCTCTGCACGGCCAGGGCGGCATAGCAGGCGCGCAGGGCATGATCCTCATGCGCAATGGGGGCCCCGAAGAGCGCCATAATGCCATCGCCCATGACCTGGTTCACCGTGCCCTCGAAGCGGTGCACGGCGTCCATCATCAGGTGAATGGCGGGATCGAGGAGCTGCTGGGCGGCTTCGGGGTCGAGGCCCTCGATGAGCCGGGTGGAGTCCTTGAGGTCGGCAAAGAACACGGTGACCTGCTTGCGCTCGCCTTCCAGAGCAGGGCGGGCCGCGAGAATCTTCTCGGCCAGGTGGGGCGGCGTATAGGTCAGCGGGGCCGGGGCCTGCACGGGCTTGGGAGCGGCGGCGGGGGCCGCGGCCGACGCCGTGCCGCCCGTCCAGACCAGCACTGCCCCATCCTCGTCCACGGCGAGGCGCTGAGCTTTGATGAGCTCCGTCTTCAGGTCCTCAAGCGCGTCCTCATCGAGCTGGAACTGGCGTTTGAGCGTGCGATAGGCCACGCGGCCCCGCCGTTGGAGCATGGCCAGGGCCTGGTCCACAATCTCCTCGAAGCTCATCGCCGACCCTCCGCGGCTTTGGAGCATCCGCCAATCGCGAGGCATGGCCGTCAAGGTGTGGCATCACAGGGCAAGTGCAGCACGAGTATACCAGGAGCGGGGTCGAGTGGCGTGACAAATTCCATCGCCCGGCAGTGACCCGGTCATGCGGCCTCTCGCGGAGAAGCCGGAACAGGGTCAACAACGGGCAGTGGGATGCCTTCGCGGCTTACCTGCGCGGGCGCCCCCCGGAACAATGACGTCCCGAGGGCAATCGGTCTCTCACCGGCCGACTCCGCGAGTGCCGCCTCATGCCGCTGGAGTCATCGCGGCACACCACGATCGCCCGCGCTCTTGACGACTCCCCGACCCATCGATGAGACGCCGAGCCTGTCCGCGCTGGCCATCCGCACGCGCGCTACGCGCGTCCAGATGGAGCATGGCCTTGGTATGATCGTGATCGATTACTTGCAGCTGATGAGTAGTTCGCATAAGCGGAAAGAGAATCGCCAGCAAGAAGTGTCAGAGATCAGCCGTGATCTGAAAATCCTCGCCAAGGAGTTCAACGTCCCCGTGATTGCCTTGTCCTAGCTTAGCCGTGAAGTCGAAGGCGACAAACCGCCGGTGCCCAAGCTGTCGCATTTGCGAGACAGCGGCGCAATTGAGCAAGATGCTGATCTTGTTATCTTTATTTACCGAGGCGACCTGTTCGAGCCCAATACCGACAACGGCGTGGCGCAATTGGTTGTGGCCAAGCAGCGCAATGGCCCGATCGGTTCGGTGCGAATGGCGTTTAGTCATACCTTTGCCCGCTTTGAAGAGCTCCCCGACCAACGCCGCCAACGCCCTGCGTCAGAGAGAAGCCTATGAGCCGCGACGACTGCACGCTCCACCAACTGCTACTGAGCTACGTCGGCCTGATCGCCGAGCGCCACTCGTATGGGCCCGGCGACGGGTTTGAGTTTCGGCTCTGGGATGACCTGCTCCGCAAGACACCCACCTTGGTGTCGCTCGAAGAGCAGATGGAGCTGATTGCCCTGATCATTCGCACCGATGCCTGGGTGAGCTTTAACATCCAAACCGGCATGCTGCAGCTCATCGACCTCGATGCCTGGCGCATTGTCCTGGAGAATCGAGACCACTAATGGATCTACGGAGTTTTGTGCGCTATCTACGCCAGTATGTTTGCCGACGACACATCGATTGGAGGCTCAAGAACGGCGATTTTATTGTCAGCGATGGCTGGCCAAAGCCGATCGAAATCGTCGATATCAACTGGGCCTTAATGGCAGCGGCTGTACAATTAGGCCCAGACGTCATTGTCGTCTGGCCGCTCTGGAGTGTGCGTCGATATGACTCATCGCGACCTGGCAGACGACCTTGAGCATGACCCGTTCCTGGACGAGCCGCCGTCGAAGCCAAAGCGCTCGGCCCAGACTGAACGGGACAAGTTCAAAAGCGATATGTTGCATATGGTGATGGAGATCTTCCCTGGCGCCCGCTGGACCACACGCGACGAGTACAAGCGTGCCAGCGCGCAGCGGGATCGGAAGTGGAGAAAGAAACGTGGGTGATTTCAAGCTTATCGGCGTGTGCGGACAGGGCGGCGCGGGCAAGGATTGTTTCTATGAGCACGTCCTCAAGCCGCGGGGGGTTTTGCGCTGGCCCATGACGTTGCATTACAAAGTCTGGCTGGCGGCGAGGGGCTACGACTGGGAGGATATTTTCTATCGCAAGCCCAAGGACATGCGCAAGATCCTCCAGGACGAGATCACTGCCCTGCGCGGTGAGCATGGCGAGGAGATTTGGCTGAACACGCTCACGTCCTGGATGCGTGCCCTGCAAGAAATCGTCGGCGCCGAGTGCGCTGGCATCGCCGTCACCGACCTGCGCTTTCTGATCGAGATGTGCGGCATGAAAAATATTGGCGGCAAGATCCTGCACCTCGAAGCCCCCGACCAGCAGGCCAACATCGCCCCCGAGCTGCGCGGGCATCGGTCAGAGACTGAGCTCCGCGCGCCAGAGGTCTTGACACTGCGCGATGCCTATATCTACAATGACAAGTCCGGTATTGACCAGCTGATCGCCAAGGGCCGGTTCGTGCTTGATGGGTGGGGATGGCTATGACCTACGTGATTGGACGTGTCGACCTTGCCATCGGCTTCACCCTATTGGGCCTGATTATTACCGCCGGAGGCATGCTGTTTAACTGGATGATGAGCCGTAGCACCAACAAACTGATCGCCCAGGGGCAAGAGCTTCTAAAGGGCATGCGGCTTTGCCTCAAAAGTCCGTTTTGCGAATAATTTATTGTAGGTTTAATGCTCTAAACCTAACAATTTTGGTCTCATTTTTTGACTTTTGAGGCAAAGCCAGGGCATGCATACGGATACCCAGCAGACGCTGCAGGCCATGAGCCAAACATTGGAGCGCATGGATGCGAACTGGCGCGAAGCCTTTGAGCGCATGGATCAACGGGCCGATGAGCGCCACCCCGAGACCATCACGGCGATCGAAACGTTGAGGCGGCCATGATCATGGAGCCACAACGATGCCACTCGAAATCGGCAAGACCTCCCGCAATGGCTGGGGCGATACCCACAGGATTATGGGGTATGTCAGGCACGATCAGACGCTCGTCTGGTCGCTCCAGGGCAATCATTATCGACAATCTGACGGACGCTATGCACCTCTGGGCACGCCGCAAGACCTGGCCACGAATTGGGACCTAACGGTTGAAGTACCAGACGAGCCCGAGACGCTGCCATGATCAAGAGCAAGGACATCTCCAGGTCAGGCGAGTATCGTGCCACCTGGAGCAGTTCCAATGGCCAAGTGGCTGGAACCGTCTATGTGAAAGTGAATTGCCCCGTGCATCAGTCGTTGTATCCGTATTGCGTGATGCTGGGGCCGATGTGCTATCCCCCAAGGGATTTTCAGCTAATGGCGCGCATCGAGGCCCCAAGTCCATGATCGAAGCCAAGTACATTCTCTCCCTCTGTGACCGTTTTGAGCCGTACCTGGTTCCCCTCGATATTCATATCCTCCGGCAACGCTACAACGGCCAGACCTTCAAGTCGACCTACGCCGTGGGCCGCGACATGGGCATCTCCGACGAGACGGTGCGTACGATCGAGAATCGAGCCCTGGATGCCATCGCGCATTGTCTGGATCTGGAGGCTAACGACCAGGACATTACCCCGATGCGCCTGGCCAAGTCGTTTCGGCAACCAGTGGCGAGCCTGATTTGCGCCGGCAAAAACTTTGTTACCGCTGCAGCCTATACCGCCCACCGTGGCGAGCTACTGATCTTTGCCTCAAGTGTGCATCGTGAAGCCGGTCAAGAAGACCTTCCGCTTGGGGCGATCATCGGTAGGTGCCTCCTGGTTGATTGTTATCGAGGTCCCGTACCCCCTCCTCACCCCCATAAGTCGTGTCTCAACCTGGAGCAGCCAGAGGCCTTCCCTGAGCCAATTCGATACTGTGGCGAGCCAGCCTCCTTCTACCTCAACAACGAGGTGGCCCAGTAGCTGCCACCGCGGTATCCATTTTCATTTCCGACGTGAGGTGATGGATGGCCGGCATCGATCTCACCGAAGTCAAAGCTCGGGTCACAAAAGCCACGAATAGCTTGAACATGACCCGTGCGTGGCGGACGACGAACGGAGCGCGGTGGGGAATCCCGCCCATAAGCCGCAGCCATCCGGGGTTTTTCAGAGAAGCCCTCCCCGAATCCCATCCCGACGTCCTACCCTCTGATCGTTCCCGAATTTATCCCTCGTACACTCCATGCCGGTATTGATATCCTCTCCCGGTCGCTGAAGGTCAACGTTGGATCCAGCCGGTTCAATGCATCCTCCGCCTCCCGAGTGAGCTCCGACGATCCCGTCAACGACTGGCTCATGAAGTCGTTTAATCCCTTCTAGCATGGTCCTGGCTAGGCGAGCACCTCTACTCCGTTCCCGAACGTCCATACATGCAATTTTTACTGCAAGGACAACAACGCCTTCGATTTCACCGTCAATAATCCTATCAATGCCACGCACGGGCGCGTCGATTTAATCATCATATTCGACTGGCTCGACCTCTATGCTGAGTAAATATTCATATACACGACAATCTGATTTGATCTGTGCTGTCATGACCTGATAGCACATTCACCAGTCACGGTGGTATTCATAAGAATGATTCGAACAATTTTACTTCAAAGGATGTCCCATGACGTTACAAGAACTTCTCGATATTATCATTCAGCATCAGCTGATTAAGGAGTCGCGTATCGAGCCGATACGGACCGCCGTAACCCAGTATGCGGCAATGTTGGGGATGGAGCCGGCCCGAGTGCCTGCCCACGGTCTATGATCTGACCGAGCACCAACTGGTCCCCTTCGTACAGGCTCACGCCCCCGCAGACTGGACCCGCCGCACCCTCACCAATCTCCACAATAGTGTGCAGTTTCTCCTCCGTGTCGGTCGCGAGCAGGGCTGGCTGGAGACACGGGACACGCAGTTCAACAGTTGGCGCAACCATCGCGATGGCCCCAAGGAGGGCTGGGTCCCACGCCATGAGCTGCCGCCGAAGCTGATCTATCGCCTCCAGGAGATGCCCGCCAGCCCAGAGCAGGAGATTCAGACCTACCTGCAGTGGTGCCAGCGGGTCGTCCAGCCCGGTCGTCCCCACTCCGTGAAAAAGCGCGCCACCACGTGCCACGGAGTCTCTGAGGGACTGACCCGCATGGCCGGGTTTGTCGTGCACTTCCAGCACCTCCCCGCGGAACTCCTCACCTTGCGTGACCTCTGCGATCCCGCGCTGGTCCACGAGTTTATCCAGTGGTGGGTCGAGGAACGGCGCCGTAAACTGACGCCGGGCCTGCGCAACATGGTCGTGAATCTCGAGGTCATCGCGCGCCATTGGCTCAAGGATCTCACGATTGCCGAGGCGCTCAAGGATCTGCTGAAGGAAGATTTGGCCGTCGCGGATGCCGTGCGCGACAAGCAGACGCGCTGGCTCAGCCTGGCCCAGATCGATGCGGTGGGCCAAACGGTCTACCCGCTCAACCCCACACGCCTCCACGACTTTTGGGAAGCCAGGACCATCCAGCGTCACCTCGCGGACCCGACGCGCTACCCGCTGCCCGCCAAGTCCTGTAATTTAACACTGTATGCCTACAGGGCTGGGGTGTCGCTCATCCTGCGCTTCCTGGTCCGGCGACCGCTGCGCCAACGCAACATCCGCGAAATGACGTTGCAGCGCAATTTGTACCAAGATCATGAAGGTGTATGACGGATCCGCTTTAGTGGCCAGGAGCTCAAGATAGATCGGCGCGATGGCGGCGTCAATCGCTATGAGTGCGTGTTCCCACCCGATCTGGTGCCGTTACTCGAGGAATACTTGACCATCTGGCGACAGCGTCTCGCCAAAGCCGGGGAGGCGCACGTCTTTCTGAATTCCAAAGGCCACCCGTTTACGGCCAATCGGCTGACCGGCGCGGTGGCGGTCACCACCATGCGCTTCGCGCGGGTGGGGGTCAACCCTCATATGATTCGCGATATTTTTGCCACCGAGTATTTAAAGCAGCATCCGGGCGACGCCGCGGGCGTGGCCAAGCGGCTCGGCAATACCATTCAGGTGGTGTACAAACATTACGCCCACCTGCTGGACCAGGAGGCGGATACGCGCGCGGACAGCTTCCTCATTCGACCCCTAACCCTGATCAGATTGCCGAATCGATTTGTGAACACGGCAGCGCATGGCCGTCTCACGTGAAACCTGAAGAAGCCCATCCCTCAAAATGGCCCGCATTCTAGCACCCTTCTACATCCTCCACAAGCGAGGCATGACCCCCAGCTAGACTGCAGCATCGCGCAGCCTCACCTCCTCACACCACCCTGCGTATCCCCGAGATCAAAGGCTATCGCCAGAACGAGCCAGGCGTTGATCCCTCCCTGATCGATGTGATCGTCTCCGGACCTGTCGCAGGGCGTTGCCACGAGTCTTTCAATGCTGACCAATCCCGATCGACGGCCTCTTGCAGGATCTGCCAGTTGAAGCCAAGACCTCACTCAAAATCCCTCGCTAACCTATCTCTTCTGCCCGGAGTTAAACGATCTTGATCTCCCCCTAGGGGAGATAGCCTCCCAGGCGGTCAACGATCGCTGGCGACCCAATTTCCTCGTCGGCGGTTTACACTGCGTACCTCGATGCTGGACCTCATAAGTACAGGAGCAGCTGGCCGCGATGGCGTGTCATCTGCCCTGCATCCCCGACTCAGCAGCCATGCCTTGGTGTCGTGGCATCGCAGAAAAACCTGGCCATCAATGGCACCCGCCTCACAATCCAAGTCATCACTGCTAGATTTCAATGCTTCGAACTCGCGGCAACGGTGGGGATGAAGCGCCGGAGGATAGGACAAACCCAGCCATGCTCCGTCGGGAGACGCTGCGGCACCTCGGCAATGGTGGGTAACTCACCGGCGATGTGCGCACGATGGGTCAATGGTGTCTGCCGCCTGCGGGCACAATCGAGACAGCGGTCGTGCCGACACCGCGCTGTTCAGTCGAACGCCGATCGAGTGCCTCGGCCTTGGACCTCGGCGCGGCATCTGGTCAGCGGTAGGGCTCCTCCTCGGGCAACCCCAGCCGGCGGCGGGCCTCGCGCTGGATCTCCCGCTGGCGCTCCTGGTACTGCCGGTGCCACTCCCGCTCCCTCTCGGGCAGCCGCTCCAGCCGGATCTGCTCCTCCATCTCGCGGAGCTGCTCCTGCAGCGCCTACTGGCGCCGACGCACCTCCGCTTCGTATGCCCAGCGCGCCCGCCATCGGGCGAGCTGTCCCTCGCTGACGCGGTCGGCGATGAGGATGCCACCGATGAACGACAGCAACACATAGCCTCCCAACAGCATGATCATGGCCGGTGGCGCCTGGGCGAGGTCAGGCACCTCGCCGAAGAGACGCATGAACAGGCCGGGGAGCCACAAGCCTAACGACGCAAGCATGCCGAACACCAGCAGGGCCAGCAGCCCTGCCATCGACCATTGCCACGGCCACCGCTCCCTCATTGATGCCTCTCCTCCTCGTCCGGCAACCCCAAACGCCTGCGGGCCTCTCGCGTCACCTCCGCCTGCGCCTCGCGATATCGCTGCCGCCACTCCCGGTCCGCCTGCGGCAAGCGCTCCTCGCGGATCTGGTCTTCCAGCTCGCAGAGCTGGCGCTGGAGCGCCCATTGCCGCTGGCGCTCGGCTTCCTGCTGCTGCCAGCGCCGCCGCTCCCGGCGGTCCAGCCACCACCACAGTGGGATGACTACGGCGTACACCACCAATGACCCGGCGGCGAATCCTACGACGGCCCCCAACGGGGAGTTCAAGAACACCCGCCAGTCGTCAGACATGGCCGTCACCCTTGACCACCCTGGATCACCCGGTAGTGCGAGTCTCGGACCTGGGACTCGCGCATCCTGGCCTCCTGCATCGCCTCCTCGTGGCGGTGCTGCAGCCGGAAGCTGGTCAGCATCAGGGCGCCAAAGCCCAGGATCAGGGGCAGCAATACACCCAGCGTGATAGCCGCGCCTTTGTAGAACTGGTGCCAGAAGATGTCGGTGCATTCCATCAGGGGATCTCCTTATGGGTCCAGGAGCATTGTTCATCCATGCTGTACCGTTCTGTACCGAAAAACAGAGTTAATTTGGTACTATACAGAGTCATGGTCGTATGTGGAAGGATCTTCATCGATGGATTTCTGGGCGTTATACATCCAGCGTTGCCGACAAGCAGGTTCCGCGACCGACGCCACGCCTATCGCACTCCGGCGGACGAGGACGGCAGCATTGGCAGCAAGCGCGAGATGGACGAGGCCGAGACTTCACCGTCCATCGACTCGTCGGCAAGACATTCCTTGACTTTGATTTGTTCAAAACAGACATCGATTACGGGGAAGTGGTGATACCAGAGTGTCCAGGCATCGCTTTCCCCCTCAACCAGGATGACATAGCCTGCCTGACGGGCCTCTTCTAATCGTCACAATCCATAGGGGACCAGCGACCCTTCTCCCTTGAGCCAGGACGAGCCCTGTTTGGCAACCTTAGCGGTTCGCCACCGTTGCCGAGGGGCCAGGGTGCCGTCCAGCAGTTGATAGGTGATTTTGACACCACCAGCCCTCTGCTCAACACCTAGGGATCGTAGAAATTCTACGGGTAGCGCCTTATCGGCAGCGAGGGCTTCCAGGGTGAGGTTCCGCGGAGAGATCTGCCGATCATTCAGAAGAAAGAGATCCGGCATCGTCAAGCCCAGCGTTTCCACGATCGCGTTCACGTTACATCCCGCAAAACATTTGATCAGGACAATGCCATTGTCACCCTCTCTAAGGCTGAGACTGTTCTCCTGATCCTCGTGTGCAGGACACTGTGCGGTCGAGCCCCTGCCGCTGCGCTTGACCTGGTCTAGCTTGCCGAGGACCTGTTCAATCGGTCGCATGGTGAACCTCCCTACTACGTAGCTGGCGAGACCATGGACATTGAGCTCCAGGGTCATGCCAGTCATTAGATAGCAACTCACTACGATGGGGCCACCACCAGCGATCGATCCTGGATGTTTCCAAGAGCCATCCGCAACTAACCCACTGAGCAAAGCTTTAATTCATTCCAAACACACAATGCAGGCCGGTGAGGCTGGTCACGTTTGCCGCAAAGGCAAGGGTGCGCCAGTCGTGACGGTTCATCTGCCTGTGTGGATCGAGAGTGTCGTAGCCGGGTGGATATGATGAAATACTCAAGGGAACCTCCAGTGATTTCTTGGCTGTGCTCGCCAAATGATGTGCCCCCAGACTGGCCGCTGGGGGTGCGGGTTCTGCATTGGCCGTTGCCCGCATCAGGGTCGTTCACCATCAAAGCTGACCGCTTCCTTCCGGTTGCGCTCAATGAACTCGAAAATATCTTTCATGGTCAGTTTGGTGAGTCTTCCGACTTTGATCATGGCGATGCGGCGTTGCGAGAGCTACTGACGAAGGGTCGGGACGCTCACGCCGAGGATTTTTGCTCCCTCGGGGACGCTCAACAGCGGCTGCACGTCGTCGCCGAGGTACGATCGATTCGCTTCGCTGGTGCGCTTGGCCTTAAGAATTTGCTGCATCTTCTGTCGTGATCGCTGGGTCATCACTTGCTCCCTAACTTGTTGTCCTCAGACTGATGCTGCTCTGTCATGGGATGTGCTTCACCAACCTCTCGCAGCCAACGTGCCAGGTGCTCGCGGCTCCATCGGCTGAAATTGGTGCCAGTCAACGCAAAGGCCGCAAAAGCCCGGCGCTTCAACGATTGGGGTAAGTACACTTTGGTACCAGTCATCTCTTCCATGACTTCTCCTCAATGCTGGAAAGTCTTTATTGGTATCGACAGTAAGAAAGGTACATATCCCAGGGGGGTCGAGCAGGAGAGGATAAAATGACCGGGGGAATTTATCCCCACAAAAAATGAGAGCTTGAAGAAGAAGGGACAATCGATTCGGGGTTAATCAAAGCGCTAATGACTGGTAATGGGGAAGACGAGTGCTGAGAGGGAACTACAGGGTGGGATTGGTGAAAATGACTGCTTGCAGAACCTGCATATGAGCGCCTAGCTTCTTTTTGAACTTCTTGCAGCGGTCCTGCACTGCGTGCCAGAGCTTGGTAGGGTGTGTTCGGATACGTTTTGTGAAGCACCCAGGGAAGAGCTTCTCAGCCACCTGACCGACTTCCCTGTAGTGGGGATGTTTGGTCTGGACGCGCAGATGATCGGTCAGCAGGACCATGATTAGGGTTGCACTGGCCTGGGAGGGCCGCCCCCGGCCACGTCCGGTCGATTGACTTCGCTCCAGGAAGGGAAGCAAGGGATCTTCTGTTTCAGCCCGTCGCCGGAGCTCTTTGAGAGGCATACTGAGGCTTTCGTGCTGAGTTGCAGCGTCGGCGAGCGCTCGCCGAATGCAGGCTTGCGCGTCAGGGGAAAGCTCGGGGAAAATAGGATTATTGGTCCATCCCGCAAGCTCGCGTCTCATGGACGCCAGCTTTCGAATCTCCACCGATGTCTTCACCCAATGGTCCGGAGTGACAGACCGCAGCAGGGTTGAGGCATACCGCCAAAATGGATCACTTCTCAAGGCGAAAACCACCTGCACGACAACGTTGGGGTCCGCTCCCAGGTTCAATAGTGGTTGGCAGTCACGTTTGATGACGGCCACCTCGACGAGGATGTTAAACCGCAACGCCGGAGGCCATCGCTTGGCCTGCTCTGCCCATATGCACGGCATTTTGAGGTTGTAATGTTGCTCAATCTGCTGGAGGAACGGATCATCCATGGGCTCCCTGGGCTCGGTGGGGTGATAATGTTGGAAGAGCAGGTCTACCAATGCTTCAGGGTCGACTGGCAGCTCCCATGGCGGTGAGGGATGGGAATGACTATCCTGTAGCATCTAGGCAACTCCGTACGGAAGATCGAGCGAAGACCGATACGCCGTCGACCGTTCTGAGGCTGCTCCAACTTTTGACAGGCGAGAGATGCAGCTGGAAAGTTGGTGTCCATAGAGGTGTCTATCAGACGTATACATTCCCACATATTGGCACACTTCAATATAAACCGTTGAACACGGGAAAAGCCAGACAAAAAAAGGGATTCGGCGTCTGACCTGCGTTTGCCGAATCCCCTTCGCACCGATTTTAAGTCCTGTGCGTCTACCCATTCCGCCACCCCGGCAATATATCCGTCGTATTGGCATCCACCTCTTGTAACCGAATGACCCTGCCTTCGGGGTCTACCCAATTTCATGTAGGCCCCAAAATTTCTCCTTTGCGCACAGCCGTGTAATATGCACACTGGACTACCAGCTTCAGGTGGTCAGGCGAGGTATCCACCATACGCTGAAACGCTTCGGGGGTCAAGACGTGGTCCTGGACGTTTTGGCCCTCCAGGAACACATTTAGATTGTACTCACATACGCGGGCACTAGCGCGATTTGCACCCCGCCCAGCGTCAGACGGAGTTAGTCTATCCACGGTTGTGCTTCCAACCATGGTCGGGTAGAATCCGGATGCGCGAGGTGCGTATGCTTGCAGAGAAAAAACGTGCCTCATAGGAGGGTGGACGATGCCTCGTTATCCTGCAATCCATCGGCTATGGGCTCTTGGGAGCCCGCTGCTCTTGACACGAGTAGCATGGGCTGCACGCAGCACCGCTTATCGTGGCCAATGGACGCTCGGGGATCTCATCGGCACCATAACGGTCGTGGGGGTGCTTGCAGCGCTGGTGGCGTTTTTCTTCTGGCCGCGGCGTCCGTCCTAGCCACGAAGACCCAATGCTGGAGCCATATGTCTCCGATGACGACAAATGGAAATGATCGTGCCCGCTCTCATCGGCTCATGTGGCTCTCGTGCTCCCTTCCTCTAAGGCGGTGTCTGGAAGGGGTCTGTAAGCTCCAAGTCTTTGGCGATGTCCCGCAGTGCAGGCAGGACTTCCTGCCCCATCAACGTCAGGCAGCGCATGCTATCCTCGTGGCTGATGGAGCCGTCGTTGGTCCACACGCCGAGGATCCCCGGCCGCACCGCCGATAATACCGTGCGCAGCTTTTCGATGACGGTGTCGGGGCTGCCGGCAATGATGCGATTGGCCTGTAATATGGCTTCGTAGGTTGCCGTGTCGACACCACCGCCCCGCAACGGGTCGCGACGGATGCGTTCGCTGAGCTTGCGGAAACGAGCGTCGCGGCTGTTATACCCAGGGGGGCTCATATAGTCGGGCGGCAGGGGAATGCGTCCGACACCCACATTGCCCACGAGGTAGCCTCGCGCCACCTCTCTGGCCTTGTCGTCGGTATCCTGGACATGGATGCGCGCCAGGTACCCAAAGTGTTGTGGGCCAGGCTCATAGCCGTGCGCGCGTGCTGTCTCGGCATACACCGCGATCATGTCCTGGGTGGCTTCGACGTCGGTCTCAAGGTAGATGTAGGGATAATGGCGTTCGGCGCACCACACTAGGGTCTCTGGACTTCCCGTACCGGGAATCCATACCGGCGGATGCGGCTTTTGCAACGGCAGCTCAAACGGGTTGACCACCCGGAAGTGGTAGTGTTTGCCTTCCCAGCGGAATGGCCCCGGCGTCGTCCAAGTCTTGATAATGAGGTCGTGGGCTTCCTCAAAGCGCTCCCGGTTATGAACCGGATTGATGTTGGTAGCCCAGGTCTCGACCCCGGTGCCGCGCACGAAGCCCGATACCAGCCGACCCCTGGAAAGCATGTCGATCTCGGCCAATTCCTCAGCCAGTCGCACCGGGTTGTCGAAGATGGGCAGCGGGTTGCCCAGCAGCACGATCTTGGCCTGCTTCGTGGTCCTGGCCAGGATGGCGGCCTCGAGGTTCATGGCGGCCCCCAAGCAGGTGGGGGTGTTATGATGTTCGTTGAGCATCAGCCCATCAAACCCCATCGCTTCGGCGTACTCGTATTCATCCAGATACTGGTGATACAGATCAGCCCCAAGGCGTGGATCGAAGTGACTGTTGGGAAAGGTCAAGCGCACGGCGCTGCGGAAGCTGTTTTTGACATCTTCTTCCGTGTAATTGACATAGGCGCGTTCCGTGAATCGCATGAGAAACATGAGTACACCTCCGAGACAAACGTTGTCCGGACAGGTCTAGCCTGCCAGAATGGCAATCACACGCTCCTGATGGCGTTACGATTCAGCCGCGACTCCCAGCCCTTCCAGCGCTAGCCCGTATCCCAGCAGGTCATGCATCAGGCGCTTCAGGTGTTGCGTCAAGAGCACTCGGCTATAGCGCAGGACGAGTGGTGGTCGTTGGGCCAACTGCTCGG
>JBKPCR010000542.1:0-9845 GCA_046727435.1 bacterium | reverse complement strand
ACCAGATAGCCTCATCAACGCCTATTCGGCGCTCGGCTTTCTATACCTCCGCCAAGGCGACCTGCCCCAGGCTATCCCCCTCCTCGAGCGGGGCTTTGGGCTCTATCAGGACTGGCAGATCCCGCTCTTATTTCCCTTGGTTGCTGCGGCCTTAGGAGCCGCGTATGCGCTATCCGGGCGTATCTCCGAGGCGCTGCCGCACCTAGAGCAGGCGGTGGCGCACGCCGCATCAATAAGCATGATGGACTTCCAGTCACACCGCCTCGCCTCTCTGGGCGAGGTGTATCTGTTAGCCGGCCGCGTAGAGGACGCGAGAGGGCTCGCGATGCACGCCTTCGATCTCTCACAAGTGCACAGGGAACGGGGATGGGAGGCCTATGCCCTTCGCCTCCTCGGCGACATCGCCGTGCAGGGCGACCCCCCAGCCTATCACCAGGCCGAGGCCTGCTACCGGCAGGCGCAAACACTCGCGACAGAGCTCGCCATGCGCCCACTCCAGGCCCACTGCCACCTGGGTCTTGGTACCCTCTACGCCACAACCGGCCAAGGGGAGCAGGCGCATGTCGCACTGTCCGCCGCCATCGGCCTCTACCGCGCCATGGACATGACCTTCTGGCTGTCGCAGGCGGAGGCCGCACTGGGACAGGTGGAGGGGCGGTGATGGACTATGACGCTCTGCTCAATCAAGCCATCGCACTCCTCCAGCGGGAACGGCGCCTCTCCTACCGCGTGCTGAAACTCCGGCTGCAGCTCGATGACGACACCCTCGAAGCGCTCAAGGAAGATCTGATCTATGCCAAGCATCTCGCGACGGATGAGGACGGCAGAGTCCTCGTCTGGGTGGGTGCCGCGGCGGTCACGCACCCCAGTTCAGGAGCGACTGAACCCTTTGCGCCGCCCGACACTGGGGTCAGCCAAGCCCTACAGGAGGGCTCGCCATCGCCAGCGCCTCGAGCCCCGGAGGCCGAACGCCGCCAGCTGACCGTGCTGTTCTGCGACCTGGTGGACTCGACCGTGCTCGCCCGCCAGCTCGACCCGGAAGCGTGGCGCGAGGTGGTGCGGGCCTATCAAGAGGTCTGCGCTCGGGTCATTGCGCGCTATGAGGGGCATATCGCCCAGTATCTCGGCGATGGTCTGCTCGTCTACTTCGGCTATCCGCAGGCGCACGAAGATGATGCGCAGCGGGCGGTACGGGCGGGTTTGGGAATGATCGAGGCCGTGGGGCCGTTGAAGAGGCGCCTCGAGCAGGATCAAGGCATGCCGCTCGCCGTGCGCGTCGGCATCGACACGGGCCTCGTAGTCGTGGGGGAGATGGGGGGCGGCGACCGACATGAACAATTGGCCCTAGGCGACACGCCGAACGTCGCCGCCCGGCTCCAGGGACTGGCCGCACCCGACACGGTGGTGATCAGTGCCGCCACGCATCGGCTGGTTCAGGCGTCTTTCACGGAGGAAGACCTGGGGCCTTACACGCTGAAGGGTGTCACCACGCCGATGCCGATCTATCACATCCTGGGGGAGCGTACGATCCGGAGTCGCTTCGATGTCGAGGCGACCACAGGTCTCACCCCCCTGGTAGGGCGGGAGCGGGAGGTGGGGCTGCTGTTGGAGCGGTGGGCCCAGGTGCAAGAGGGCATGGGCCAGGTCGTGGTGCTCAGTGGGGAGGCGGGGATCGGCAAATCACGCCTCGTCCAGGAAGTGCAAGCTCAGATCGGCGGCCACTCCCATATCCGGCTGGAATGCCGCGGCTCCCCGTACGCCCAGAACAGTCCGTGGTCTCCCGTGATCGAGCTGTGGCAGCGAACGCTAGGGTTTGAGCGGGACGAGAGCCCTGAGGACCGGCTCAGAAAGCTGGAGTGGTTCTTGGCACCTCACCCCGTCGTCTTGCCAGACGTGGTCCCTTTCTTGGCCTCGCTGCTGTCACTCCCGATGCCCGAGGGCTATCTCCGCCTGACCCTCACCGCGGCACGGCAGCGACAGCAGACACTAGAAGCCGTGCTGGCGGTGCTGCTGGCCCTGGCCGAACAGCAGCCCGTAGTGTTTATTGTCGAAGACCTGCACTGGGTCGATCCCTCCACGCTCGAGCTGCTCACGCGCTTGATCGACCAGTCCGCCACCGCCCGGATCTTCACCCTGCTCACCATGCGCCCGGAGTTCCGCCCACCCTGGACCTCCAGGGCCCACCTGACCCAGCTCACGCTCGGCCGTTTACCCCGTCCTCAGGTTCAGCAGCTGGTGTCACGGGTGGCCCGGGGGAAAGCCCTGCCAGGGGAGGTCCTCCACCAGCTCGTCACCCAGAGCGACGGCGTGCCCCTGTTTGTGGAAGAGTTGACCAAGACGGTTCTGGAGTCAGGCGCGCTCCGAGCGGCAGAGGACCGCTACGAGCTCACCGGCCCCTTGCCAGCTTTCGCCATTCCCCCGACCTTGCACGATTCCCTCATGGCCCGACTGGACCGGCTGGTCACCGCCAAGGGGATTGCGCAATTGGCGGCCACCATCGGGAGGCAATTTCCCTGTGAGCTGCTGCAGGCGGTGTCGCAGCTGGATGAGGCGGCGCTGGAGCGGGAACTGGGGCGGCTGGTCGAGGCCGAGCTGGTGTACCAACGCGGCATGGGACGACAGGCCACGTATAGCTTTAAGCACGCCCTCATCCAGGAGGCCGCCTATCAGGCGTTATTGAAGCCGACACGACAGCAGTACCACCAGACGATTGCCCGGACGGCGGTGGAGCGGTTTCCCGAGATTGCGGAGCGCCAGCCCGAATGGGTGGCGCAGCACTACACCGAAGCCGGTCTCCACGTGCAGGCCATTGGCTACTGGCAGCAGGCCGGCCAGCGGGCGAACGAGCGCTCGGCGCATCTCGAAGCGATCAGCCACCTCACCAAGGGTCTGGAGGTCCTCACGCACGTCCCGCACACGCCAGAGCGGACCCAGCATGAACTCACGCTGCAACTGGCCCTGGGTGTACCGATGCTGGCCGTCAAGGGCTTCGCGGCCCCGGAGGTGGAACGGGCGTATGCCCGGGCGCGAGCGCTCTGCACGCAGATGGGCGAGACGCCGCAGCTCTTCTCAGCGCTGTCGGGACTTTACGGGTTTTACGTGGCGCGGGCCGGGATCCAGACGGCGCGGGAGCTGGCGGAGCAGTTGCTCACGCTGGCCCAACGCCAGCACGACCCGGCCCACCTCCTGAAAACTCACGGCGTGATGGCCGGGAGCGCGACCTGGCTGGGCGCATTTGCCGAGGCCCGCGTGCACCTGGAGCAAGAGTGGGCCCTGTACGACCCCCGACAGCATCGCACCCTGACCTTCCTGTATGGCGAAGATCCAGGGGTCGTGTGTCTCACGCACATGGCCTGGGTACCGTGGTTTCTGGGCTATCCGGATCAGGCCCTACAGCGCATGCACGAGGCCTTGACGCTGGCCGGGGAGCTGTCGCACCCCTTAAGTCAGGCGAGGGCCTTGTTCTGGGCGGCTCGGCTGCATCAGAACCGGCGGGAGGTGCAGGCGGCTGATGACCGGGTTGAGGCCCTGATGGGACTCGCCAGTGAGCAGGGGTTTCCGTACCGGTTGGCGAACGGCACGGTGCTTCGGGGCTGGGCGCTCGTGGCACAGGGACAGGCAGAGGCAGGAATGGCGCAGATGCACCAGGGTCTGGAGGCCTACCGGGCCACGGGGGCCGCGCATGGACTGTCGCATCAGCTGGCCTTGTTGGCCGAGGCGTCTGGGACCATCGGCCAGCCTGAAGAGGGACTGCGCGCGCTGGCCGAGGCATTGGCAGCAGCGCACACAAGCGGGGAGCGGTTCTATGTGGTAGAGTTATACCACCTCAAGGGGGAACTCTTGCGGCAGCAGGCCGCCCCTCCAGAAGAGGTGCAACCCTGTTTTTATCAAGCCCTCGACGTCGCTCGCCGTCAGCAAGCTAAAGCGCTGGAGCTGCGGGCTGCCATGAGCCTGAGTCGGCTGTGGCGGCAGCAGGGCAAACGCACCGAGGCCTACGACCTGCTCGCACCTATCCACGGCTGGTTCACCGAGGGCTTTGACACCGCCGACCTGCAGGAGGCCCAGGCTCTACTGGAGACATTGGGGGGATAGTGAGGTGTGGCCTGCTGTGGATGACGTCGAAGGAGCACCCAGGCATCGTGGTGTGGTCTGAACGGAAGGCACACTTGCCTATGAAACCCTTTGATCCGGCGATTGCCCTGATGAATCGCCTGACATATCCGCAAAAGTTTCTGCTGATCAGCCTGCTGTTCATCCTCCCCCTCGTCCTGGTGATGTATCTGCTGCTGACCGAGTTAAGCCTGCAACGGGAGTTTTCCCAAAAAGAATTATATGGCACCACCTACTTGCGCCCCCTCAGGCAGGTGCTGGAAGACATTTCCCAGAGTCGGCTGGCCTCCTATCGCCTAGCAGTGGAGGAAATGACGCCACAGGACCTGGTGCAGCAACAGGCCCGAGTTAATCAGTCCCTGAAGGAGGTTGCTCGCGTTGATCAACAACTGAGCAGGGTGCTGCACACGACGGAACGCCTGCAGTCCCTCAGGGCTTCCTGGCAGCAATTGCAAGCCAGGCAAGACCAACTGACCCTGGAACAGCACATCAGTCAATACAACCTAGTTCTCAATAAGGTGCGGGAGCTCTATGCGCATGTCGGGAATACCTCCAACCTGATTTTGGATCCCGACCTCGATACCTATTACCTCATGAGCGTCAGCCTGCTCACGCTCCCCAAAATACAGGATCTCCAGAGCCAGTTGCACCTGCTGGGCAAGGAGATGATGCCCGCCCAGCCTCGACAGGGGAGTGCCGCCGCCCTAGCGGAGCAGACCGAGGTGCGGGCCCGGCTCATTACCCTCTCTGGCCGGTTGCAGGATCAGCTGCAAGAGCTGGCGCGCAGCATGACGTTTGCCTATGAGAACAATCCCGCCCGCAATGTGTATCCCCGATTATCGGGGGCGGTCGAGGCATTTATCAACACCCTGCATCAGCAAATAGCTGACATCGACCAGATAGCCCAAGGCAACTCGCCCATGGTGTCCCCGGATGATGGGCCCTCCACCAACCGCACACTGCAGATCGGCATGGACCTCTGGCAACAGGTGGTGACCGAGCTGGATGATCTCCTGCACCGGCGCATCCAGGGGTTTGACCGCAAATGGCGATTTGTCTGGGGGTTTGTCTGCGTGGTGCTGGTGGGGGTGATCTACCTGTTTATCAGCTTTTATCTGGCCGTGATGCGGACGGTGCAGGTCTTGGCGGGAGCCTCGCAGCAGCTGGCAACCGGCCAACTGGATCAACTCATCGTCCTGGACAACACGGATGAGCTTGGGCAGGTGGTACGGTCCTTCAATCATGTCGCGGCGGCCCTGATCAAGGCCAATCAGGATATTACCGAGCTGAATCGCCGCTTAGAAGCCGAGAACCTGCGCATGGGGGCGGAACTGGCCGTTACCCGGCGCTTGCAGGAAATGATTCTGCCAAAAGAGCCGGAATTCCAGACCATTCAGGGCTTGGAGATCGCCAGCTTCATGCAACCGGCCACCGAAGTCGGGGGTGACTATTACGACGTGCTCCAGGAGGGTGGCTTGGTCAAGATCGCCATGGGTGACGTGACTGGCCATGGGTTAGAGAGCGGCGTGTTGATGATTATGGTGCAAACGTCGGTGCGCACCCTGTTAACCCACCGAGAAACCGACCCCGTGCGGTTTTTCACCACCCTGAATCGCACGATTTATGAAAATGTCCGGCGTATGCAATCCGACAAGAACCTGACCCTGGTCTTGCTCGACTATGAGGATGGCTGGTTGCGCATCAGCGGTCAGCATGAGGAACTGGTGGTGGTACGCGCCGATGGGCGGGTGGAGCGCATCGATACGATCGATCTGGGATTTCCGATCGGACTCGAGCCGGACATCACCCCCTTCATCGCGCAAGCGGAAGTTCGTCTGGACTCGGGGGATGTGGTGGCCCTCTACACCGATGGCGTAACCGAAGCCGAAAACGCCGCGCGCGAGCTGTATGGGCTTGAGCGCCTGTGCGAGCAGATGCGGCGCCACTGCCAGGGCTCGGCAAGGGACATTCGGGAGGCGATCATCGACGACGTGCGACACCACATCGATCAGCATATCGTGTATGATGACATCACCTTGCTGATCATGAAGCAACGGTGAGAGCAAGACTTGTGAGCGTAACCTGTGGGCCATCGATGGCGAGATAATGCTATGACACGGATATTTGGCGATTTCATTGAACGGAAAGACGATCACGGCGAGTATCTGGAGATCGGCTTTTCTCCGACCTCCATCCCTATTCAGCAGCGGTGGCGCAATAATGGCCTGTCCGCCGATTTTCTCGCCGATTACCTCAGCACGTTCTTTCCCGGCGACGACCGTGCTGGGGCCGAGCGCCAGGCGGATCTCAAGAGTGCGGTCAGTTACGTGGCCAATGAGCTGCTGGAAAATGCCATGAAGTTCAGTTATACCCTGTCGCAACACCCGATCAGTATTGCCATGTATCTCGAGTCCGATGCCGTCAGCTTCTATGTGACCAACAGCGTCGATCCGCACGCCGTTCCGGCATTTCAGCAGACCATTGAACGGCTGTTGACCGAGGATATTGACACCCGCTACATGGCGCAACTCGCGCAGGCGGATGGCTTGGGCTACCTGACGATGCTGCATGATTATGGCGCGGCCTTGGCCTGGAAATTCGCCCCGTCTCTGCAGGATCCTGACGTGGTCACGGTGACCACGATGGTACGCCTGTCCATCTGAGGGGGGCGCGTCAGAGGCATACGCGAGCTGGGAAAAGGAACGCTGCTATGGACATCATCCACGAGGACTATCAGGTGCGCTACGACGCTGCCACGGCGACGGTGATCTGCCAGGGTTCGTTTCGGCTCCGGGGCACGGAGGAATATGCCCCGATCTTGCAGGTGCTCACTGCCGCCGCCGATGCCAAACCCGCGACGCTGACGCTGGACCTGCGGATGCTCCAGTTTCTCAACAGCTCGGGGATCAATACGCTGGCGAAATTTGTCCTGCACGTCCGTCAGGACAATGCCACCCAGGTCGTGATGAAGGGCAGCCATCGCGTGCCCTGGCAAGAGAAGTCCTTGAAGAATTTCCAACGCCTGTTGCCCGGGTTGCAACTGGAGATTGAGTGATGTCTGCCACACAGCCGCCCAGAGGACCGTCCCGCAAAGCCTTGTTGGCAGAAGTGCAGGCCCTGCGTCAGCGCGTCGCCGCCCTGGAGCAGGAAAAACATGACTTGGAAGTCATGTTAGAGATGGCCACCGACCATGCCGATGACCTCTCGGAAGCCCTGCAGCATGAGTGCGATGATCTGGAAACCGTACTGAAGCTGACCACAGACCACGGCGACGCCATCGAAGCCGACCTGCAGAAGCAGGGGGAAGCCCTCGCCCGGCGGAGTCAATTTATCCGCGAGACGTTCGGCCGCTATGTCTCGGAAGAGGTGGTGACGCAACTGCTCGACGCCCCCGAGGGCCTAGAGCTCGGCGGGGCCAAGCGCAAGGTGACCATTTTGATGTCGGATTTGCGGGGCTTTACGACCCTCGCCGAGTGCCTCGAAGCGCAGGAGGTCATGCGCTTTCTCAATCGCTATCTGGAGGCGATGGTGGACGTCATTCTCGCCTACCGGGGCACGATCATCGAGATTCTGGGCGATGGCCTGCTGGTGCTGTTTGGGGCCCCCCTCAGCCGCGACGACGATGCCGAACGGGCCGTCGCCTGCGCCCTTGCCATGCAGTTGCGCATGGACGAGAGCAACGCGCCCAATCGCCGGGCCGGGCTGCCAGACATTGAAATGGGCATTGGCATCCACACCGGGGAGGTGGTGGTGGGCAATATTGGCTCCCAGCAACGCACCAAGTATGGCGTGGTCGGCAGCGCAGTGAACCTCACCGGGCGTATTGAGTCGTACACCACGGGCGGGCAGATCCTCATTTCCCCTACCACCTATGCGGAAACGGCTGCTCTTCTGACGGTGTCCCACCAGCTGACCGTGGCCCCCCAAGGGGTAGCAGCACCCATTACTCTCTATGCCGTCAGTGCGATTGAGGGTGCCCATTCCCTGTGCCTGCCAACGCCGATGGAGATGCTGGTCGCCTTGCCCCAGGCGCTCGACCTGCGCTATACCGTCCTGGAGGGGAAATTTGCCGGCAGCACGATGTATGGCGGGCGTCTGGTCAAGCTCGGCACTAAGACGGCGGAGCTGCACGTAGACCAGCCGATGGCGGCCTTCAGTAATCTCAAGCTGCACCTCCTGCGCCCCTCCGGCGAGGTGGTGCCGGTGGATCTGTTTGCCAAGGTGGTCGAAACACTGCCCGAAGACGCGTGCGGGGTGATGGTCCGTTTTACGTCGATTCCCGAGGCTGCCTGGACGTTTTTGGACACCATGAGGCGGTTATGAATATCATGTCATCGAGGAGCCGAACAAGAATAAGGGCATTGTCACCTTATTCAACCATCCCACCAATCCTTGCCCAGTGTGGCATAATCTCCGCCAGTGCTGAATCCTCGGTGCCAATCATGTCGGCAAACAGAAAAGGTAGGAAGGTATGCCCTCGATGTGCTACAAACACCACCGCTTTTCCGCTGAAATCGTCGGCCACGGCGGCTGGCTCTACGTTCGCTTCTGCCTCAGCTATCGTAATGGCGAAGAGCTGCTGTTCGCACGCGGAATTGTCGCGATGTATGGGGCGATGCGCAAATAATGCCGGAAATTCGGCCAACCGTATGCCAATCAACTCCGGCGCCGGCGCCCCCAACCCGGCGACACGCGGCACCTCGATGAGGCATTTTTGACGATCAACGGCATGCGCTCTGACCTCAGGCGGGTCGTCGATCAAGATGGGAACGTCTTCGATATCTTGGTGCAGCAATCAGCGGAGTCAGGGCCACCTGCGGAATCAGGTCGATGACGCGTTACCGACCGTGCTGAGCGCCCGTATTTCAGCCATCCCCTGTGCGGCCGTGAGGATGAGGTCTGGTCGGTGGCCTTGAGCCCGGACGGGCAGCGACTAGCCTCGGGGAGTGAAGGCATGACGATTCGGATCTGGATCGCGCGCACGGAGACCCTTACAGAGATGGTGTGCGAGCAGGTCTGGCGGAATCTGACGTGGGACGAATGGCACCGATTTGTGGGCACCGATCTCCCCTATGAGCGTAGAGAAAACGGCCGAACATGGCCGTCGCCCATGCCTTCGTCCTCATTGCGTTTCACATGCTCTCCCGTCATGAACCTTATTGCGAACTGGGACCCAGCTATCTTGACAAACAACGGCGCGACCATTTCGTGGATCGTTTGACTCGACCGATGCAGCGTTTAGGGTACCGCGTCCATCTCGAACCGGGACAGACTGCCTGGCGATTGATTTTCAATGGAGTATCAGAAGTGACGAAGATCGCACATTCTTTACGCCCGTGGGGGGGGAAGCCGGCTCGTTGAGCCGGCGGAAGCGCACACCGATTGCACCCCGCATGGCACCCTGCTACACTTACGCCACCCCCCAGTCGAGTCTCGCCCCCTTGCCCCATTCACGCCACCTAGGAGGACTCTCCATGGATAACCTGCTCCAACGCCTTGAAGCTCTGGAAGACGAGGTCCGCACCGTGCAGTGGCGGCTGCGGCTGTGGCGGCAGCTCGCGGGGAGTGTGCTGGTGCTCATGCTGGTCACGCTTCTGCAACCCTGGGGCCTCGCCGCGCAGGCGCTGGGCGAAGACCCGGACCGCAGCTGGT
Organism: bacterium; assembly: GCA_046727435.1. GTDB lineage: Bacteria > Tectomicrobia > Entotheonellia > J063 > CAVPRW01 > CAVPRW01. The sequence goes on along the minus strand of JBKPCR010000542.1, from coordinate 83 downwards.
GGGAACGCGTGAATCTGTGGTACCGCGTGAATGCCATCGAGCGCACGCTCACGCACGTCACGAGTGTGACCGGGGCCGGAGGC
>JBKPCR010000541.1:0-8167 GCA_046727435.1 bacterium | reverse complement strand
TCGCTGGCATTCCACTGGAAGAAGCCTGGCATGGCGGGCAGGAGCTGGGCCTGCCATGGGGCGCCATCCGCTCTATGGATGAGATTATCGCGGACCAACATCTCCAGGACCGCGAGTTTTTCACTGAGGTGCCACATCCGGAGCTGGGGCGCAGCTTCATCTATCCTGGGCCAGCAGCGCTGTACAGCAAGTCACCCTGGCGCATTTCCCGCCGTGCCCCGCTCATCGGCGAGCACAACACCGAGCTCTTCTGCGGCGAACTGGGTCTGAGTCAGGCCGAGCTGGTGGTGCTGGCCGAATCGGGGATTGTATAAGCAGGATTGTGACTGGCAAGGCTGAGCCGAGGTTCGGGAGAGACGGATATGGAGCCGGACAGGGGTGCATTCAACCTCGAAGTTGGGGTCTTCCCGCTGCAACGACTGGTGTTCGCCTCGCAGACACATTACCAAAACGGCACCCTGGGGATTAATCGGGCTGCCCTCCTGAATGCCATCGCCGAGCCTCGTGTGATTGCCGACATCGAAATTCATCTGGCGCATCCGGGCGAGTCCTGTCGGATTGTCCATGTGCTGGATGCAGTGCCGTTGATGGTCAAGGTCGAGGGGCGCTCCACGGTGTTTCCGGGCTTCTTTGGCTCCGCCATTCCTGGGGGCGAGGGCCGCAATCACCGTATTCGTGGCGCCTCCGTGCTGGTCTGTGGCACATTTCCCGATCCTACCAGCGGTGCGCTGTCACCGGCCGAAGTGATCATCGATATGAGCGGACCGGCGGCGCCGTACTGCGCTTTCTCCGACACCGCGAATGTCGTCCTGGTGTGTCACCCCGCTCCGAGGATCAGCAATGCCGAGTTCGATGCCGCGCTGCACCGCGCCAAGTTGAAGGCAGCCGTCTACCTGGCGCGCGCCACCACCTCGATCGAACCCCCTGAGCTAGAGCGCTATCATTTGCCCGCGGTCGATGCTATGCTGCCACGGGTCGTCTACGTGAATTTGCTCCACCAGCAGGGCTTAATGGCCCAGACCTTTCTCTACGCCATGCATACCCAGGGCTTGGAGCCGACCATCCTGCATCCCAACGAGATGCTTGATGGCGCCCTGGTGAACGGCAATTACCGGGCGCCTGGACGGGGAATTACCTCGGCCCACTGCGATAACTCCATAGTCCGAGAGCTCTACCGCCGTCATGGGGATGATCTGAATTTCTTGGCAGTAGTTGTTGGCCGCGGCTGGCAAGATACGCAATTTCTCAAAGAACGTCAGGGCTGGATGATGGCGCGGGTGGCCCGCCTGATGGGGGCGCAGATCGCCATTGTATCCGCCGATATGAGCGGCACGGGCGGCAACAACACGATTGACTTCATGCAAACCATTAAAGCCTGCGAGCACATGGGCTTACGGACGGTGGCGATTCTCCAGGAAGCGGGCAATCCCGACGGCACCGACCCCACACTGGTCGATTATGTCCCTGAAGCGGATGCCCTGGTAAGCGTTGGCGGCGTCGGCTGGCATGCTCCGGCCGCTCTGGCCGTCGACCGGGTCATCGGCGGTCCCACGGTGCAGCCCAGCACCGCCCAAGATCCGCTCGATGCCTCTGGTCCCTTGCAGGTCGAATCCTGGTATGGTGCTATCTGGAAGCGCTCCGAGCTGGGGCTGTCGGCGGAAGACGCATAAGACAGCCCGCAGTCCGGCATGATAGGAGACGATCATGGCTGAGCCACTCCGCGTCTTGCATTACATCAACGCGTTTTTCGGGGGTCTGGGGGGCGAAGAGGAAGCGCACACCGCTGTCAGCCTCCAGGACGGGGCGCTCGGGCCGGGAAGACTCCTGGAGCAGATCCTGGCCGATGAAGGGCAGGTGATCGCCACCATCATGTGCGGCGATGGGTATTTTAGTGAGCATGAAGAGGCCGTGGTCGCGCAGGTACATGGGTACCTGCGCGACCTGAAGCCAGATATTTTTCTCGCTGGCCCCGCCTTTCGCTCCGGACGCTATGGTCTTGCCTGCGGGCGACTCTGCCTGGAAGCCGAACGCTTGGGGATCCCAGCGATCACTGGAATGCATGAAGAAAACCCTGGTGGTGACCTCTACCGCCCGCAGCACCTCTACATCATCGCCACGGCCGCGAGCGCCGTCGGTATGCAACCGGCTCTACAACGCATGGCCGGGCTGGCGATTAAGCGTCGACGGGGGCTGCCGCTGGGCTCCGCCGCAGAAGAAGGCTTTCTCCCACGGGCGGTCCGTCGCACGGTGCGGACGGGTACACCGGCAGCCGCACGGGCTGTGGCCATGGCGTTGAAGAAATGGCGTGGCGAACCATACACCAGCGAGCTCACCGTCGAGACCTTCGAGGTCATCCCCCCTCCTCCGGCGCTCAGCGATCCCAGTAAAATTCTTTTCGCCCTTGTGACGGAGTCGGGCCTAGTCCCCAGGGGCAATCCCGATCGCTTGCCCTCCGCCACGGCAACGCATTGGGCCAGGTACTCCATCGCTGGGATGGATCGGCTGGCGCCCGGTGAGTGGGACGGCGTGCACGGAGGGTACGATAATAGCGCCGCGTTGCAAGATCCCAACCGCGTGGTGCCGCTCGACGCCGTGCGTGCTCTCGAACGTGAGGGGAGGATTGGCCAGTTGCTGGACGAGCTGTGTGTCACCGTGGGCAATCTCGGCAGCTTGAACGCCATGAAGCGCATCGGCGCCGAGATCGCCAGCACGCTGGTGCAGCGCGGGGTGGGCGCCGTCATCTTACCGGCCACGTGAGGAACCGGCACTCGTAGCGGTGCTACGATCGCCAAGGAGTGTGAACGCGTCGGCATTCCCACCGTGCTAGCGACCTGCTTGTATACAGTCGCCACGCGTGTGGGAGCGAATCGCATCGTGCGTGGCGGGAAATTCCACCATCCGTTTGGAAATCCCGATATACCGCCGGCGGATGAGTATGCCTTTCGGCGTGCCTTCGTCGAGCAGACCATTCGTGCCCTGTGCACGCCGGTGCAGCAGCCGACGGTCTTCGATGTGGCGACCTCGGCGGTGGCATGACGCAGGAAACGGCCCATTCTCGGGCCAGTGAGGAGTTGGGTGCAGATCATCGTTCGAGAGGAGAACAGCGATGCCAGTCTACAGCTATGACCACATCCATCTTCGCAGCCGTGATCCGATGGCAACCGCCCAGTATTATCAGAAGATGTTCGACGCCAAGATCGTCGAATCCATCCAATCGGATGGGCAACCGCGCATAGACCTCGACATTAACGGTCTGACGGTGTTCCTGGCGCGTGTGCCAGCAGATGCTAAAATTGGTGAGGGGCCAGTCGACCCCCATCTCGGACTGGACCATTTTGGGCTCAGGGTCGACAACCTCGACGCCGCGTATGCCGAGCTGAAACAGCGTGGGGCCGACTTCGCCGTGGAACCACGCACGATCCGCCCCGGCGTCAAGATCGCCTTCGTGCGCGGGCCAGACAACGTCCGCATCGAGTTGCTGGAACGGTCCTGATCCCTTACTCGCTCGAAAGACGCCAACGGCGTTCGGTCTTTCGTTCCCTTCCCCTCTGGGAGAGGGTTAGGGTGAGGGATGGATGGTGGCATCGCCTAAGACCCCTTACCCCAGCCCTCTCCCGACGGGAGAGGGGAAAAGAAGGAGAGTATTGTGAAGTGGGCGATACGAGCGCAGCGACTGTTCGATGGCACTGGAAATTCGGTGATACGTGATGCGGTGGTGGTCGTCGACGATGCGCGTATCGTCGCTGTGGGACCGGTTACCCAAGTGCAATTGCCGCCAGGTAATCCGGTCGTCGACGTCGGCGATCGCATGCTCATGCCTGGTCTGATCGATGCGCATGTACATATCCTCTCGACCGGGAGCCCGCTCAGCGGCCAGGAATCGCGCGCCATGACGGACCATCAGGTGTTGTTGGTGGGAGCGCGGAACTCCCAGCTGGCGCTCAAGAGCGGTCTGACAACAGTGCGCGATTGCGGCGACCGGCGGTATTTGAGTCTGGTCCTGCGCGACTTCATCAACGCTGGTGGCCTGGCGGGCCCCCGCATGGTCTGCTCGGGACCAGTCCTCACCAGTACTGCTGGTCATCTGTGGTGGGATGGCATCGAGTGCGACACGGTAGATGACCTACGGCGTGGTGTTCGCACCTTGGTGAAGCATGGTGTCGATTGCGTCAAGCTCATGGGTACTGGCGGCAATGCCACACCAGGTTCCAACCCAGAAGCCTCACAATATGACGCGATGGGATTCATGGCAGTGGCAGAGGATGCGCACCGCATGGGCAAGAAGGTCGCGGTCCACGTCCATGGGGTGGAAGGTACTCGCATGGCGGTGGACGCCGGGATCGACACACTGGAGCATGTGCCATTCCGCGCGCATGGGGGGATTGCCTATGATGAGCGACTTGTCGAGAACATCGTACGCAAAGGGCTTATCGTCAGCCTAGCCATGCCCGCTACTTGGTATCGGATACGAGCTGAGGACATGCGCGAGGCACGCACCCACCCCGGTCATCTCTGGGAAGCGCGCTACGAGACAATCCGCCGCATGCATACGGCCGGCGTCCAGCTGGTGGTCAGTAGCGATACGGGGTCAACCGGCACCAGGATCGATGAGTTGGCACTCTTGATGGAATTTCTGGGCAAGGGAGTGCAGATCCCCGCGGCTGACATCCTGCGCGGTGCGACCGGTCTGGCAGCCGAAGCGGTGGGCATGGCCAATGACATCGGCACGCTGGCTCCCGGCAAACTCGCCGACATGGTTGTCGTCGACGGCGACCCACTGACGGATATCACCGCGATGCAGCGCATTCATACCGTCGTCAAAGGTGGCAAGGTGCTGGTGCGTGAGGGAGGAGTGCTCCTGTCTCCCACAGGCATGGAGAGCTGAGATAGGGGCTCGTATATCAGAGGACTGCACGTATGCCCAAGGCTCCTGTGAATGGGGTGAACCTGTACTATGAGGTGACCGGTAGCGGCTATCCGTTGCTCTTAGTCCATGAATTCGCTGGAGATTACCGCAGTTGGGAACCACAAGTGCGCTACTTCTCCCGGCGCTACCAAGTGATCACGTATAATGCCCGTGGCTATCCGCCGTCAGATGTCCCGGAGGACGTCAATGCCTATTCGCAGGAGCAAGCGGCCGAGGATATCGTTGGGCTCCTACAGTGTTTGAACATTCCCCAGGCGCACCTCGTCGGGCTGTCAATGGGCGGCTATGCCGTCTTACACGCGGGGCTGCGCCATCCCTCTAGAGCGCGATCTCTGGTGGTCGCCGGATGTGGATACGGCTCTGTGTCGAGCGAGCGCGAGCGCTTCCAGCAGGATTCTGGCCAGATCGCTGAACGGCTCCAGCGCGAGGGCATGCCGGCTGTCGCTGAAGTCTATGCCAGAGGCCCGACCCGTGTGCAATTCTCCGACAAGGATCCACGGGGCTGGCGCGAGTTTGCCGCACAACTGGCCGAGCATTCAGCCATCGGCGCGGCGCTGACGCTGCTTGGAGTGCAGGGACGACGTCCCTCCGTCTATGCCCTGGAAGCCCAGATGCGCCAGCTACATGTGCCAACGCTGATCGTCACCGGGGACGAAGACGAGCCCTGCCTGGAGCCAGGCCTATTCATGAAACGCGCCATTCCCACCGCCGGGCTGGTGGTCATGCCTAAGTGCGGCCACACCATCAACATTGAGGAACCCGACGCCTTCAACCGCATCGTCAGCGACTTTCTGACAGCCGTCGAGGCGGGGAAATGGGGTGTGCGAAACCCCGCGTCCTTGAGTGCATCGGCGATCTTACCGCCAGAGCATTCATAACGCCCCGGCTGTGATCCTGATCGATGCGTGATCCACGGCCGGTACAGACACATCACTGCAGCTTGTTCCTAAATTACTCCCCTGTCTCGCGTGAATTGTCGGGCGCTATCTCGTAAACTACGACCTCCTCGCGGTTCTGCCTGAGTGTGATGGCAAGCGTTCCCCCCTGAGTATGAAACGTGCTGGGAGCACATCAATGGGCTCATCAGTCGCCATTGTTATTCCATGTTACAACGAGGCCAAACGGCTCAAGGTCAACAAGTTTAAAGAATACTCCGATGCCGACCGTTCACATCTGTTTGTGTTTGTCAATGATGGCAGTAACGATGCGACATTGAAGGTTATACAAGGCCTCCATCACGACCATTCGCAACGCTGTGCATATATTGATCTGCCGAGGAATGTCGGCAAAGCCGAGGCTGTAAGGCGGGGTTTATTGTCTGCCTTTGACACGAATCCTGACTTTGCAGGCTATTGGGATGCCGATATGGCCACGCCCCTCGAGGCTATTCCCTCCTTTTGTCAACTTCTTGAATCCCGTTCGGAGATCGCGATGGTCTTCGGGGCAAGGGTTCGCCTCCTTGGCAGAGCGATCGAGCGCAGCCCGCTTAGACATTATCTGGGTCGGATGTTTGCTACGGCTGCCTCCTTGACAATAGGCCTGCCTATCTATGACACGCAATGCGGCGCTAAGCTCTTCAGGGTGTGTCCTCTTGTCCGCTCGTTGTTTCAACAACCCTTTATGACGCGCTGGCTGTTCGATGTCGAAATCATTGCGCGGCTCATCCAAGCCTGCCGACGCGACAATCTCCGGACGCCTAAAGATCTCATCTATGAGTTTCCTTTACAGACCTGGAGCGATGTGGCGGGGTCGAAAGTCAAGCCGCTCGATTTCTTCAAAAGCTTCTTTGATCTTGCTAGAATCTATTGGAAATATTTACGGTATCCCTAGTGCAGCGCGAGCTTTCTCGTCTTTGCCAGCTATCGCTGCCACTGGAGGCTTATTGGCGCTTGCTCGCGAAACGTGGTGGCGCTTTTGGTGGTTCACGGTCGGCCGGCTCGAACACATGCGAATCCAAGGACATACTGTGATAACTCGCCATAGAATGACCTCCACTCTAACGCTTGTACTGCGACCGCTCGAGTGCTATGGTAGTGCCGCATGCTGCATTTCCCTGGGGTGATGGGAGGAAGTATGGCACAGTCGTCGCTGCAAGCGCAGACGCAGGCATATCGTTGGTTCCTACTTATCGCCCTCTGCCTGATCGGCTTTATCACGATCGGCACACGAGCCACCCTTGGCAATTTTTTTAAGACCATCATCGCCGATTTGAGCTGGGATCGGGGCACCATTTCGTTTGTGGTGGCGGTCAATCTGTGGATCAGCGGGCTGTTGCAACCCTTCACTGGCCATCTCATGGACCGATTTGGTGCCAAATGGCTCTTTACCGTCAGTGTCGCCGCTTACGGCCTGGGCGTAGCGCTGATGGGCCTTACCAACAGCTTTGGATATTTGTTGGTGATCTACGGGATCATGGGGGGCGCGGCATCCGCTGGCTCGTCGATGAGCCTGTCTAACGCCCTGCTGGCCCAATGGTTCCGCGACGGTCGTGCCTTTGCCATGAGCATCAACAACGCTTGCGGCGCCGTCGGCCAACTGATCCTGGTCTACATCAGTTACCTCCTGCTCGAATCCGTTGGGTGGCGCCCAAGTCATGTGTATCTGGGACTAGCCGTACTGGTGGTGGCAGTGCCGATGGCCTTGATGGTGCCACGACGGAGACCAGATTCCACCGATACGTCTGGAGGTGTGACCCGCCAAGCAGCGGCCTCAGGCCCGTTAGAGACCACCAGTTGGTCCAAGGCGCTGTGCAGCGCGCCGCTCTGGCAGCTCAATGGCGGTTATTTCGTTTGTGGCATGACAGTAGGGATCTTTAGCGTGCATTTCATTCCCTTCGCGACCGACAGTGGGTTTTCACCCCAGACCGCTGCCAAGGCGTTTGGGTTGATGGCCATTCTCAGCGTCGTCGGCTCATTGCTGAGTGGTGTGCTCTCCGATCGCGTTGGGCGCAAGAACGTCCTGGTGCTGGCCTACCTGACTCGTGGCGTGGCGTTTATGCTGCTCCTCCTGTGGCACCATGAGCTGGCCCTGTACGTGTTTGCCGTGCTCGGTGGGCTTTCCTGGCTGGCGACGCCGCCATCGGTAATCGCGCTCACCGGCGAAATCTATGGCTTGCGCGCCCTCGGCACGCTGGGGGGAATTTCCTTGTTGGCGCACCAGATCGGCGGCGGAGCGAGTGTCTGGCTGGCTGGCGCCATGCATGACTTGACCGGCAGCTATGATCTTTCGTTTGCCCTGGCG
>JBKPCR010000540.1:0-10742 GCA_046727435.1 bacterium | reverse complement strand
TGGAGGCATTGGCAAAGTGCTAAAATGTCCATGCGGGGCTTCCTCATAGGTTGAGAGTTGCAGTCGTGGTGGACGACAACTCTACGATAGATCTACGATGGAAGCCCCTTCAAGTGAGCGCATTTTGGCGAAGGTATTGATGATATTGGTATGATATTTTTGACTTGACATTATGGTGTGAGGGCAAGTATAAGTACCCTCCTATCCATAAGGCTCACCGGCTATTACGTCATTTTTTCAATAAAATCAATCAAATATGCTTTTTCAGTAAACTTAAGTTCTATAGACAGATACGGGAACGAGCCCTAATATTGTCTAGGATTTTTGGATAATCTTTTGGGGCGAGGAGGTTTTGTCAATAAGTGTGTAGATCGGATCAGGCGGCAACCTCCTGGTGGTTGACAGTGCGCTGTTGGATTCCATCCACGGATGTTGCACCAGCATACACCGCCGGCAGTCACGCCGGGCATTGAGCCGCCGCAAGGTCTTCTCCGCGACCTGGAGCACTTTCCGACTCATCGCTGGCGCTGCGTCCACCTTCTTAACCCGTTTCGCCGCCGTTGTACGCCGCCGCCCCGCCGCGACGAGGGACGCCACCACATTCGTGGTCCGCAAGTGGCGCCCATGTGCGCGCGGGCACTGGGAGAAGCTGATCAGTCGCTCCCAATCAGGCCTCAGCCGCTCACCCGCTTTCGGGGCCCGCGGGCGGTAACGCCTGTCAAATGGTGCCCGCCGCTGCTCGCACGCGGCCGGCGTGTCGGCATACGGCATGGCGCCCAGTCAGGTCCGAGCCTCCGCCTGGTACTTCTGTGGTATGGCCTCCAGCACATTGGTGATCCGATGGGTCCAGCTGCGTGGCTCGGCTGCCGTTGGTTGCTGCTCGCCCAAGGCCGCCCAGATGCCCAAATGCCCATTGGTTATACATCGAGAGTTGCGCGAAGGTTTGCAGACGGTGTGTGCATTTTTAAATGGTAATGGCGGAACGGTGGTTTTTGGGGTCCGATCTGATGGAACACTCATGGGGCAAGAGGTGTCAGATCAGACTTTGCGTGACCTTGCCCAGGGCCTAGATGGCTTTGAGCCGCCTGCTCGAATCGATATCGCTCGCGTCCAATTGGAGATTGGTCGTGAAGTGCTCGTTTTCGAGGTCGATGGCCTGTCGGATACGATCCCTTTCACTTTTCAAGGGCGGGCGTATGAGCGTGTTCAGAGCACGACTCGGAGAATGCCGCAGACGCCATACGAGCAACTCCTATTAGAGCGTGCCCACAGCAAGCGGCGATGGGAGAATCAAGAAGCCGAGCGGGCCAGCCTTCGAGACATCGACCGGGAGAAGATCTTCCGAGTCGTGGAATCGGCGCGAGCGTCTGGGAGACTGGTTGAGCCGGTGGGAAAAGACCTCGGTCGTCTACTTGATCGTCTTGGCGTTCGTCGTGGTGGCACGCTCTTGCGAGCGGCTGTCATCCTGTTCGGCAAACGCTTTCTACCTGACTTCCCCCAATGTGAATTGCGGATGGCACGCTTCACAGCCCCTGACAAAACCGAATTCCTCGACCAGCGGCAGATACGTGGCTCAGCCTTTCAGCTTCTCGAAGAAGCACTGCTCTTGTGTCAGCGTCACCTGCCTCGTCCTGGGCGAATCGAACCCGGTCGGCTTGAACGTATGGACCGACCTCTGATTCCCCCTGATGCCCTGCGTGAAATCTTGGTCAATGCCTTGATCCACCGTGATTACACTATTGCAGGCGGCGCGGTGGCGCTGGCGATCTTCGATGACCGTATCGAGATCTGGAGCGCTGGACGGCTCCCCACAGGGATCACCCCCGATGATCTGTCGCGTGAACACGATTCGATTCAACGCAATCCGATCATTGCTGAGGTGTTCTATCGTGCGGGACGCATCGAAAAGTGGGGCCGTGGCACCAACCGCGTGATCGCTCAATGTCTGGATGCCGGCATCACACCGCCTGAATTCCGAGAAGTTACAGGCTCAATGGTGGTCATTTTCCGGGTACAGGTGGGGCTTACTCCCCAAGTCACCCCCCAAGTCACCGCGTTGCTTGAGGGTGCCCAGCAACCACGCTCTCGTGAGGAACTCCAACAGGTCGCTGGCTTAAAGGACAGGAGACACTTTCAACGATCTCACCTCGAACCTCTACTGGCTGCTGGGTGGCTGGAGATGACCATCCCCGACAAGCCGCGTAGTCGGCTACAACGTTATCGTACCACAGCGGCCTGCCTGGCCGGTCTTCGACCCGTGAATGAGCGGTCAAGCCGTCCCAGAGACAGCGGATGACATCGTTGCCATCTCTCGTTGACATCTCATCGCGAGGACAGGGGGGCATCCTGATCTTCATAACGTGTTGAGATATCCCTCGATGCTTGCGATCTCCGCGTCGAGGTTCTCTCGCACACTCACATCTTCCCACGTGAGATATTCCTCCACGCTCCCCTCTTGGATAGCCCACTTCAATGCTTCCCGGCCTCGCACGCCATGCCGCGCGAGCAACTGCAGGCGCTCTAGCAACACGAGGCGCTTCTGTTCTTTCAGCAGCGAGGCAATACCCCGACTGATCAAGGTGTCGCGATCGACTTTCACCACCTGGATCATTTCATCCATGAACGGGCCTGGAATGGCCATGTTCTCACTCCTGAGCTCTGCAAACTGCTCCCGCCCTCCTGTCAAGGTCGGCTCTGCAGTGTACCACCAGAGGGCCATCGAAGCCAGGACTACGGCGATGCACCAGGACCGGACTGCCTCGTCCACGCAATCCGTAACCCATCCCGGCTGGGAAGAACATCCCTACACGCGGATCTGAGCAGGACCGCCACGGCTATCAGCGGCGACCAGTTCAATGGGGACTCGAATCTGGCCGAGAGCATCGATGGCTCCCCGTAACATCGTGATCTCAACTTGACAACAGCGGGGGACTCATCAACTTGAAAAAACCCGAACCGCCGGTGCGGATACTGCGCGAGTGCATTCACCAAGGCACTGTCCAGGTTCTCGCCGAGGACATCATCTCCGCTCTCGGGCTCGATCGCGATCATGTTCCCACGATGCTCGGCCAGCAATGCCGGCAGGAGCTGCCGAGAGATCGCCCGACAGCGTTCGATGAAGGCTTGTTCAACCGTTTCCTGAGGCATTCCGAAGACGTCCTCCTCATGCCTGCGAGCCTCACCTACCGTTTCCGGACCCCCGACGGGACTTGCCGCGCCCCCGACGTGAGTGCGATCGCACCGCCAGGGGCTCTGACCTCTCTAGCTCAGCCCCCGCAGCATCTCATCACGGGTGAGGAGAGGACGGCAAGCATGAAATGACGGCAATCGACGGATAGCGTCCCCCACCATACCAGACGTCTCGACCTGTCGCAAGGGCGGGTAGTGACTCATTTTCGTCGTCCCTACAAAAGCATGGACCTTGCTAGTCATTGATTTTGCAAGGTTCTGGCTTGCGCGGGAATGACGCTAAATTTCAAACTGAGTCACTACCCAAGGGCGGCGATACGACAGAGTAAGAATCCTGAGGATTCTTTCATCAACGGCCGGAGGCTCTCCCATAGTCGAGGCTTTCGAGGCGGGCGATGGCCGGCTGTTTGGTCCCGGCCCATTCCGCTGATGGAGCAAGCCAAGCCTGGGGCGGGGGCGAGGTGAGCGATGCAGCATCACTGCGACGTGCATATGACAGCAAACGAGGGCTATTGTGCCAGGGTGTGCCAGGTTTTTCGTTATGAGGAATGAGCCTAGCGCACTTCTAGACTCCCCTCATAGAGCGCCAGTTCTTCATGCAGACGGGCAATCATCTTCCGAATACCCGCCTTGGTGAATCCCTTCGCTCCCAGGGGATGACGCTGCTGTAAGCGGTGCAGCCGTTCCTCTAATTGGTGCAGCTCCTCTTGCGCCTTCTGGTACTGCTCGGCAGTCGTGATCATAGTCGTATCTCCACGAGGCCTTTACGGCGGCCGTCTAGTTCACGAGTCCGGCTAAAGAAGTCCACCCATTCTTCCCAATCCATTTCATCTTCCGCAGCGAAGATCTCTTCCGGTCGCCGAGTCAACAACATCTCTTCCAACTCCAGAGCTGGTTCATACTCTCGCTCAAGCTGTCCCGTGAAATCTTCAGGAAGCAGGATAACCGTGTCAATATCGTCCGGCCCCTCTTTCGCCGTGACGAAGCTTCCATCCACCAGCAAGCGCCTGGCTCCAACCTGCCGTCCCAACTCAATCCACCTGCATAAGCGCAGCACCAGGCGTCGGCGCCGACGGCCGGAAGATCCGAAACGAAAGATCACTTCAGCCTCGGAACACAGATAGATACCTTCTGGCAGATAGCCATCTGGGCGAAAAGGGGGAATGTTCGATATCGGTGGCTCCTGCACCATAAAGACATCCTGACTCTCTTGCAGACTCGCGGCACCGGATAAAAACCGACCTCGCGGCCAGCCCCAACTGCATCCATTCTACACGCATGCTCTTGCGCCGGGTAGTCAGGGAGCCTTTTCATGGACCATGGGGACCGGAGGGCAGAGGAACTCTCCCCGCCAGCCGATCCGTCGATCCAGATACCGCGCGAGTGTGTTCGATGAAGGCTTGCTCAACCGTCTCCTGCGGCATTCCGAAGGCCTCCTCCTCATGTCTGCGAGCCTCGCCCACCGTTTCCGGCCTCCAGGACGGGAATGGCCACGCCCTCGACATGAGCGCGATCGCACCGCCAGGGGCACAGGTTAAATCCCCCGTGCTCATAGATGGCTGCAAGCACGTGCTACATGATGCAGGCCGCCCGTGGTTCTTGAGCTGCCAGCTGTCAATATACCACCCTATGCTGCTGATAGGGGTATCATTCAGCTGACAAGAGGCTTGTGGTACGGTTCGCGCCGCTCAGGATACAAGCTGCGGAGGGTCTCGCCAGCCGAGGCGAGCCCCTTCACTTCGCTGAGGATGACAACCAGTGAGAAATCAGAACGAATCGCCGAATATTACCGTGACATGCGAGCCATCCCGAGGGAGCAGATCGTCCGGATCCAAGCCGACCCGCATAAGGAGTTCGACTGCGCTGCCACGCCGGCGACATCCGGCAAGGTGATCTTCGAGATGAAAGCGGCCCCGCGGGGAAGTGGTTCATAGCTCTGACGGATATTCGAGGGGCAGGGCTGCGTGGCTTGCATGGCCTCACAGTGGTATACTAGGGAGCGCTCATCGAAGGGCGGCGAGGCATGGCTACTGACCCCCGCGGCCGTGAAGGGAGGTGCGACGCGCATGGCGTTTGAGGTTGGGGACTTTCAGGATCTGATTCGCTTGCTCCGGGAGCACCCCGACTGGCGGGATGAGCTGCGGACACTCCTTCTGACGCAGGAACTCCTGACCCTCCCGGCCTTAGCACGAGAATTAGCGGAGAGGGTAGCACAGCTGGCCGGGGGGCAACAGCAGCTCACGGAGAGGGTGGCGCAGCTGACGCAGACGGTAGCGCTGCTGGCTGAGGGGCAGCGGCGACATGAGGAACGGCTAGATCGCCTCACCGAGGGCCAACAGCGGCTCACAGTACAGATGGGCGAGGTGCGGGGCTGGACCCTGGAGCAGCGCTACCGCACTCACGCCCCGGCCTATTTCGGCCGCTTCCTGCGGCAGGTGCAGCTGGTAGATGTCGGACGATTGGTCGAAGCCCTGAGGGAGCGGTTGGCGGAAGGAGAACTAGCAGAGCTGCTGCTCACCGACCTCATTCTGACCGGACACCTTCCCTCTCCAGCTGGGTCTTCGGAGGTCTGGGTCGTGCTGGAGGTGTCGGCGACGGTAGATCGGAGAGATGTGGAGCGGGCCCAGCGGCGAGCAGCGCTGCTCGGCCCGCTGGACATCCCGCCAGTCAGGGTGTTCCCGAAGCAACCGTACCAGATCCTGAAAATCTCGCAGCTCAAAGGGCATGAGTAACGCTCATCTGTCTAGCCGACCACGAGGAATACATCCACGCCCCAGTCCAGTGGGATGGGGGCGTTGGACAGCCGGGTGTGCCGCTGAATGGACTCAGAATATACCCTGAGCGCGCCGTGAAATCAGCCCCCATCGCATCAGCCTGTCCGAAGGGTTCCCGGCTTGTCGCTGACTACGTGCCATGATATGCTGAGGAGCACCGCCGTAAGGGCTTTCCTGGATCGTGTGCTAGCGTCGACCTTAGGGGACATGTCGGATGCAGCCTGAAGAGTTTGCTCAGCTTCTGCGTACTGAACTCCCGCGCCTGCTGCGCGAGCACCCCGAAGTCCGGCACGAGATCTGGGGTATCTTTCTGGAGGCGTTTCCAGCCAGGCAGGAACTCACCACGCTGCTCGAAGAGATCCGGGCGTTTCGGGAAGACTCCGACCGCCGGTTCGAGGCGATGGAGCGGCGCTTCGAAGAGCTACGAGTCGATATGGAGCGGCGGTTTGAGGCCGTCGAGCAGCGGTTTGAAGCGATGGACCGGCGCTTTGAGGCCGTCGATCGACGTTTTGAGGCTGTGGGCCAGCGCTTCGAGGCCGTCCTCGCTGAGATGCGTCAGACCCGTGAACAGGCTGAGCGGCGCGGTCGCGAGCTGGAGCTCCATCTGTCGGCCCTCGGGCTCCGCGTCGGCAGAGGACTAGAGCATGTGATTCGGGAAATCGTCGAGGAGATCTCCGGCCAGACCTTTACCACCGCCGACCGGCTTGTGCTCAGCGACACCGAGGGGGTCGTCTTCGGCGTCAGGGGAGCGCAGATCGAGTTCGACCTCTACGCCGCCAACGGGTCCGCCTACCTGGTCGAGGTGAAATCTCATGTCAAGCCTGGCGACGTCCTCACGTTCCACCGCCAGGTCCGATTCGCCGCAGACACGCTCCAGCGTCCCCTCACGCCCCTGATCATCGCCCTCAGTATGGAAGCACAGGCCGAGCGCCTCATGCAGAGACTTGGCATCTAGTACCGTGTCCGCACCCGCATGGAATGATCTTCTCGAACTGGCCAGAAGGGAATCGTTTGTTGACCTCCGACTGCTCAAGATCTTCTCCTTCTCGATGCGGTGGGGACGGCCGGTACGTCCTCGCTCCTCGGGCGCTGGCTGTACGCCCCAGCCAGATGGCCGCCTTTCAAGAAGCCATGATTAAGCATTCACCCTTGATGGCGAGCGAAATAGGTCGGCGATCCGGCAACGAAAGCCGGCGAGCAGTTCTTCGCTCACCAGATCATCCGCTTCCGTCAGAATCGTTGTGTGCGTTGGCGAGGCATAGATCGTGATGGTTTTGTGTTCCGGAGAGATTGACCAGACCTGTCGCACCCCGCTAGCCAAATATTCTTCGAGCTTGCTGATGACCTTTTCATACAAGTCATACGGCGAAATGATCTCTGCTGCCAAGTCCGGAGCCATGGGCCAGATGCCTTCGGGTCCCCTTCCACCGGGAAGCGTGCGGCCGCTACGAAGGCGACGTCCGGGAATCCGCTGGTTCTCTCCGATCTGGAACGTCGTATTAGGGCCATAGACGCCACCAGTTGGTGCGCTTCCACGTGGTTACCCAGGCGTGCAATCAGACGCGCCTCGACTCCACTGTGTCGTGCTCCTCCCGTGCTTTTTTTTCCTCTGGTTGGCCGGCGACGATTTCGTATTCTTTGTCGGGGTGTAGATCAAGACTGGTAGCACTCGCCATCTCCGTGGTTTCCTCTCTCGCCAGCACCTTATCCCCCTCTACCGCCCTTTCCACTGCGGCTTGCGCTTCTCAGCGAACGCGCGTGGTCCCTCCTTCGAATCCTCCGTGCGCAGCAGCTGGTCGTAGAGATGACGGGTGAGGGCAGCGAGCGCAGCCTCACTCATATCTACCCCACGGTAAGCCAACTCCTTGAAATAGCGCACCGACAACGGCGCATTCTCGGTGATCTGCCGCGCCAAGGCTTTGGCCTCATCCATCAACCGTTCCTTGGGAGCCACGTGGTTCACAAAGCCAATCTCATAGGCGCGTTGGGCAGTGATGGGCTTGGCAGTCATGACCAATTCCAGGGCGGCGGCCATCGGGATGAGCTTGGGCAGCGCGGTCGCGAACGGTGGCAGCAAACTCCATCGCGCCTCAGTGATACCCATCATGGCGTCCTCGGCAGCAATGCGTAGATCGCATATCTGCGCGATGGCCCAGCCGCCGGCCATGGCATACCCGTTGATGGCGGCAATCATCGGCTTCCAGGTGGGCTCGAACCAAGCCAGGCTGTCAGCCCCCATGCTATCGTTGGCGCGCGCCTGCACGCCGGCGGCATTGTCGGCGGCGCGTTCCTTGAGGTCTCGTCCGGCGCAGAAGGCGCGCCCTGCCCCAGTGATGATGGCCACCCGCGCCTGGTCATCGCGATCGAAGCGCACGATCGCCTCATTCAATTCTTGCCTGAGCTGGCGGTTGATGGCATTCAACGCTTCCGGCCGGTTCAAGGTGATGGTGACGATCTCATCGTCTTTTTCATAGAGCACGGCTGCTGTCATGTCGTCCCTCGCTTGCGAGCAATCAACGCCTGACGTGTCGGCGTCGAAGATGTATTCGACATTATGCCAAAACTCCCGCTGCCGACTACGACGGCCATTGTATAATGAGGCTTACGTGCGTACAAGGTCATATTCATGCCGGGGGAAAGGGCAAGGGGGGATTTGACATCCGGGGAACTATCTGAAAGTGAACATGTTCACGCTTAACCTGGCGCATAAGGGGCATCGATGGCAGCGCTGCGGTGTTGGGAAAGCCGGAACGCTTGCTCGGAGGGAAGAAAGCGTATGGACAAAGCATTAGATGACATCACCGTGCTCGATTTGGGGCAGGTCATCGCCATGCCCTACTGCACCATGCTGCTGGCGGACCTGGGAGCGCGGGTGATCAAAGTGGAATCGCGGGAGCAGGGACAAGAGCGCCTATCCCTTGGCATCAAGCGAGTGCGAAATGGCGTTGAGGAGCGCGTGCCGGTGTATCAATACCGCGAGCGCAACAAGCAAGCGATCACGCTGAATTTGAAACACCCTGAGGGGGTTGAGCTGTTCAAGCACTTGGTCAAACATGCGGATGTGGTGGCGGAGAATTTTAGCGTCGGCACCATGGATCGCCTTGGCCTCGGCTATGAGACGCTGCAGCAGGTGAATCCCCGCCTTATCTATGCTTCAGTCACGGCGTTCGGCCAATACGGCCCGTACGCGCACTGGCGCGGCTATGATATTCTGGCCCAGGCGATTAGCGGCTATATGAGCATCACCGGCTTTCCCGACAGCCCACCAACGCGGTCAGGGCAATCGATCTCCGATTACTATGCCGGCATGCTGTGCGCCTTCAGCATCGTATCAGCCCTGCATTATCGTGGCCGCACGGGCAAAGGGCAGCGCATCGACATGGCCTTGCTCGATGGTCTGATTACGGCTCTCGACAATCTTGGCGAGCGGTACACGGTGGGTGGGGAAATCCTGACGCGCAAGGGGAACATCTCGTTCGCTGGCTCGAGCTCGGGCGTCTACCCCACCATCGATGGGCATGTAGCGATCGGCGCCGGGTCAAGCAACCTGGTCTGGAGGCGGTTCTGCCACATCATCGGTAAGTCCGAGCTGGCAGACGATCCAAAGTTCGCGACCACCGTGGCCCGGCGCACCTATCAAGCGGAGACAGCGGCGATTATCCAGGGTTGGACCAGTCAGCGCAGCAAAGCCGAGGTGGTGAGCACACTGGCGGAGGGAGGCGTGCCTGCGGCACCGGTGAACAATGTGGCGGAGATGATGGCGGATCCTCAGGTCCAGGCCCGGGAGATGTTTGTCGAACTCGAGCATCCCATCTACGGCCCAGTCACGATCACCGGCACACCGCTAAAACTGTCGGAGACGCCGGGCAGGGTCGAGCGTCTCGCCCCACTCCCTGGCGCGCACAACGAGGAGGTTTTCGTTGGGTTGTTAGGGCATTCACGCGAGGACCTCGACCGCTGGCAGGAACAGGGCGTGATCTAAATCAAACCACCCAAGAATCGTCCACCGGCTCTGCGGTGACACATCCCGCGCGTCGCGCTCCCCCCCTGTGACCAAGGAGGGCAGGGCTCTCTGGGGTAGGTTTTTCGCTCCCTCTCCCGGTGGGAGAGGGAGAAAGGCACCAGGGGCGGTGTCGTGTGTGGAAAAAACCGACCCTCGTGAGGGAGGGCAGGGGGGATGTGGCCAGCGACGACACACGCCTACGTACCCATGTCGTATGGTGTGATTCAGACAAGAGCCAGCAAGCCGGCATTCCGCGCCCAGCGATACTTGGCACCAAGGCCAGCCACCGGCTTCTCGGTTTCATAGGGATAGGCCAGGATGCGGTGATCGTGCAGGTGCCGTGCCGCCACTTCGACGGCGACATCACCTACGAGTGAGGCCACAACGGGTTTGTCGATGCCCTGGCGCCTGGCTTCCTCTACCACATCGACCAGCAAGTTGGCGAAGGTCATCGGCGGTGTGATAATCGTATGCCAGTAGCCCAGAATTAGGGCATGCACACGCGGCTCATATAAGGCCAGGTTGATAGTCTTGCGATACGTCTCCGGGGGTTCGCCGCCGGTGATGTCGACCGGATTTCCGGCGGCCCCGAAGGGCGGGATGAACTGACGGAAGGCTTGATCCAAGTCGGGCGGCATGGACATGAGTCGTAGCCCATGGTCTACGCAGGCATCCGATAACAATACCCCTGACCCCCCCGCTCCAGTGACGATGAGGACGTTTTCACCTTGCGGCGTCGGCAGCATCTGCAGGGCCTTGGCGAACTCCAGCATCTC
>JBKPCR010000539.1:0-9598 GCA_046727435.1 bacterium | reverse complement strand
AGCGCTAGACGAGCGCACAAACCCGCCGGACACGATCGGCTTCATCTACATGCTGGCCGGGGATACCGGCGTCACCAACCACGATCCGTATCAGCGGGACACGCACCAGCATTGGGTGCAGACCGGCCCGCACGTCATGGTAGTGGGGCCGAGGGTGCGAGACATGGGAGGCTATCCAAGAAGTTTGGACGTCGCGAATGCCAGTCAGCCGTACGTCATGTGGCCTGGGACGCCCTATGAACATGTGATGCTGCCGACGAAGTAGCCGGCGACGCTCGGCCCGATCACCGGCAGCAATCGCGACACCGGTCGCCCGACCCCCCTAACGGCGATCGTGAGAGGACCCCTGAGAGCACCGACCCCCTGAGAGAGCGGAAGGCACCCCGAGAGGAGGCGAGCTTTTTATACAGATCGAGCGGCAGCGGCGACCGCTGGGCCGAGCGCCCCCGCCGCAGCCCGTCGGCGAGCCCGCGCGCGTAGCCGGCGTCGAAGCCGCGGTCGTAGGCGCGGCCGACGTCGTGCGCGGTGTACGGGTGCCCCTCGGCTTCTGCGTAGTCGGCCTTGCGGCACGGCAGGCTACACCACCAGTAGTAGGGCTTCGCCGGCTCAAAGGCCCGGCCGCAGCGGCGACAATTCCGCATGTGCTAGGCCCCCAGCTCGCGCGCCGACTGCCACAGCGGGTCGAACATATGGCTGACGTACCAGTCATGCGCCGGCTGCGAGTGCAGGCCGATGGTCGTCTCATGCCAATCGTTGTCCCCGAAGTTGGCGCCGGAGATCCACAGCGTCTGCGGCGCGATGAGCAGCACTTTCGAGTGCACGCGCGGATGGACGGCCACGCGCACCCGCGGAAACTGCGCCTTGATGGCGGCGGCCAGGGCCGCAAATTTGTCATGGACCACTAGGTAGAGGTCATGCGGGCGCCGCGCCAGTTGCGTCTTGACGTACTCCAGCCGGGGCAAGGAGTAGGTGATAATCCGCACCGTCCCCGCTTGCCGTGGGAGTTGTGAGAGCCTGGTGGCCCACGTCACGAGGGCAGTGAAGAGCTTGATGTCGCCACAGGCAAAGGCCAGCCCGCCAGCGTCGGTCTGAAATCCCATCAGGTTCTCCTGCGCACTAGCCCTGCGGCCGTGGCGTCCAGAGCGTCTTGAGCCGCAGGTCCGGGTCGCAGTTGCAGCGCCGGCCTTTGTAGGAGTAACAAGAGGGACGGTGCGATGAGATGTAATAGAGATCGTAACCTATTGAAAACATGAATGTTCGAGAGCGCCCGGCAACAGTCGATTTCCTATAGAGCAGGGCACACATCGGAGATTCAGATCGTTAAGAATCAATACGTTAGGAATGCCTGATTCGCTTGTTGCGTCCTGTAGGGTAGGAGCAAGGCGCGGTGCCTCACGGCCCGTTTCCTCACTCCCCCCTCCGCACCCGGCGTGCCCCTTTTAGGGCACCGGGCGCTCCCCCTGTCGGTCAAACTCAGTCTTGCCCTTGTGACACGGCGTGCATAACGTCCACAGGTTGTCGAACGTGTTGGCCTCCACTGGCCGTTTGAACCGTCGCACTGGCCGGATATGATCAATTTCAGCCGTGTGAGGGGTGATCCTGCCTCCACAGAGCTGACAGGTGTACTCGTCTCGCTTGAGGATGAGCGGCCGTAAGTCGGCCATACCTGGACGAGCTTCATAGCCGGTCCAGTAGGTCTCTGACGGGAGGTCTTCCCGGTCGAGTTTTCTGGCCTGTGTCAGATACGGGTTGGGTTTCAGGAAGTGCTGCCGATAGTGGCGGGACGGGAATTCGGTCGGCTTGATGAGACGCACGTCCTGCGTGGCAAAGGTGTTGCCCCGGTGGAATCGCTCCATCACGACCGGCATTGAGATCTGGAATTTCCGACCCAACCAGTGCGCCATGCGCCAGAAAAGCTCGTATTCCAGTTGGTTAAACTGGGTGGAGGCTTGACTGGTGTATTGGTAGTAGCGGCACCATCCACTGAGGAGTCTGTTGACTCCGAGGATCTTCGCGTTCACGGAGTCCTGATGGGTGGAGGGCGCCAAGGCGTGTTCGAGTTTGCCTCGAATCTTCCTGATGGCTTCCTCCGGGATGAGCACTTTCGTTTTCATCCCATTGTGTCCAGGACGACGTTGAACGTCAAATCCGAGAAACGTAAACCCCTCATTAAGGTGGGTGATTTTCGTCTTTTCCTTTGAGAGGTTGAGTCGGAGGGTGGTTTTGAGGAACTGGTAGAGTTCCTCTCGCAAATCCTCCGCTTGCCTCTTGGTGCCGTTGCAAAGGACCACAAAATCATCGGCATACCTGGCATACACATAGTTCGCCAGTCCATGTTGGCGACGCTTCGTTTTCTCCTGTCGAGCGAGAGACGTATAGCGTTCCATATACTCATCTAAAGCATGCAAGTATACGTTTGCCAACAGGGGGCTGCATATGCCACCTTGCGGTGTACCGAGTTTGGTGTCTCGAAACAGCTTGCCTTCCATCACACCGGCGCGTAAGAACTTCCAGACGAGGCGGAGGAGCTTCTCATCCGTGATACGCCGTCGAAGCATCTTGACCAGCCTTCGATGGTTGATCGTATCGAAATAGGAGGAGATATCCCCTTCAATCACCCAGAAAAATTTCTTACCCTCTTGGGTGCTCCACGTGATGCATTTGATCGCATCCATGGTGCAACGGGTGGGACGGAAACCAAAGGAATACGGACAAAAGTCCGCCTCAAAGATGGGTTCCAGGATCATCCGCACCGCTTCCTGGACAATCCGATCCTTGATAGCAGGAATGCCCAGGGGGCGTACCTTCCCGTGGGGTTTCGGAATGTAAACCCGTCTGACAGGGGTGGGTTCAAACGTTTCCGACTTCAGCTCCTGAGCGAGTTGTTGGAGGTTCGCCTCCAGGGCCTCGTCAAAGCGGTCCATGGTGACGCCATCACAGCCTGCCGTCACGCTGCCGGCATTTTGGGCCACGTCATCATGGGCCAGTCGGAGCCAGTCAGGGTCATAGAGCAGGTGGTACAGGTCATAGAACCGATGGGTCTGGTCCTGCACCGCCCACAGACTAAGCTTCCGCTGCATTTCGCCGACATCCACTGGAGATGCCTCCGTGTTCGCATTCGGGTACTTTGCGTGGGAATTCCGACAAGCTGGCTCCCTTCCCCCTATACGCGGCTTTCCCGCGCTCCGAGTACTATGGAGCCTCCGACGCCCACCAAGGTTCCGCGGTGGACTGCTCACCTCCCCTGGTGGGCCTCCCACGTTCACGAAACTGGACTCGACGAGGTCGTGTAGGTGGCGATGACCGACCAACCCATCCCGCGCTCTGCGGTATCCCGACCGGAGGCAGGGTAGAGCAGGTGGCCTGCCTCATCCTTTGGGCTGCCATGCGATACTCGACAGCCTCGGTAACCCAGCGGAGCTGTGGTGTCCCGCCTGGTTCGGTCGCTGCCCCGTGGGCCTGTAAGTGTCCCTCTCACAGGTATGCAGGATATTCCGTGGCAGGGGGGGAATTTCCCGTAGGTTGCATTCGCTTCGTGTGGACTCACCCTGCGACCTCTGAGCCAAGCCTGGCCTCTTGGCGGCCTGCATCGCGCCTCACCAGTACCTTTCAGGGGCAGCTCTTTCACTTCCGCTTTGCATCCGGCGGACGCTACGCCCCAACGGCTCATCGCCTGCCTGTACAGGCTATGGAGGTTTTCCCTCATTCCAGCTTCGCGCCTCGTGGCGCACATCACACGTTCCCTCCTGCTGGCCCTGGTAGGGAGGGGTACTCCGCCACAAAAAAGCCGTCTTCGTCCTGCTCGACCATGACTCGGTAACGCATCGTAAACATCGTAAAACCCCTCCTATCACAGCAGGCGCGAGAGGTCTTCGTGTGCTGCAAGGTCTCCTTCTCAAAATGACCTCGCCGAGACAGTGACGTTCCCTCCATAGTCTTCAATACTTCTATCATCTAAGCACTCATGCTCTCATAATGAGTAAGATTGTATCTGTAGTCTTCCTTTCATCCTGAGACCTGAGCCCCTTCACGACTGGCTCGGACCCCAGAGTAAACGCCTTCTGGCGGCCGCTCCAGGCAGCGTTTGGCCGTGTGGTATTCCCGTTGCTACGTGACCGCTAGCGACGTGACCGCATCCCATTTTTCCCTATGGAGGGCATGTCATGCGAGCACTGTTCGCTGTCGTGGGGCTCTTCGGCATTCTCCTCACGCCACTCCCCAACCTGGCCTCCACAGGCCCTTCAAAGACCGCGCAGGTGGGCTTGGCGTCGTGGTATGGCACGCACCATCAGGGGCGAAAGACGGCAAGCGGCGAGCGCTTCTCCCGGGGGCAATTGACGGCGGCGCATCGTTCCTTACCCCTGGGGACCAAGGTGAAGGTCACCAATCTCCGGACGAAGCAGGATGTGGTTGTCAAAATCAATGACCGGGGACCTTATGGGGGCGGCAAGCGGCGCATCATCGACCTCTCGGAAGCGGCGGCGAAGCGCATCGGGCTCCACGAGCGCGGCACCGAGCGGGTGCAGCTCGTCGTCGAGAACGCCTCCTAGAGGCCATCTCACGCGGCGCGGGAGGTCTTCCGAAGCGGCGTGGGGGTGCCACGACGAGGCACACCCCCCACACGAGCGGCCTGACGTCAGGCTATTTGACCAGAGCCCCCGCCGCCGCCCCGGTGGCCCCACCGATAGCGGCCCCTAGCGCGGGACTTCCGCCCGTGACTGCTCCCAGGGCGGCTCCGCCGGCGGCGCCAATTGCCCCGCCGCTTAAGGCCCGTTGCTGCCGAGGCGTCATATTGGCACACCCTGCGGTGGCCATCATTGCGACGAGGACGAGGAGCGCTAATGCGCGTGTCATTACATCCCTCCTATGGCAAATAGACCATGGGCCAGCGAGCAAACGCCCGCCTCTCAACCGTCTGCCAACCTTTTCGGCTGTTGGCCATGATGGCTCTATGATATAAGCAGGAGAGCTGCCAAGAGGTCATCGGCGTCGAGATACTATTTATCTGAAACAACAAAGCCTTTCACGATATGTGACCTTACATATTGGGTGTGCTGTGATCGCTGTGCCTCTCCACTACTGGCGTACGGATAGCGCTTTGGGGACTGTTAACCCTTTGCTTTCGAGGGACCTACGCCTAACCGAAAATTTTCCGACGGTTGCGCCTGGAGGGCCGAATTGAAAAACGGCTGGCGGTAGAGGAGCCATTGAACCAACTTGATGAATTGCCATGGTCGGAACGGTTTAGCACACTTGCCGCATGGGTCGAACAGAACCTCTCACCCACAGACCAGGAAGGGATGTATCAACAATGGCAATGAGTCCTCGCGTCTTCCATCGAAGAGGCCCCTGACGAACCAGCCCCCTAGCTGGTTTTTTTGGAGGAACCATGAAACGAGTCCGTGTTCAGGTCGAAGTGACCCGACGCACGTCTGTCGCATTCGAGGTGGACGACGAAGCCGATGACGAGGAAATTAAAGAAACCGCTCTTGATGAGGCCGAGCTCGCGGAGTGGGAGGAAGACGCGCCGGAGGTCGTGTCGATAGAGATCCTGGAACAATCCTCTTAGGCCTGGGGGGAGCGAAAGTCAAAATTGTGGCCAAGGAACCCGTGGCTACGCCCCCAAGGGGGTCGGCTACCCACCCCTGGAGTGTTCACGAATCGTCTCCACGGATTTGAACCAGTGATTCTGCAAAATTTGATTTCCCTCTCCAGCACATGGCGCGTAGAATGCCCCCACACGTCCGTGACCTCGGGAGGCTCTCATGACGCGCCGCACCATCGGGCTTCTCGTCACCCTCGCCCTCCTCTTCGTGCCGCTCGCCGCCGCCGGCGGATTGCGTGCACCACGCCGGCCGCATGTGCATTGAACCTCATGATGTTGGGAGATGACCATGGCCAGTCGCTCGCTCACCTCGCTGCTCACGCTTGCGCTCTGCGCCCTGCCCGCCCTGGCGCAGCAGACTGCAGCACCACCCACACAGGACGCGCTCCAGGAGCATTTCATCGCCGAGCATGCGATCGGGCGGCGCTTCCGCATCGACCCCGCCCAGCTGCCGGCGCCGAAATCCGCGCCGATCGTGACCAACCGCGCACTCACGCTGCCCCTTGAAGGGCACGTGCTGCAGGTGCCCGCAGGCTTCACGGCGACGCTCTTCGCCGCCGGGCTCGCCCATCCGCGCCGCCTCCTCGTGTTGCCGAACGGGGACGTGCTCGTCGCCGAGCAGAGCGCCGGCGACCTGACGCTCCTGCGCGACGAGGGCGCCGGCACGGCGCAGTGGATCAGTCGCCACGTCGAGGATCTCCATCGCCCGTATGGCCTCGCCTGGCGGCACGACCCTGTGCTGGTGGCCGACCAGGACGCGCTCTGGCGCGTGCCGCATACGCTCGGGGCCGTGCGCGCCGGGCGCCCCACGCCCACGCAACGGGCCGAGCAGGTGCCGCCGGAGGACCGCAAGCCCTCCCCCGGCGCCTATGGGGCCGCGCTCCTCACCCAGAAGGGCGTCTTCGGCGTGCCGACCGGGCACCAGAATCGGCACCTCACCGTCGATCCCAAGACCGGGGCCCTCTTCGTAGGGGTCGGGTCGTCCGGCAATCTCGGCGTCGAGCCCGAGCCGAAGGCCACGATTCAACGCTTCGATGCCGACGGCGGCAACCAGACGACCTACGCGGCGGGGGTGCGCAACCCCACGGGCCTCGCCTTTCACCCGCAGACGGGTGACCTCTGGGCCGTCGTGCAGGAGCGGGACGGGCTCGGCGACAATCTGCCCTCCGACTACCTGATCCGGGTGCAGGAAGGCGGCTTCTACGGCTGGCCGTACGCCTATATCGGGCCGCACCCGCAGCCGGGCTTCGCCAACCTCGCGCCCGACAAGGTCACGGCGACGATCACGCCGGACCTCCTGTTCGAGGCGCATTCCTCGACGCTCGACCTCGTGTTCTACGATGCCGCGCAGTTTCCGGTCGAGCTGCAGGGCAACGCCTTCGTGGCCCTCAAGGGGTCGTGGAACCGCTCCGAGCCGACCGGCTACAAGGTGGTACGCGTGCCATTCAGGGACGGGAAGCCGGCGGGCTACTACGAGAATTTCATGACCGGCTTCTGGGCGTCGGGCGAACAGCGCGCCGAGGTGTGGGGACGGCCCGCCGCGCTCGCCATCGCCAAGGACGGTGCGCTCCTCGTCGCCGACGACACCGGCGGCACAATCTGGAAGGTGAGCTACACGGGCGAGGCGCCAGCCGGCACGGTCGAGGGCCAAGACAAGAAGTGAGCACGCACGGCGCACGGGACCGTCCGCCCAAGGACGGCCCGCGGCTGCCGATCTCAGGCGCTCTCGGCCGGTGCCACCGCAGCGTCTGTGTGGCCGCTGCACACATGGCTAGGGCCGACTCTTAGCGCTGGAGAGTAACTGCCGCGACTTAACCAACAGAGTCGGCCTTGGCCATGTGTGCCATGGGTGCCTCGGGCAAACAACGAAAGGTCAATGATGCTGAGGAAGAAAATAATCATGGTGGTTCTGCTATCGCTCATGGCCGGCCCGCTGATGGCTCAGGAGCCCACAGTCACGCCGCTCATGTCGAAAGATCTGACGGACTTCCCTGGCAAGGAAGTCATCATGATGACCGTGGAGTTTCCACCAGGTGGGTCGGACCCTATCCATCGACACTATGCGCACGGGTTTATTTACGTGCTGGGAGGCTCCGTGGTCATGCAGGTGCAAGGCGGAACAGAAGCGACGCTCACGCCGGGACAGACGTTTTACGAGGGGCCCGACGATGTGCATACCGTGGGCCGGAACGCCAGCACGACCAGGCCGGCGAAACTCTTGGCCATCTTGGTCAAGGACAAAGGCGCGCCGATACTCGTGCCGGTGAAGTAACGGCTGGAGAAGAGGCTGAGGTGAGTCGGCGGAATGCCCCACCGATGTCAAGGAGGCCTTGGCCATGTGTGGGCGGCGCGTCTGGGCCTCCTCTCGGCGCGCCGGCCGATCGCCTGGCCTGGCCGCTCCGGTCGGCCACAGGGTTTGTCAACATTGTCAAACCTTTCTCCCGCGCGTGCGGCCGGGGGATCTCGCTGAGCGCCGCCCAGCGTGCACGGGGGTGTAGCTGGGCGCCCGGCCGCTCGCCGAGCCGCTGGAGGACGCCGAGGCCCACCCCCTGCCACAGCCGGGGGAGGTGGGACGCGAGCGAAATAGAGCTGACAACGTAAGCTCTATTGGCTTTCCGATAGCACCGGAGAAATTTCGTACGGTGGGGCGGGATAAGCACCATAGTAGAGACCAACATTCTCATGTACCTCGGCTGCTAACGAATTGATAAGACTCTGTTTATTGAGATGGCAATATGAGACGTGAGCAGGAGGTTTTTACCCTTCTTGAGGCGTCTTCCCGAGTGTCTCATATAACCCTCGTTTTCCAAGACTGCTTACAAGTGCCGATGCAACAAGAAGAAATCGGCTAGCGTACAAAATTTCGCGATTACTATCGGGAAGCCTACTGGGCCGGGTGGCGGAGGCGGTCGGCGCGGGGCGGGAGGACGCCGCTGGCGAGGATCGCCTCGCGGCACTGCTGGGCCGCCTGCAGGGCCTCGGCCTTTGTGGGGCAGCGCCCCCTAGGCACCAGCTTGTAGTAGGTGGGGTACACACAACATTCGTACAGAAACTATCGCTAACGTATTTCACGCATAATTGAGCCGCCCCTCCACGGCATCCTTCCCATCTCATCGGCCCGATGAGGCATGGCCCCACCCGCACCGGTTGGGATTATGCAGAAATGGCATAATATACGTATAATCGCGAGGTATTTCAGCGTATTACACGCAAAATAGGGCGGGGCGATCCCCGAGACAATTATGCGTGTAATACGCTAGCGATACTTTTTGCAGAGATGTTGTGTGTACCCCGGCTCGCCCGCTCGACGCTCCATCTGTGCCAGATTGCCGCCGAACTCCACCATAAGCAGGTCCACCTCCAGGTCCTCGATCAACACCTCGATACCAGTGATGCCACCGGACGCTTGCTGTTTCATATGCTCGGGGCGATTGCCCAGTTCGAGACCGAACTGCGGGCCGAGCGCCAGATGGATGGGATTCAGAAGGCCAAAGCTCAGGGGGTGCGATTCGGCAGGGCACGCCTGTTAAACACGGCGCAGATCGAGGAACTCCGCCAACGCCGGCAGCAGGGAGCGCTCATCAAAACGCTGATGCACGACTACCGCCTCTCCAAAGCGAGTGTCTATCGCTACCTCTCCAGCGCATCCGGGGCAGTACAGAACATCTCCATTCGCTAATGCACCATTTCGAGGGGTTGTGCAAAAAACCCCAACGAGGACGCGTCGCAGTTGGAGGGCCGGCTGGACGCCAGGAGCGACATCACCTCGCGCCTGTTCTAGGGTAACATTCTGGTGGCGACGTTTCACCCCGAATGAAGCGGCGACCTGACCGTGCATCGGTACTTTCTGGGCATGGTGAAGCGCTAGGTTTTCAATCCCCTCTCCCAGAGGGAGAGGGGCAGGGTGAGGGATGAACGGCGGCATCGAGCCAAACCCTCACCCCAGTCTTCTCCCGGTGAGCGAGGGAGAAGGGGCGAGCCTAGCTCGCCAGC
>JBKPCR010000538.1:0-25345 GCA_046727435.1 bacterium | reverse complement strand
GTTTTGAGGAGATCGCCGCGCTACCGGTTGAGATGTTCGCCCTGCCCAGGAGTCACCTGTATCTCTGGTGTCCTAACGCGCTGCTCCTTGAGGCACTGACCATCATGAAGACCTGGGGGTTTACCTACAAGACGAACATCGTCTGGTACAAGATACGCAAAGACGGCGGCCCTGATGGCCGGGGGGTCGGCTTCTACTTCAGAAATGTGACAGAGCTGTTATTGTTTGGCGTGAAGGGCAACTTGCGAACCCTCGAGTCAGGCAGGACGCAAGTGAATCTATTCATGAGTCGGAAGGGTGAACATTCGCGTAAACCGATGGCCGTGTATGACCTCATTGCCCGGTGTAGTCCCGGTCCATATCTTGAATTGTTTGCGCGAGACCGGATGGACGGATGGAGGCAGTGGGGGGATGAACTGGACACATATCAACAGCACCGGCTACTATATCCACCCGATACTGGGGCTCGACAGTGCACAACATGGGCTCGTAACCGTGCAATCATGGCCCCACAAGAGGCGATGACCGACCACTAGCCCCTTGACCATCAGCCTGCGTAAAACTTCCCTTCATATGGATGGGCGAGCCTTCCAAGGGGCTGAATCAGAGTATACCAACAATCCGTGCAGGCAAGGATCGTGCAGACAAATCTGCAGTTTATGGACGTCATGCGCCACTCTTTAGGAATGCTCATCCCGGTATGGTTTCCACCCACCCTATCCGACGACCAGGTCCGGGAAACCCTGCTTGACACTCTGCACGATTGTGAACATTACCTACCGTGGGAGCACGTGGTACTGGTGGTCGATGGCGATGCCCGCAGCTATGCAGTTGTGCAGGACTTGCAGACAGCCTGTCGGCAGCGCCACGGACAGGCGTTCGATGTGCTCTACAGCGCTGAGAATGGAGGGAAGGGGGCTGCGGTCTTACGTGGCACGCAGTGGTTCCTAGAAAGGGATGGTCTGGAGTATCTGATCACCCGCGATGCCGATGGCGATCACGTGCTGAACGATCTCGTTAATCTCATGCGCATGGCACTGGCCTTGCGAGCCGATGGGGACACAGATAGGGTGATCGTCGTCGGTCGCAGGAACCATCCCCATCGGGCCTTGGGGTGGATTCGTGGAGAGTTTGAAACGCTGCTGAATCGGGTGCTGATCGACGCCCTGCGCTTCGCCCTGGCACAACGTCAGCAGGTGCTGAATACGCGGTATTTCTCGCTGTCGGGTGACTATCCCGATCTCCACAGTGGCTATAAGGTCTATTCCCGCAGGGTCTGCGAGCTGATGGTCGAGCGCACATGGGAGCGCCTACCCTGGGTAGGCCCTGAGATTTATCGCTATGGCGTCGAGGCCGTGCCGTTCGTCGAAGGGGTGATGGCGGGATCCCTTGTTGGAGAGATCACGCGTCTGACTCAGGAGCCGGATTTCTCAGGCCATGGCGCTTTCGCTCGGCCCGAGACTAACGGTAGCGTGATGCTTTGGACCTGTCTTCGTCTGGGAATCGGGACACCACAGGCGGCGTCCATTCTGGACAATCACCTCTCGCAGCTAGCTCTCTGGACCAGTTCCCAGGGCCGAGCCTCGCTGCTTGAGCTGCGCCAATTTGTGTTGCAGCGGTTGCATGAGGCCGCTCAAGAGCCATCCTCCTCCATTGACGTGAAGGCCAATTTTTATTTTTAGTAGGTGGACTGTTCTGAAAGCAGTGCTGGACGAAGTTTCTGTCATATGATTGGTTGGTCACGGAGAACGTGGGCTGATTCTGCCCGTCGCAGCATTGACACGATCTGTGGGCTACGGTGATGTCTCTCAGATGGCGTAGTCGTAGGCATTTGACATAGACCGATAGGTCCGACGGCGAGGGCGACTCACGGTAAGAGTTTTGATTTGGGTATCCCACCAGCACGGTCGCTTCAGTGCGCTTAGTAAGGCCATGGGGATATAGCGATACCCAGCAAGGGGCTGGCCGACTTGGGTGACCTCTACGTCATACCCGCGGCTGCCATTTGGGCTGAACACAATAACCTGCCCATCTAGGTCAAATGGCTCTTCAGGTCCTTTCCGCGACCCAGGTGGATCAGTTGTCCCCATTGGATCCGGGGTTGTAAACTGCTGGAGTATGGTTGTCTGTCCACTGGTACTGAAAGAGCGCTCTGTGGAAAAATCGACTTCGAGGATGGGAGCAACTCCTCCCGGTGTGATTCCTACAATAGCATCGCGCGAAGTAACACCACCATAGATGAATTGTATGCGGCCATCAGCAAAGAGAATCAGTTGAATAGTGTTGTCACTGATGCAGGTACAACCTTCATCAAACCCACAAAATTCTTGTTGGAGAAGCCAAGTCACTACAAGCCGATCTGGAAATTGGTCGTTCACGTAAAGCCCGCTCTCCAGGGGAGAATCTGTACCAGTAATAATATCATCACAGAAAGGACTAATACTGGGCTGGCTCACGCGGAGCTGAGCCGCGCGCTTTGGCGCGTCGGCTCCAGCGCCTGGTTGGGCTCTTGGCCGCCGGTGAGAGGAACACGGGTGTCCGAGTTCTCCCGCCCCAATACTTTGGTTAAGTGACTTCTGCCGTAGACTCATCCATTGACAACCGCTGCCTGAGCAGCCCCGAGGGAGTGCCCCGGTTTTCCATACCGAAAACATCAGAATGTCCAAAGACGATGAAGGAGTCCTTGGCGCGAGAAACGGCTACATTCAGCATATTGGGGCCTCGGTCGTAGAACTTGCCGGTGCCTTTATCCTTAATGCCGTAGACGCTGGAGAAGAGCACCAGCAATCGCTCGTCGCCCTGAAGGCTATGCACCGTGCCCACGGTCAAACCATCGATGCCCTGTCGGCGCAGTTCGGTGCGGATGAGCATCGCCTGCTTGCTGAACGGCGTGATGATGCCCATGGACGTTTTCAACACCTCTTCATCACTCTTGTCCACCAGCTTCGGGTCGGTCTGACGTGCATAGTGAAGCATATTCTCCCGCTCCGCGCGCAGCCATTGCGCGATCCTCTTCGCCTCGCCCGGGTTGCCACGGCTCCCCCCGTAAGAGCTGGAGAGCTCTTCGACCGGCACCCTCGAAAGGATTCCCCATGGCACGTGTCTTTTCGGATCGCCACGTAGTGGCTCGAGTACGCCCTGGTAGACGAGCGCGTTGCAGTAACCGATGATGTCGTCATAGCAGCGCCGATGCTCGGTGAGATAGAACCCACGCGGCAGTTGGGGAAATTGGTGATAATGGCACTGGCGCTGGGCGATCCGCATCAAGTTGCCGCTGCTCGCCAGCAAACCACTGGTGAGCCAGAAATCGTCGTAGGAGCACTCATCCTCCAGCAGGTTGTAGAGCTTGAGGTTGGCGCGGTCCACACTGGCAGGCACGCTCCAGACCGGCTCGATCTGGTCGGTGTCTCCCACTACCAGGGCACGCTTGGCCAATGAGAAACTCGTGGCCGAGACTTCCGGCAGCGCCTGTCCCGCCTCATCGACGATCAGCAGATCGATTTCGCCGAGGAGCGGGATATCCATCCACACACCATCCTGAAACTCCCCTGCCATACAGGTCGAAGGTGTCAGGTAGAAGGTCGACACGAAGCAAGGCGTCAGCTTGGCGAAGCGGCGCAACTTGCGTCTCACCTTGGACGGCGACTTCCTATCCGCATCGTTGCTTGTCAGGAAGTCATCGAGCTCCAACAACCAGCGTGCCTCCCAGTAGTGGGTCGCCAGCTTAAACAGCTCAAACCGCAGGACACGGTCGTTGATCTCATTGATCTGCCCGGCGAGCGCGTTCGAGTGCAGTGTTTCGGGCCGGTGACGGCACCCTGCTGTTCCTGCCTGGCCTCGATTTCTGCTTGCAGGGCGTCGATGTCACCGTACGCTGCGATGACTTCCTGCTCGACGACCTGAAAGTCTCCCAACGATTCGAGCCCCGACACCATCTGCCTTCGGCGGTGCATCATGGCCCGGTGCAGGGACTTCCTGACCTCTTTGAGGTCGGTAGCTGAACCGTCCTGCCAATAGCCCGCGTGCAGCAGGAAGTGATGGCGGGCACGCTCGAAATATTCCCGCGTCTGCCAGGCCTGCATACAGCCTTCGCCCCGCGGACCGTGATACAGATAGGGATTCTGGTCGTTCGCCTTGTTGCTGGCGCAGCAGTAGAGCCCGTAGCTTTCCATCTCCGGCAGCCAGCGCCCCATGAAACGTTCGTCAAGGCCAGCCTCATCCACCTTGGCGAAGCTCTCCAGGATGTTGGTTACGGCCTGATTGTTGTTGGACGCCGCCACGATGAGTGGCGGCTCCGCCTCGTCCAGCGCAGCTTGCGTCCACAGGTTGGCGACGACCGAACGCAGCAGGGTTGTCTTGCCGGTACCCGGTGGACCGTTAACGGCCAGTATCTCGCCGTCTTCCTGCTTCAGGAAGTGGTGCAACGCGTTACGTTGCTTGGGCGAGAGCGGAAACTCCCCAGTCATTTGGCCCACATGCTGGCTGGCCAGCCTGGTGTCGAACTCGAGATCCTGGTTCAGCTTCAGCTGCGGCGTGCTCCGGCTGACATAGCAGTGATACAACGGCGGAAGTTCATCCATGTTTCCCAGCGTATCCAGCACCCTGAGCATCTTCTCCTTGGTGCCGACGATCGGTAGATCCTCCACCTGCAGCAGGCTCTGCTCAGTCAGCTCGTAGTCGGCATGAATGTCAAGCTCGAACAGCGACGTGCCTGGCTGATGTTCATCCGGTGCGACATACTCCGTCCCCGTCACCGAACAGAGCATGCGCGTGCAATGGCCCACCAGTTTCCGCCAGGTCTCTATGCCTTCGAATGGATGCTTGCTGATGAAGGCATCGTCGTGCACGCCTACGCGGTTGATGGACTCATCGGGAGCGGCGGCTCGCGTAGGGTGCGGAGCGGCGAGGACATCAGGTTGAGCAACCCGATGAGCATGACCGCTGTGGCCGTGACGAGCGTCCATCGCAACCCGATCACTTCTCCTAATGCCCCGCCAAGTAAGGCTCCAATGGGGCTGATCCCAAAGACGATAAAGCGGCGACTCGCATTGACCCGCCCGAGCACCCGATCCGGCGTGATCATCTGCCGCACGCTCAATTGATTGATATTGTAGATCGGGGAGCCGATCCCTCGCAGGCACTGGGCGCCGATGAGCAGGACCATCTGGAGCGGCACGGGACCACTGGTCAATGGAATGATCCCCTGGCTCAGACATCCCAACGAGGTGCCCCAGATAATCGCTGGACCAGGCCCACACTGCTTGGCCACCTTGTCGGCGAGAAACGCGCCAAGCACGGTAGCGATCCCACTACTCGCCAGGACGATTCCCACAGCGGTCGGTTCTAAACCCAACTCGCGACTGACGAAGAGCATGAACACCGTTTGCTGCATACTGATGGCCAAACTGCCGAGACCGGAGGAGATCGTCATGGCGCGCAGAGCTGCAGTCTTGATGATCCATTGTAAGCCTTCGCCGATCTCCTGCCAGACCGATGCGTCTGAGCGTGCACGTGCTGCGGTGTCCTCGTGCGGATGGATCACACTGAGACAGAGCGCCGAGCCAAGAAACGAGATGGCATCCACCAGCATCGCCAGTGGGGCCGTGAGCAGTTGGATCAAACTGCCCGCCACGCCTGGGCCAGCGATACTCGCCACGGAATCACTGAGGACTAACTTGCTGTTCCCTTCCACCAGCTGTTTGCGTGACACGAGGTGCGGCAGCAGGGAGGTACTCGCGATATCAGAGACGAGCGTCAAGATGCCGGCCAGGAAACTCACCACATACAGATATTCCATCCGCAAGATGCCGCCCAAGGCGATGAGGGGGACCGCGCCAATCAGCACGGCACGGCCAAGATCAGCCCCGATCAGCAGGGGGCGCCGGCGGACGCGATCCACCCACACCCCGACGAGGAGACTCAACAGCAAGGCTGGCATGGTACTGACAGCGCCGAGGACGCCCATTTGTGCCGGACTGGCGTGCAGCGTCACGACCGCAGTCAGCGGCAGTGCGAGGCTCGTAATCGCGGAGCCAAAGTTCGAAATCGTCGCCCCGATCCACAGCGTACGAAAATCACGGTGTCGCCATAAACTTGCACTGTACTGGGGCATAGAAGCTCTCCTGGTGTACTACTGTGACAACGTTCTCTGAGAGAGTACTTGAATTGGTGAGGAGAGAATAGTGATGCCAACACAGGTGCGGCTATTTCGAGAGTATAGCTGCAATGGGTGCAGCTCAACGCCCGGGCGTCAGCCGCGCGCGGCTTGTTGCGCGTCGGCTGCACGCCATGGTTGAACTAAGCGCTCCGCGCCGTTGTGCCCGGCCGGCCTCTGCGTGCATCGGACCCTTCTCCCACCCCACGGCTGGGCTCGACTGCCGGTCTCCACCCTCCACGCAGGAGGGATCGCCATGACCGCACGGCGCAGGCGCAGGCGCGCGGGTCGCCAGCGCCGCGGCGTGTCCGAGCGGACGCAGGCCCGGTCCGTCCGGGCCGGGCGTCCACGGGCGGCGCCCGATCGCCCATCACCAGCCTGGCTCCGTGCGGAAGCACGCCGCCACGACGGCCTCGATGTCCAGCAGGTCACGCCGGCCTCCCGCCGTGCGCGCCCGATCGCGCGGTGCGGCCTCCCGTAAGAGCTGATCATCCGTAAAGTACAGGATGGCCTTTATCGAGGATTGGGTAGCATTACCTGCTTTCTCATAAATCCCGACCTGCTTGGCAAGGTTTCGCTCCAATTGTGTGCTCTTCGCTAGTGGTTCACCACACGGATCATAATGGGTAAATATGTTTGAGTTTACGTCGTGCCTTTGTCGTGGTAAAGCGCCAGTCGACGGTGGCCTTGGCCGCATTGCGTCGGGTTTCCCAGGCGGCGATCGCGTGGCGGACCTTCTCCTGGTCTGCCAATCGTCGGTCCAGACATTGGGTCGACACCACCGCGAACTCTATTTCCGCCATATTGAGCCAGCTGCCATGCTTGGGCGTATAGTGGAAATCCAGCTTCCGCAAAATGCGACAGGCTTCCGCCGGCGGAAAGGTTGCATACAAGGCCGCGGGGGTATGCGTGTTCAACGCGTTCGCGTGCTTCATCGTAGGTATTGCCACCAACACGATAAAAGCCGCCCGGCTCAAGATATTCGGCGACGAGCTGGCGAACCTTCCAGACAAAACGCTTTTCGACCTCGGCAACGCGGGCCTTGCTGAGAGATATAGCTTCAGAAGAGTGGTCCTCCTTTTCGCGGATGTAATAGTCGAGAACCTGTGGGAATTTTTCAATGATGTGGCTGACAGCTTTATGAATTTCTTCTTTGCTTGCCTTCGGTTCATCCGGCAGCACGCGAAGAAGGTATTCGTTCACTTGCGCACGTAGTACAGGATTTGGCAGCGAGTCAGCGATCTCTGTGAAGCGATCCAGAAGCTCAGGGTGGTTAATCCACGTCTCATCCTTGGTGAGTATATCTTTCGGCGTGAGAAGAATGTAGTCTCCCTCGAAAAACAGCAGCTCGTAGCTCCTATTCACCCATGATCGAGTATGGTAGTTGAACTCTGCTTTGAGCACGGGAACGCGACGACGAAGCCCGTTGGCGATGTGTTGACACGCAAATGTCTGAGTGTATTCCGCGAGAAAAGCTGCGATCAGATTCGTGGTGAAGTCACTAATATTATCCCGCCCAACGCCGTCCCGGATCAGGCAAAGCTTCTCTAAGTGACTGCTGCGAGTGATTGTCTCCTCTCCGAAATCTCGAAAGACCGTATGTAGATTTCGGTGAAGAGCATAGGCGAAGTCGAGTCCAAGGCCGTGGCCGCGATTTCCCTTCTGACTGTAGCCGAGCCAATTCTGCTTAATTTCGGGAAACGTGAACCATGCTTCAAGTAGCGGGGGTTTGATAGATGGATCGCCGGAGACACTCTTCAGAAAGCGCATGTAGCGGATCAGTCCTTCGTGAAGCTCTTGGTAGCTGGGGTTATCGCTGTTGAAGAGGAGAAAGGGATCAATAAAGAGAGGAAGATCGTTCACCAGGGAGATATCGAAAGCCCCGTGCTCCTCAAGGAGATCTGGCGATACCCGGAAGAAGTCTGAAAAGTAGATATCCATCCTTGACAAACCTCATTTATTGTAAGGAAGGACTGACAGTGTTGTGGTTTACTAGAAATGGACACCTTCATAAGGGTGATAAGATAGGAAAGGGAGGTGTCCGATGATGACAGATAAACGCCGTACCTATACTGCGGAATTTAAACGCGACGCGGTTCGCCTGGTGACCGCTCAGGGCGATGCGGTGGCGGAAGCGGCCCGCCATCTGGGACTCCAGGCCACGATGCTCGGTGGCTGGACACGGGAGGTCGAGCCGACAAAGAACGGGGCGATTCCTGGGAATGGTCGGGTATCACTGGACCAGGAGGCATGACACCGGTTCCGGGAAGAAAACAGGCGCTTGCGGATAGCGCGCGATATTTTAAAAACAGCCCTGGGCTTCGTGGCCAGCGAGTCGAAGGGAGATAGGCCTGTATCGTCCAGCACCAGGAGACCGGGCCGCTTGCCGTGTGGTGTGAGGTGTTGGAGGTCAGTCGCAGCGGATTTTACGCCTATGCCCAGCGTCAAGCTGCCCCACGGAGGGATCGTGCCGAGGTGGCCCTGCTGGCGCGTGTGAAAGCGCTTCAGGCCGAGACGGGTCACAGTGATGGGAGTCGGCGCATGGCCAAGCCACTCCAGGCCGAGGGCGATGCCGTGGGACGGGACAACGCGCGGCGGTTGAGGCCACAGGCAGGGGTCGCCGTGCGGCGCCGGAAGCGGGGTTCCGTCACCACCGACAGTCGCCATGGCGATGCGGTCGCACCGCATCTCTTGGCGCGGCCGTTTGCCGTCGCGCCGCCTGATACGGTGGGGGGGGGAGATATCACCGACGTGTGGACGGCAGACGGGTGGGAGTATCTCGCGGTGTGGTTGGACTTGCCTTCGCGCCAGGTGGTAGGCTGGGCGAGGCAGAGCCGGAGGGATGCCGCCTTGGTGCAGGCAGCGTTGGGCATGGCGCTGGGGCGCCGGCGTGCCTCGGCCGGGCTGATCCATCATTCGGCTCGGGGGAGTCAAGATGCGTGTCATGCCGATCAAACCCTGCTGGCGGAACATGGCCTCTGCTGTCGTATGAGCCGCACGGGCGAGTGCATAGACAACGCCGTGGCCGAGCGGTTCTTTGGGAGTGTCAAGGGGGAGCGTACCGCACGGCGGCACTATGCCACGCGGCAGGAAGCGCGGGATGATGTGATCGAGTACATCGCAATGTTCTACAACAGCAAGCGATT
This sequence comes from bacterium, assembly GCA_046727435.1. GTDB lineage: Bacteria > Tectomicrobia > Entotheonellia > J063 > CAVPRW01 > CAVPRW01. The sequence continues at coordinate 16,045 of JBKPCR010000538.1, read as the reverse complement.
GCACGCGTATGTGGGGTATGTCAGTCCCCATGACTTCGAGAGGTTGGGCAGGGTGGCTTCACGCAGTGTCCGTTTTTACTTGACCATCACATCTTAACCTTGCAGTTTCGGAGATGGAGACAATCCGAAACATTCTCGGGCACTATGCGACGACGCCCCGAGAGGATATGAACAAGCGCCTTATTCAAAGTGCTAAGACTCTATTGGAGCGCGTGTGCAACCATGGGGGCTGTAGCTTCACTCTCAACGAGATCGAACGGCAGGTCCAACCTCCGCGCCGCTTCTTAGGTTATTGAATCCTACCTTTCTTTGCAAGGCCCCCCAGGACTATTATTGGTTCAGACCCAACGCGTGGCTACTTGTCCTGCGCGTCTCCCATCGCTCGCCCTCCAACCCACCCGGCCTGCTCGATCCTGGCCGCGCCTCGTCTCTCGCGGCCCTATTGCATATTCAGACAACTTTTTTCGGCATTACCAAATGGTCTTCCAGTTCCGCTGCACTCAGCAGCCGCTTTGGGTCCGAGACTGCCTGTTGGTCTTGGGTCCGCTTTGGCTCGATCGGGTTAAGCAAGGAGCTCTTGGTCGGCAGCCCAAACGGCACGATCCGCCCCCCCTGCCCGGTCCGCTTGACCGTCTGCTTGTGGGCCCGCATGTAGTGCTCCCCATTTGTCAAGCAGCTGGCAACTGAGTCCCGTGGCTGCTGTGGTATTCCCGTTCAAACTGGCTGGGTGGCTTGTAGCCCAGCGCTGAATGCAAATAATGCTCGTTGTACTGGTTGATCCAACACGTGAGTGCCTCGAACAACTCCAGGGGGCAGGTCCACTCCTGCAGCCACAGGCACTCCTCTTTGAGCGTGCGCATGAGCCGCTCGGTATCGGCGTTGCCTTTCGGGTTGTTATAGCTGGTGAATGCCTGGGAGACCCCCAGCGTGCTACAGGCTTTCATGAATGCGACCGAGGTCGGCTGACAGCCGTTGTCGCTCCTCAAGGAGGGTGCCTGACCCTGGACCCCCTCTGGGAACTGACGATTCAGCGCCATATCCAGGGCCGAGAGCCTATGCTGCGCCGTGCAGCATATCCCGGCATAGGAGCCGACGATCACTTTGGTATACCAATCGATGACCACGACGATATAGACCCAGCCAACGTCTTGGACCAGGACCTTGGTCATGTCGATGCCCCACCACTCGTTCGGCCGGGTGGGTTTGGGTTTGCTCCTCGTTGGCGTCCGCTTAGCTTGCAAGCGCTGATTGGGTGTCACGAGCAGGTCATGCTCCCGCATCAGGCGCAGAATGCGCTTCTTGTTGACCAGCTGCTGGTCCCGGCGGCGCATGTCCAACCCCAGAGGAGGAGCGGCACCGCGCGACACCTGTGACGCATGAGAGACCCTCGACCAGGTCCATGGGAATGCTTCAACGTTGACACGTTGGCTCGCGTGGGAGGGGCTTGCGCTGGTGCTCTGGCGGATGCCCCACGCTCGCCATCGTGCTGTGCGTGAGTGTGCGCGAGGCAGCGTGCCTCTCAGCACACCGGGTGCCTACCAGACTGCTCACGCCGCATGTCCCTGTAACGTGCTATGATAGGAAACAGGAGAGCATACCGTGGGCTAATGGGGCACGAGGCAGCATTGTGGACAGGGAGAGAGATGATGGCTAATTCCGAGACCCTCAGCTTGCACCAGCAAGCCGCGAGGCTGCAAGAGTGGCGTGATGGGTTCCAAGCTGTGTATATCATCGCGACCGGCGTGCAGACTGGCTTTTTCGATCAGTTTGCCGCACATCCGCAAGGGCTGACCGCCCAGGAGTTGGCCCAGCGTACCGCCTGTCATGCCCCCTATGTCGCGATCTGGTGCGCCAGTGCCTATCGTTATCACCTCCTGGACACGGCTAATGGACGTTACGTCCTGGCCCCACATGTGGACAGTCTCCTGGCTGGACGCGCGCATCCTGATAGTCAGGCCGTGTTGTTCCTTAGTGCCGTTAGGGAGGCCGGACCGCGTCTGGCGAAGCAGGCTGACTATATGAAGAGTGGCACCGTGGGGTCACACGCCGAGGCCTATGGCACGAACCCCACACGCCTTGATCCGCCGCCCAACCAGGAAGCCCTGCAACGGCGCTTGTGGATCGAGGAGATGCAGTCCCGTGTGCCAGCCCTGGACGAGGCATTGCACCACGGTGGGCGAGTCCTCGATGTCGGTTGTGGACCTGGGCTCATGTTACTGCAACTGGCGGCGTACTACCCCACAGCCACCTTTGTGGGACTTGATGTCGTCGAAGTCGGCGGATTGGAAACCGCGCGGCGCCTGATCCGTGCGCGCGGCTTTGACGATCGCATTCACGTGGAGCGCGTTCCGGCCGAGGAGATGCCTTATACAGGGGTCTTTGACGGGGTCCTGATCACTCGCGTCTTTCACGAAATCCCCGTGGAGGTCCGCGCGGCCCTCTTCCATGCCTGTTACCGCGCCTTAAAACGGCCTGGGGTCCTCCTGAACCTGGACTTCGCCTATCCTGATACGCTAGAAGAATTTCGTGCGCCACTCTTCTGGTCCGGGGTGAACAATCAGTATCGCGAAATGAGTTGGGGGACTGTCCATCCCACCTGGCACGAGCAACACCAGATGCTCACGGAGGCCGGCTTTACCGCTATCGAGCGCCATTTTGTGCGGCATATGCCGCAGGGCACGCACTACCTGGCTGTTGCCCACAAGCGCTAACCTGTCCATGGTCCTACTCCACATAGTCCTACTCCACTGCGTTGTGGAGGTATTTGACCTGTTAGATGACAATCGCCGTGCCATGCCCTGTGCTGTAACTCCGGATGGGCGCGCCATGGCCTCGATGCCATCAATGGTGATCGACTCAGGCATCCCGTGCCGCCCTTTGACCCGTGGCGCTCTGGCAAAGCACCCTGGCCATTTGTCATAAAGAATATGTATCAAAATTATCTCTTTAATATTATAATTTGTCAGTTGGAGGCGATATTAGACACCTGTAACTCTGGGTTTCCTATGAAGAGATTTACGGTTGATCTCGCAGTGATCGGCGCTGGCCCGGCCGGCCTGATGGGCGCTTTGCAGGGGGCCCAGGTTGGCAAGAAGGTGGTAATCATCGACCGCCTGGGTCTACTGGGCGGGGCTAGCTTGCACCATGGCACTATCCCTTCCAAAACGCTACGCCGGGCCATCATTGACCTTACTGGCTTCTCGCAAATGGCCTATTTTGGCCAGGCACGCCAGGCGGTCTCGATGCATGATCTGATGTCCCGCGTCAGCAAGGTCCTCGAAGACGAGAACGCCTTCCTCCATCAGCAGTGCGTGGAGAGTGGCATCGACGTGATATCCGGGACCGCCCGCTTTATCGATCCACACTGCATCGAGGTTCGCGACGTACAAAGCGAGGTCTGTGGTTGTATCTTGTCGAATTACACTCTCATTGCCACGGGGTCGCGCCCCCGCCACCCCATCGACATCCCCAACGATCGAACGCTCTTCATGGACTCTGACCAGATCTTCCGCATGGAGCCTCTGCCAGGTACGCTCATCGTTTTAGGTGGAGGCATCATCGGTTGCGAGTATGCCACGATGTTCGCAGCGCTGGATGTCCATGTGATTCTCATGGACCGGCGGAGCGATGTCCTGCGCGTAGTCGACGCGGAAATCGGCCAACGCTTCATGCAATACATGCAAGAGATGGGTGTGGAGTTGCAGCTAGGCCAGCCCATCCAAGAGTTGCGCAAGAGCGAGGACGGAAAGGCCGAGATCCTGCTCAAGGACGGCCAGCGAGTCCAGGCCGATCGCGTCTTCTACTCTTTGGGTCGAATAGCCAATGTCGATGGCATGAACCTCGAGACAGCGGGAATCGCTCTGGACAGCTTGGGCAATATTTGCATCAACGCTTTATTCCAGACGACCTGTCCACATATATACGCGGCCGGAGATGTGATCGGTCCACCGAGTCTCGCCTCGACCTCAATGGAACAAGGGCGCTTGGCCGTGCGTAATGCCTTTCTGTTGAAGAGCCACCACTTCCCCGAGTTTTTCCCATATGGGATCTATACCATCCCGGAGATTTCGAGCGTCGGTCCCACCGAAGAAGAGCTGCAGAAGAAGGGCATCCACTACGCAGTGGGCAGGGCTGAGTACCGCGAGGTCGCACGTGGCCCGATTACCGGCGACATCACGGGCCTAGTCAAACTGATCTTCCACGCCGAGACCTTAGAGGTACTTGCCGTGCATATCATTGGCACCAATGCGACGGAGTTAATTTCCCTGGGACAGATGGCGATAAATTTCCGCGTTCGCGCGAATTATTTTATCGATACGATTTTCAACTATCCAACCTTTGCGGAAGGATTCCGTATTGCCGCACTGAACGGTTTGAGCAAGATCGGGAGTGTCCCGAGCACACTCTGATAATCTTCGAAACTCAAGGGCACGCCAATACGCGTGCCATTGTCGTTCACTATGAAGCGTTTTTTCAGCAGCATCCCGAAACACTGCAACGCGCCGCAGGCTATCACGGCGTCTCAAGAAACCGTCGATCCCTCAAAATATGCTGTCGTCTAGCACCCTTGTGCCTTATGCTCAAGCTCAGCGCGGTTTCTGTTAGGCTGTAAAATCGTGCAGCCTAACATCCAAACGGCAAGAAAGCCAATCTCTTCTGGCTTGCCCGAATGGGTGAGCTGGTTCCGGGATAATCCCGTCTTCTTCGCCACTCCTTGCACCTTGATCTCGTCGCGCAGCGGTGTCTGTGCCCCTGCGGTTATGCAGCGCATAGCGCTCCCGCCGCAGACGGAGCATAGCACGACTGGCATGGAAGAGTAGTCTGGCTATGCCTTCTGAGCTGGGGTCAAGGAGGTCAGCACGAGGTTACTGGCGGCAGCCCGGTCAACGTCGTACAGGAAGGGCGGGGTATTGCGGGCACGGTTGCGATCATCGACGTCGAGTACTTCCCCTTGACGAGAATTGCCGCGCCGATTATGCTCAGAGCCGTGCGATGCGCCGAGGAGCTATCCCAGGACCCCCACGAGGAAGCCTATCCTGGCCGGAAGCGCATTTACGTGAGCCGTCCGGTAGGGACGCCACACCGTGGCATTCTTGCACAGCTGCAGCAAGTTGTGGAAGAAGTCATGCCGATCTTTACGAATCGGGTCACAGCGATAATGGCAGGAGACTCATCGAAGCATGCGTTTTCTCAGGGTCGCGCACATTCGTATGCTGTGACCTGACACCAGAGCACAAAGCAGGCACGATCCAGGGAGGAGACATGGCACAACAGCCTTGGCTTCCAGCGACATGGGACAGACAGGCGGATGTGGTGGTGGTTGGCTTCGGGGCGGCGGGCGCCGCGACAGCCATCACGGTGTACGATGCGGGCGCGAAGGTGATACTGCTGGACAAGGCACCCCAGGGACATGAAGGTGGCAACACGCGCGTGGCAGGCCAGGGCTATCTCAACACGTCATCGGTCGAGAAAGCCATCTCCTATCTCCACGCGCTATGTGGGCCCTACCGCGTTCCAGACCCCATGGTGCGGGTGTGGGCGGAGGAGATGGGCCAGAATAATGCCTGGGTCCAGAGCATTGGTGGCGACCCGCAAGAGCATCAGCATCAGCCCGTGGGCATCGAGTTTCCCGATCTGCCTGGATCGGACTGTGTGCACAAGTTCCACCATGGACCTGTCGTGGGGTATTCGAACACCTGGGACATGCTGGCGCGTGCGGTCAGGGCGAGAGACATCGAGATTCTGTATGAGACCCCGGGGAAGGAGCTCATCCAGCACGGTGTGACAAAGGAAATCCTCGGCATCAGGGCAGAACGGGGCGGCCAACCATGCTATATCGAGGCCAGCAGAGCGGTAGTCATAACCTGCGGGGGCTTTGAGAACAACCAGGAGATGATCAGGAACTACCTGCCGGGCTTGCCATACTGCTATACTTCGGGCTCGCCATACAACGAAGGGGACGGCGTGACCATGGCGATGGCCGTGGGCGCGGACTTGTGGCACATGAATAACTTCGCAGGTCCGTCGATGGCGCTCAAGGTCCCCGAGTTCCGGGCCACCTTTTCGATGGTGGCGTTGCACTTCGCCAAACAACCGCCTGGCGGCATGATCGTCGTGGGTCCGGACGGCAAGCGGTTTGCGGACGAAAAGTACAAAACCTCGCACGGGAAGGTCAAAATCGCTGGGCGCTGGACGCCTTTTTCCACACCATGCCCGATGTTCATGATCTTCGATCACACGATGTTCGCCTCGGGTCCGCTCTACGAGAAAGAGCCGCGCTCCGGGTGGAATCCAATCGTCGAGCGCTATGACTGGAGCGATGGCAACAGAGCCGAGCTGGCGAAGGGCTGGATCACGTGCGGCGAGACGCTGACAGCACTGGCACAGCCCCTGGGACTGCCCCCGACGGTGCTGCAGGAGACCGTCACCCGATGGAATGGGCACTGCCATGCGGGAGTGGACCCCGACTTCGGTAGGACCAAGATGCTCTGCCCCATCCAGGCGGGCCCCTTCTATGCGCTTGAGCTCTCGCCCTCCATGCTCAACACGCAGGGGGGACCCAGACGTAATACCAGGGGCCAGATCGTACGGCCTGATGGCAGCCCGATACCGCGGCTCTACAGTGCGGGTGAGCTTGGCTCGATCTACAGCTACATGTATCAGGGCACCGGGAACATCGGAGAATGCCTAGCTTTCGGCCGCATCGCGGGGCGCAACGCCGTCGCGGAGAAGCCCTGGTGCTGACGACGTCCGGATGTTGCTGTGGTCTTGAGGCAACAGCAGGGTGAAAGTGAACGAGATCGAGGCCATGACCATGCGCTGGACTGGATCTCGAGGGACACGCCACTTCAATGTGCAGGAAGGAGTTAGCCATGACCGTTGCACGCGCGTTGGCCGAGTTTCTTACGCAGGTTCCCTATGCTGACCTTCCCCCGCAAACCGTTGATCACGCCGCGATGCTGATCGCGAGCACGATTGCCAGCGCCGCTTTGGGTTCCGGAATCGCATCCTCCACGATCATCCGTGCCCTCGCTAAGGAGCACGGCGGCACACCCGACGCCTCTATCTGGTTTGACTTGGGCCCCAAGCTGCCGGTGGCCGATGCCGCGCAGGTCAATGCCGTCATGAGTGACGCCGCGGCCTCCGACGACAGCGACCTGCGGAATATCGTGCATGCCGGCACGACGCTGGTTTCGACCTCTCTCGCCATGGCGGAGCGGATGGGTGCCAGCGGCCAGGACGTGTTGGCCGCCATCGTCCTGGGCTACGAGGCATCGGGTCGCATTGGTGAGGCGATTACGCCTAAATTCCGCACTCAGGGCTTTCACGGTTGCCTCGTCGCGATCTTCGGCGGCGCGGTCGCCACCGCTCGGCTGCTGGGGCTCGACGCGGCTCACATGGCCCAGGCCATCGCCCTGTCCGCGACCTCGATGGGCGGGCTGGCGGCTGCAGCGAACACGAGTGTGGCCCGCGAGTATCACGCCGGGCTGGCGGCCATGCTGGGGGTACGCGCTGCGCTTGCCGCACAGAAGGGATATGTAGCGGAAGAGAGCATTCTCGAAACGCGCCAGGGGTTCTTTGAGGTCTACGGTGGTGCGGATGGCGTGGGTGTGACGCAGGACTTAGGAAAAGAGTGGGATATCATCACGGACATGGCCATCAAGCTCGTGCCTGGCGGGCATCCCAGCCACGCGCTTGCTGAGGCTGCCGCCAACGCAGCCAGAGCCGGCAATATTTCTCCTGATGACGTCGACACCATCACCCTGTCGAGGCCGGGCGTCACGGCGCTTTCCGGTCCCATCCACCCGACCGACCTCATCGACATGGCACACAGCCCCGCCTATTTCCTGGCCGCCGGCGTGGCCGATCACGACTTCTCCTGGGTGCACGCGACCGAGGCCAAAATTAAGGACCCGGTCATTCATCAGCTCCTCGACAAAGTCCGTATCGGTGCGCCGCCCACCGACAATGTCGAGCGCTACAGGCAAGGTGCGACTGTAACCATCCGGACGAAGGACGGCCGGACCTTCTCGAACACCGTCTACGCGCCGAAGGGGGCAGGCGTCCTTGGGATTGACTGGGCCGACGTCGATACCAAATACCGCACGCTGGTACCGAATGCGAAGTTGAGTGACCAGCAGGTCGAAGCGAGTCTGCAGGTCATCCACGACTTCCGCCACGTCACGCACGTCTCTGCACTGACTGACCTGTTGCAGGTGCGTGCGTGAACCACGCAACAGGAAACGCACAAAAAGAGGTGGACGGCTTAATACTGTGTGCTTGATGCTTATTGGTGAAACTGCCGTATGCTTCAGATGCCGCAGTGTCCGGGTGGCCACAGCCTCCTAGTACAGCTTGGGCTAAATAGATCCATGGTTTAGGTCGCAAGTACTTTGCCTGGGTATGTCCAGGTGAATGGTTTCGCCATCGTCCGGCAGCCCGAGCATAACTGTCAGCCAAGAGCCTTAGTTCGTCCACATAGCTTGGCTTCATCATGGCTCAACCGTGTTACGGCTGTTTACTAACGTATAGTGCTGCGGCCTCTTGAGGCAGCGGGACGACATGGAGATGCACTCCGGCGTCCACGCTGAGATCCACGAGCCAGTCACTGACGAGATCAAGCACCGCAAAGGCATCCTCGGCGTCGGTGTAGGCATCGAGGTAAAGCCCTCTGGGGTCTTCCCCCTCTACGAGACGAAAAGTCGCCTCCGGATAAACGGCCCGGATACGCGTTTCCACCTCCGCAATGGCATGTTGCATCTTATCGCTCCACGGCTTGACGCTCATGCAGATCCTTCCCTCCCTTGGACGTATGCCGTGACGGCGTGGACCAAGGTCTGCGCATTGTGCACCGCCTGCTGCGCTTCCCGCTGGCTGACAGATATAGCGCGATAGTCGCCTTTATGGCGCAGGGCCAACAAGTCCGGCAAGATCCGTCGTAGACTCGCCGGATAGAGCTTGCGGCGTTGGATCAGCTGCCCGACGAAACTGGCGTGAACCCAGTCGTGCCCCCAGCCTCTGGCCGGCTCTGGCGGAGTTAGCCCTGCTTGGAGTAAGGCCGCAATGGCGGCGTGAAAACAGGCATAATAGGCACTACGTGCACAGCTGTTGGTGCGACCGTGCTGCAACTCACCCTCGGCGCTTGCGAGATTTTCATGTGCCTTGACCAGATAGTCGTGCATTGCTGCCATAGTAGCAGAAAACTCTAGCAGAGCCTGTTGCCGTCGACAAGGAGAGTTCAAAAAGCGAGCGCTTCAACAACACGCCGCGCCACCACGTTTCATAGTTGGTGCACGAGACATTATCCTTATTCCAGGAAACTCGCCAATCCTATCGGTCTCATCCAGTACTTCACACGCCATTATAACCTAACGAAAGCCCTAGCGTTACATGGATAGCACTACTCCCGACTGAGACTTGCCATCTCTCGGAGCCGGGCGTATGATGCGCCATCAAGCTGGCTGGCAGAGGCATCAGAATGGTGCGAACCACTGGGAGCGTCTAGGGAGGGCATCCACCCACCCATCCCGGACCGGGCAAACCGATTTTTTGCTGGCTAGCAGCGTCAACGGCCAGGTCTTTTGCAGTATAGATGAGGGCGATTCCTGGCGCAGGTTTTCGAGGCAATTCGGCGAGGTCCACGCCCTCGTCTGGGTGCCGAACTAGCGCAGTGTAGCAGTAATCAGCGCGGTGGAGGGGCGGCCGTGATCTTTGACGAGGTCTTGGAGCAGGCACTGGAGATGCTTCGGCGTCGCGGACGTGTCTCTTATCGCGCGCTCAAGGTACAATTCCAGCTCGACGACACTCTGCTGGAGATTCTTAAAGACGAAATCGTTGAGGTGCACCAGCTCGCCAGGGACCAGGAGGGCAAGATGCTGGTGTGGACCGGCGATACCGCGTCATCTTCTGTTCCCGCATCCTCACCAGCTTCAGACCATGACCGTGCGCCGCTGACCTACACTCCACCGTATCTCGCCGAGAAGATCCTGACCTCTCGCCCTGCCCTGGAAGGCGAACGCAAGCAGGTGACGGTGCTGTTCGCCGACATCAAGGACTCGACCGAACTCATCAAGGACCTCGACCCGGAGGCCGCCCAGCAGCTCCTTGATCCCGCCCTGCATCGCATGATGGAGGCCGTGCACCGCTTCGAGGGCACGGTGAACCAGGTGCTGGGCGATGGCATCATGGCCCTGTTCGGCGCCCCTATCGCCCATGAAGACCACGCCCTGCGCGCCTGCTACGCCGCCCTGACCATGCAAACGGCCATGCGCGAGTATACCGAGACGGTGCGTCGCACCCACGGCATTGAGATGCGTATCCGAGTGGGGCTCAACTCTGGGGAAGTGGTGGTGCGCGCCATTGGCAATGACCTGCACATGGACTACTCGGCGGTGGGGCAGACGACGCATCTGGCGGCGCGCATGGAGCAACTGGCCACGCCCGGGACGATTCGCCTGACGGCCACGACCCTTCGGCTCGTCGAGGCCCTGGTGCGGGTGCAGGCGCTGGGACCCATCCCGGTCAAGGGCTTAACGGAGCCTGTGGAGGTCTTTGGGTTGCTTGGGGCCAGCGCACTCCGACGCCGCCTCCAGGCCGCCGCGGCGCGGGGTCTCACGCGCTTCGTCGGGCGCGAGGCGGAACTCGCTGCCCTACGGCAGGCGCTTGAGCAGGCAGGCGCGGGCCACGGCCAGGTCGTGGCCGTGGTGGGCGAGGCTGGGGTGGGCAAGTCTCGCCTAGTGTACGAGGGTGTTCATGCCCACTATACGGAAGGCTGGCGGGTGCTGGAGAGTGCTTCGGTGTCTTACGGTAAGGCCACCCCCTACTTCCCGGTCGTGGACCTGCTCAAGCGTTACACAAACGTTGAGGACACGGACGAGTCACGCACCGTGCGGGCTAAGGTCACCGGACAGGTGCTGACGCTGGACGAGACCTTGCAGGAAACCATCCCGGCCCTCCTCTGGCTGCTGGACGTCCTGCCCGACGACAGCCCCTTCCGCACGATCGAGCCCACACGGCGCCGCCAACGCACCCTCGAGGCGCTCAAGCGCATACTGCTGCGCGAGAGCCAGGTGCAGCCATTGCTGCTGGTCTTTGAGGATCTGCATTGGATCGACCCCGAGACCCAGGCCCTGCTCGACAGCCTCATCGACAGCCTGCCGACGGCCCGCCTGCTGCTGCTGGTCAATTACCGCCCCGAGTACCAGCACGGCTGGGGCAGTAAAACCTACTATACGCAACTGCGGCTCGATCCACTGCCGCCAGCGAGTGCTGAGGCCTTCCTCGGTGCCTTGCTGGGACAGGATCCCAGCCTGGCGCCGCTCAAGCGGTTGCTGATTGAGCGCACGGAGGGCAATCCCTTCTTCCTGGAAGAGAGCGTGCGTACCCTGGTGGAGACCGGGGTGCTGGTGGGCGAGCTGGACGCCTATCGGCTGGCGCAGAGCCTCCCGACCATCCAGGTGCCGGCGACGGTGCAGGCGGTGCTGGCGGCCCGCATCGACCGGCTGCCTGCAGAGGAGAAACGGCTCCTACAGGCCGCTGCGGTCATCGGCACCGAGGTGGCTCTCACTCTCTTGCAGCCCATTGCTGAGCTGCCCGAGGCAGCGCTGCATCGCGGCCTGTCGCACCTCCAAGCCGCCGAGTTCCTCTACGAGACGCACCTCTTTCCAGAGCGCGCCTATACCTTCAAGCACGCCCTGACCCAGCAGGTGGCCTATCAGTCGTTACTGACGAGCACGCGGCAACGCTACCATCAGCAGCTTGCGCAGGCGTTGGAAGCGCGTCCCGAGACGGTGGAGACGCAGCCTGAACTGCTGGCGCATCACTACACCGAGGCCGGCCTCGCAGCGCAGGCCGTGGGGTACTGGCAGAAGGCTGGGCAGCGCACCATGGAACGCTCGGCATACGCCGAAGCGATCATCCACCTCAGTAAGGGCGTAGAGGTGCTGAAGACCCTGCCGGACACCCCTACGCACCGCCAGCAAGAACTGTACTTGCAGCTTGCCCTTGGCCCGGCGCTAGTGGTCACCAGGGGTCCTGGATCCCCGGCGGTGGAACAGGTCTACGCCCGGGCGCAGGAGCTATGCCAGCAGGTGGGGGAAACTCCACAGCTCTTCCCGGTGCTGTGGGGTCTCTGGCGACTTTATAATGCCCGCTGCGAGTACCAGCGGGCACAGGCGCTGGGGGAGCAGCTCCTGAGCCTGGCCCAGCAGGTCCATGACGCAGCGCTCCTCCTGGAGGCCCACCATGCGCTGTGGGGCACCTTGTTGTGGAGCGGAGAGTTTGCCGCTGCCCGAGTCCACCTGGAGCAGGGGAGGGCCCTCTACGATCCCCAGCAACACCGCGCTCACGCCCTGCTCTACGGCGGCCATGACCCTGGAGTGTGTTGCCTCTCCCATGGGGCCTGGTCTCTGTGGCTCCTCGGCTATCCGGACCAGGCCCTACAGAGCATGCGAGAGGCGCTCACCCTAGCCCACGCCTTGGCGCACCCCCCCAGTCTGGCAAATGCCCTGCGTTTTGCAACAACGCTGCATCAATTCCGCCGGGAGCAACAAGCCGCGGACGAGCGGACAGAGGCGCTGATGGCGCTCGCGACCGAGCAGGGGTTTGCACAGCAGGTGGCACTGGCGACAATCGTGCGGGGTTGGGCGCTCGCTGCCCAGGGACAAGGGACAGAAGGGACGGCGCAGATGCGCCAGGGTCTGACTGCCCACCGGGCCACGGGGGCCGAGCAAAGCCGACCCTATAATCTTGCCCTGCTGGCCGAGGCGTATGGGAGCATAGGCCAGCCCGCAGAGGGGCTGTCCCTGCTGGCCGAGGCGCTGACGACCGTGGACCGCACTGGGGAGCGTGGGTGGGAAGCGGAACTGTATCGGCTCAAGGGGGAGCTCCTGCTAGCGCAGGCAGGCGAAAGCCAAAAAGTGCAGGAAGCGGAAGCGTGTTTTCACCGGGCCCTCGCCGTGGCCCGCCGCCAGCGGGCGAAGTCGTGGGAGCTGCGTGCCGCCATGAGCCTGAGTCGGCTCTGGCAGCAGCAGGACAAGCGTGCCGAAGCGCGGGAGTTACTCGCACCGATCTACAGTTGGTTCACCGAGGGGTTTGACACCCCCGACCTCCAGGAGGCCAAGGCGTTGCTGGAGGACCTGGGGACATAGGGTCTCAGGAAAAATTGTGACCGATAGCCCAACAGCGTCTCACTGGGATGTCCCCAACGCCGAGGCGTACAACGCAGTATAGAAACCTGCGCGCCGCTGGATCATAGGCTTCTGCACCATGGCCCGTTCTGCTTTCATCGAGTGGGTACTCCACGGGGCGCGTGATATCGAACGGATTGTCGAAGGAATGGTGAGCGCGAAGCTGTACGATGCGACAGCATTTTTCTCCCTGACGGGCTCACGACGCCGGCTAGTCGGGGTGGCACGGAGAGAGGAGAACCGGATACAATGCCAGTGGTATCGACGAGCGTCACAAAAACAGGAGGCTCCACGATGAGCACCAAACCACGCGCCACGATAGAAGATCTCTACAAGGTAGAGGGCAAGGCAGAGCTGGTCAACGGGGAGATCGTCGAGATGCCGCCGTCGGGGGATGATCCGAGTCGAGCGAGCCTGAGTATTGCGATGAGTCTTCGGCAATATGAACGGCATACCGGGCAGGGGTCGGCATACGGCGATGGCACGGGATTTAAAGTAGACCTCCCCCACCGCGAATCGTTCAGTCCAGATGCGGCCTATCACCTTGGTCCCCGCGCGGGCATGCGGTTTCTCGAAAGTGCGCCCGTGTTCGCTGTCGAAGTTCGCAGCGAGTACGATTACGGCCCAGCAGCCGAGCGGGCCATGCGGGAGAAACGTGCTGACTATTTCGCCTGTGGGACGGTGGTGGTGTGGGACGTGGATTTATTGAGTCCCGATGTGATTAAGTCTTATAAGGCGAGCGATCCAGACAACCCGCTGATCTTCCGGCGCGGCGACATTGCGGATGCAGAACCTGCGGTGCCAAGGTGGCGGATGGCGGTGGATGAGTTGTTTGGGTAAGAAGTCTATGACCACCCCGCAGGAAAACCATTATTGACACCCCCACTGTCCTGAGGGAATCAGATCCTTCGATTACCTGCCCACCAAAGATTTTTCCTGCCAGAGAGGCGGAGGTATCCCCACATACAATGCCCGTCTCCTGGGTTTTGAGGAGGTCTCGCTGCTGAGTGGTTAGGCTGTTCCCTCCTTCGGGGTAGGATTAGCCGGCTTGTTCAACCTAATGGGGCTCTTGGCCGAATGGCATTAAGTTAAGCCCGAAACAGAGTCGAAATCGCGAAGTTGTCGAACTGTAAGTATCTGAATTTACTCTGGCCTCCATTTTTGGCTTGTCCTAACTTAATGCCATTCGCGTAAGACCCCGATTATGCAGGAAGCCAAGGGACATTGAGCCCCAAGCATAGAGCAGGGTTAAGCAGTAGGAAAAGGAGGACACCCTCTCTTGGAGGGACAGGGCCTGTTTCATGCTCTAACATGCGACAATGGGGCCTGGTCCTCAACGGCTGTCAGGTGGGGGCCGGGATTTCCGGCGAACATCGCGGGCTAGCATGTCACGGATTAGGTTGGCAGGAGCATAGAAATTCGACGCTAGTAAGCGCGTCAGTGTGGAGGGTAAATCCAACAACTCGTGCTGCGCGGCCCGTTCCAGGACGCCCAGAACGCCGGTGACCGTCAGTGCACGCCGCACCGCTTCACGCCGTCCCTCCCATTCATCCATCAAGACCAAATCGGCATGAAGTGCCTGGGCCAACCTGATTACTTCCTGTTCCCCTGGGTCGAGGTGCGCCAGGTTGCCTTCCGAAGCTGTGCTCACGTCCTGGATGCTCAGCCAGGCGGGAGGGGTAGCCATCCAGACATGCACCACAGCGGGGGTCTGCCGGTGCTGCAACTCCTCCGCCACAGCCCGCGGAATCACAATACGGCCAAATAGGACGGGGAGAATGTCGGTTGATTCCAGCAGGATGAGGTAGTGAAGCGGTGAGGCATCAGCAATGACTAGCATTAGAGCCCAAGTCGGTCGAGAGCTTTGCGGTCGTGTTCGAGGTCTTCCAGGGTATACAAGGGGACTTCATGCTGCTTCAAAAACGCGTGGACCTCAAACCGGGTCTCAAAACCCAAGAGCCGTCGAAGTTGCGATTCCCCAAGGATCCGCTTCCGGAAACATTCCAGCGCCACGCTTTCCAGGACATGGCGGGGGATGTCCTGTCCCCACTTCTCCTGTATCTGGTGGGCAACATCTTCGGGTACCTGGATCGTCACTTCCATCGGATCATCCTCACAGCCCTTCTGGCGAAAAATTCCAGTCTGTCAGCTATCCATTTACTATACCATAATCACACCAATTACTCCCTGCGTCCACCAGAGCCTTCCTCCCCTTTCGGTTCCATCAAGTTACTTCATATGCCATTATAATCTAACGAAAGCCCCAGCGTTACATAGATAGCACTACTCCCAGCAGAGACTTGTCATATTTCTGGGCCGGGAGTATGATGCGCGAAACAACCGGCCCGTGGGACGCACCAGCATGGTGCAGGCCACAGGGAGCGTCCGGGGATGGCATGCACCCGCCCATCCGGAGCGGGCGAACCGATGACACTTATCAAGGGAGGGCACCTTATGCCACGGATGACCGGAGCCAAGTTTACGGTCGAAATGATGCAGGCCTACGGGGTGACGCATGCCTTCTATATGCCCATGGTGGTGACCAGGGCGCTGGTCGAGATGGAGAAGGCGGGCATCCGCCGCATCATGACCCACGGTGAGAAGGCCGCCGCATATATGGCCGATGGGTACGCCCGGGCCGCCCATCGGGCCGGAATCTGTATGGCCCAGAACGTCGGCGCCGCCAACCTGGCTGCCGGGCTGCAGGACGCGTACCTCGCCGGGTCACCCGTCATCGCCCTGACCGGCCGCGCGACTTCGATGCAGCAGTACCGCCACCACTATCAGGAAATCGACCACGTGCAGCCCTTCGCGGCCGTGACCAAGTACAATGTGACGGTAGACAACGTGGCGCAGTT
>JBKPCR010000537.1:0-9645 GCA_046727435.1 bacterium | reverse complement strand
GAGCAGCGGTCCGATGGGCTGCTGGATTTCACTTTTTACGGCTCGACCTTCGTGCCGCTGGGCTCCTTTAGCAAGGATATTCGTTGGCCTCTGCCCGTTGTTGGTCCAACACAACAATATGCCACGATTCCGTCCAAGGGGGAGGTGTGCTTCTTGACCCGAGAGCCGGGATTGCGCAGGTCGATCTCCACCAGCCATCCGTACTTCTCGCCGACCTGGCCGAACTCGGCGCCAGTCGTGTCCGCGATGTAGCCGAGCTGCGTCCCGTCGGGCGCCACTTCTTCTTGGACGCCGATGTAGAACGAGCTGGCAAGGTTGATCTGGTCCAGGTTGGGGCCCGAGGTGAATCGTGCGACGCTGCCCTGGAAATTCTCCTCGGCGCTGAGGACTGTGCCCCAGGGGGTGGTGCCGCCGGAACAGTTGAAACCGGTGCCGATGATTTTGTTGCCGAGGCCGTCGGAGCTGAGGTCGAACACCTGGCTGGCGGCCGGGCCGGTGCCGACCAGGTAATCGTCGTCACCTGATTCATGTGGTGTCGGGCCCCAACCGAGCATGTTCTGGTACCCGTCGGTGCGGTCTTGGTTCACCGCAAGCCCGGAGAGCAGGTGCACGCGGCGGTTATGCTCGTCGCCCGAGACGACGTCGAGCTTGCTTCGGAAGTGCTGGCGCTTCACGCGGAGCACCGACAGGCCCACATTGTAGCACTGCTCCCCGTAGAGCTGCCGTTTCTCTTCGGGCGTCAGGTCGAAAATGTTGGCTTTGCTCGGTAGTACCAGGCCTGTGGCGGCCTCGAATGTCCGGTTCCCAGGCCCGGGATCGACGTTTCCGAAGCCGGTGTTCACACCCGGACAGAGCTGGTGGAACGGGTACGACGTGTACTCGTGGTTGATCACCAGGAGACCGTCTTACGACCCCCGGATCGGGACATAGCCGGTATGGTCGTTGTTGAACCCGAAGTAGTCGTCCGCGTTCGGATAGACGCGCTCGCCCCACTGCACGATGATGTAGCGCTCGTACTCGGGCGGCACGATCACATCGTCGACGACCTCGTAAGTCGGAAGCTCGGCCGTCGGGCTCGCGAGTAGCTTTTCCCCCGTGCCGTTCAGGCCGGTCGCGAGCCAGCTCGCGCTGATCGTGTAGATCGGCAGCGGGCTCGGGAGGCGCACCGGCGTGAACCACAAGCCGAACGCGTGTGCCTCGCGCAGCGTGGCGAGGGAGCCCATGGCCACGATGGCGCCAGAGGCGCCGATGAACTTCAGGAATTCCCTTCGGGTCAGGTTACTCATAGCGCGAATCCTCCAGGCGGGTGAACGGTCGTGTATTTTTGCGGAGGGCCATCCGCGCTGGCATCGCGGCGGCCACTCACCGCAGCCGGGCTCTGTCGCGTCCCAGGGACGGGACGATTATTTCAGGCAGTTAGCGTAGAAGGTGGTCGTGGCCGGCCAGTCCGAGAACAGGCCGATGATGCCGACATCCTGGGCGAGCACATCAATGGTGCGCAGGATATCGCCATCGTTGTTGAAGGCGTCGAGCGTGGTCTGGTAGTAGAAGGTCTCGCCGCCTTCCAGCACGTTCTCCACGATGCGACCAGAGCGCTCCGTCGTCCAGGAGATCAGGTCGAAGCCCGCCTGCCTGGCGCGTTTGCCGTACTCGGAAGGCGTGATCTGTGTGTCGTCCGCGCTGGCCTTGAGAAGGACGGGCATGGGCGGCGCAATGATATTGACCCCTATATTCCGGACCTCGAGGAACGCCTCCAACGTCGGCGGATTTTGCTGGATGTCGCTTACCCGGCCCGCGAGTTTGTCCTGCGGATTTTCGCTGATGAGGTACACGGTCTGCAGGCCGAATGTCGGGAACTCGTCAATCCATTGGAGCACGTCGGCAAGGTTGAACGACTGGGCAAAGACCTGGCTTGGATCGATGCCGGCGTCGATGTACTCCTGGATCATCTTGCGCGCGTAGCTCCGCTGGTCCAGGCCGGACGCGCCGAACCCCTCGTTTTCCGCGACGAGAGGGTTCCCCTGGCTGTCCCGATCGATGCCTTTGAGCTCTGGTGTGAACTTCGCTCCCAAGCTGCCAATGAGCTCGATGCTCTCCTGATGGCTGAGCAGAGTGCCACCGGTGGCATAGAGGTCAGTCCGGAAGCTCGGGGTGCCTCTGACGAATGCCTCAACGGTGGTCGCGTTCGGGTCGGACGCGTCCATCTTCCCTTTGAGGCTCTTGAACTCCTCTAAGGAGATATCGGTGGTACAGCACAGCGCTGTGGCGGCCTTCACCCGCGTGTCGCTCGCGTCGAACGCGGCTGGGGTGAAGGGCACTCGCCATGTACTGGCGAGGTCAGTAACGAGGATATTCGTGGTGGTGTGCAAGTCGCACTGAGCGTGACGGCACACGAGCTCGCCATCCTTGGTGAAGGTCACATCGCACTCGAGGATGCCTGCCCCCATCCGACGGCCCGCTTCGTAGGCCTCCTTGGTATGCTCTGGGAACTGCAGGGCCGCCCCGCGATGCCCAATCGAGAAGTCGTGAGGCGTATACCTGTCAATGTTGGCAACGCATGCCGCAAGTTTGTTCTTGAGCTCGCCTTCGTCCAGCTGGTCGACTAGGTAGAATGGGCGAGGACCGAGCTGCACGGGACTTTGCGCCGCATGTGCGGTCAGGCCGAGTGCGGACAGCGCCATCATGGCAGCCACGAGCGTTAGGGTGTTCGGCATCAGTCGCACGAGATGTCCTCCGTTGGCAAGGTTGGCATTCAGTGACAGCCATCAGCTTCATTTTCAATCATCAGAGCTAAACAATCTGGGGTGTCAAAGGACACTGACTCCCGTCCAACACTCCATTTTGCTGGATCAGCAAACCAGGGCATGGAGAAATGGCCTGCTGCGCTGGCTCGCCACGCTCACGTTTTCGCACCAGCAGCCGTTGTCAATGCCTCGCAGCCCGAGCACGACAGGAGTGCTATGGGCCATTTTCACACGCTCACGTATGCGGATGCTCATGTCACTTCGTTGTTCGAGAGTGCTCACAAGCGTTCCATCGCACCTGCTCTGTCAGAGGTTTTTGGGGCTCGTCAGTCATTGACGTTCCGCTACCCATTGTCGAATTTTGCACCACCAATGCACATGTACGACCGAACCGCACCGGCGGGGAACGACCACCTCCGAGAATAGGGAGGTATCGTTAACGTCGCGTTAAGGGGGCGTAAAAAGTGGGTGAGACGTTCGCAAATTCTTTCGTGACGGATCGGAAGAATACACGGCCTTTTGCGCCTGCACCCCGCGAGCACCTGTGGTTCGAAAAATCCAAAGCTATCGAATACTTGACACTTTCCTCTCTCACGCGCACCTTTGAGTAAGATGTTGTTGCCCCTATCGATGTGCCATGATAATAGCGACCGTGGTATGGCTAGATGCAGTGAGTGATGGAGCGATGTTGATGTTGCGAAGAGCCCTATCCCCTCGTCCCATCTCAGTACACCGCTTGCTATATACTGGTTGATGAGCCGAGGGGTGGACCTATCGAGTTAAATGAGGATGACCTTCGGCGCGGCCGATGCCCCTGTGGTCAGGAGCATCGCCGCAAGCAACCACACGATGATAGGTGTGGGCGCCGTGCATAGACCTGTCAGAGACGACATGAACGTGTGCCACTTCGTTTGATGCATGGTGAGGGCTCATGTCGACTCTCGCCGGCCTACTCTGCAGACTTTTTGACATAGCTAATCACTGATAAAACCGCGCCTTGCGGGTCTTGGAACGTATAGAAGCGACCGACGTCGGGAATGTCCGTCAGTGGCACAATGGTTCTGGCGCCTAATTCTTGGGCTTTTTGGGCTATCGCATCGACGTCGTCACAGGTGACATAGACCCCCCAGGACGGAAACGCCCCCGCAGCGCGCGGCGGAATCATGGCGATCCCGCCGATTTCACGCCCTCCAATGGAAATGATGTGGTATGGGGTGTCGCCAACGGGCCTCTCTGTTATGCTCCAACCCAGTAATTCGCTATAAAACCCTTTGGCGGCGGCCACGTCTGTCGTCATCAATTCACACCAGCTAAAGGCACCGTGTTGCATAAAGGCATCGTCCATAGCCCCTCCTTTACTTTTTCTCGAACTTCGACTGTATTAACCATATCACCGGCGGATTGTGATCGGACGAGCTGGCGGCGGTGCTGATGTCCTCCTCGTATAGGGTGCCGTAATTGGCATTGAAGGCCGCGATATCAATGGCGTCGACGGCATCGAGCACGGCCTTGCTCACCAGGACGTGGTCGAGCACCTGTGAGTTGCCCTCGAAGATGAATGTATAGCGCTCTCGGGCGGGCACGCGCTCGATCAGATTGGTGAGCCTGGTCGACCCCCTGCCCTTGAGGATCGTCAGCGGGTCAACACCTTCACCGGGCTCTGGGAATGGAAAGTCGTTGAGGTCCCCTGCGACGACCACGGCGGCCTCCGGATCGGCGGCGAAGACAATCTCGTCGAGGTACTCGCGCAGGTAGGTGGCCTGCAGTTTGCGTTGCTCCTCGCTGCTTCGCACTGGCGGTTGGGTGGCACCGTAGAGCGCGCCGTCCCCACCCTTGGAGTTCCAATGGTTGCCGATGACGATGAACGGCCGCTTCTTGATCTCGAACTCGCCCACCAGCGGTTCGCGGCTGTCCGGGAAATCCCCCTGGCCATCGAAGACGTGGTTTTCGTCCTCCTTCTCCTGCGTGTCGGCATCGCCCTCGGTGGTCAAGTAGTAGCTCTTGAGGGTGATGTCACGATCGGTGCGGTACATAAAGCCCACCTCGATGCTGCGATCATCGCTGGCCTCCCGGCTCACTGCTCTGTAGGGACAACCACGGGCTGCCAGCCTCGGCACCAACGCGGTGACCTCAGTACCCGGCACGTGGCCGTCGGCGTCGCCGTTGATTACTAATGCCTGCTCTATCTCGACGAGGACGATGATGTCCGGGCAGCGCAACTCATCGGCAATGGCGAGCGTCAGCTTGGCCGCCTTGATCTCAACCTCTTCGGCGGTCAAGATCGGGCTATCGGCCTTGTCGGGGTCGTCTACCGCGTCGAAGAAATTCTCCACATTGAACGAGGCAATGCTGACCTCGCTATCCTTGGGGGGGCGCACGGGGTCGATACCCACCCCCGGCTTGTCCTGCCGGGAAGCCAGCAGAGACTCCGGGTCGACATCAGGCTGCAGACGGTATTGGCTGAATTGGTAGTCGATGACGCCGATGAGTCTTGTAAAGGCATCGCCGACGGCCACGGCGACCTGGAACGGCTCGGCAACGGCCTCAACGATGCGGGCGTTATTGCCGCCACCAATGCGGCTCTCGTCATCGACCAGCAGGCGCTCGGGGTTGTAATCGACGTCGTCGCCCGGCAGGTCGCGCACCAGGATGTTACCGCGTGGTCGGAACCCGCTGCCTGGCACAGCATCGGGTCCTGCCACCACGTAAAATTCGGTGAGGCCGGGCGACGATGCCGGCACTCTGGCGGTCGAACCGACCACGACGGGGCGGTCCAGCTCGACGTACATGCCCTCGAGTCGCTCCCAGTAGACAATGCCGTCCGGGTTGATCAACTCATCGGGGGCATCGATCGCCACCGGGGTCGGCCGCGGCACGCTCCCAATGACGCTGACCTGGCGGCCGGGGTTGCTGATTTGAGTGAGGGTCAAGTCATTCGGCCGGTCGTTGCGCCGGAACTCGATTACAGTGCCCGACACGCGCACCAAGTCGCCCGGTGACACAGTCGGTATACTGCCGGTGAAGACGAAGAGGCCATCTGAGGTCGCAATGTCGCCGTCGCCGATGGGATCTTGTATGAAAAAGCCATTGGCCAGCACCACGGTCACCACGCCTTCGGTCGTTACCAGATCACCTTCTAGCGGCGAGGTCAGGGTGCTCAGGTCAGTGGTCGCGCCCTGGATTGTATAAACCGGCGCAGGAACGGCCACCAGGACCGCCACGGTACACGACGCGCTCTGACGGTCGTTGTTGCCAAAGGTGATGGTCGCCTGATAGATGCCCGCCTCGATGGCGTCGCTGACCTGAAGCGTTGCCCCCGCCACACCGCCGTCGCCGGGGGCGGGGATAAAACCATCCAGGGTGATGCCGACGGCTCCGCCGTTGGTGATAACGCCACTATTGACGGTGCTGTCGCTGTCGGTGGCGCTGATCTCGACTATTGCCGGCGTGCCCGCGGTCGTGATGAGTTCGGTCGGGCAGGTCGTCACGATCGGCGCATTCGCAGAGAGCTGGAACGTCTGTCCGGCATTGACCGTCCCGGGAGAGCTAGGAGAGGGGCCAGCCCAGGTGAAGTCCTGGTAGATGCTACCGCTACTACGGAGCTGGAGTGACTGACCAAGCGGCTCTGAGCCGGTCTCGGTGACGCCGATATCCGTGCTGGCCACTCCATCAGCGGGGCCACCCACGGCAGTAAAGCTGCCTTCATAGCTGAGGAATTGCGCGAGCGTATCGCCATTGACCAGCGCGACGCCGTCGGGGGAACCGTTCTGGATGCCATTCACTGAGTAGGTGAAGAGCAGGGTGCCAAACCCGTTCTGCAGATCAGGGATGACGCCGCTGAGGGCTCGTACGTTGTAGGATTGCCCATTGGGGCCGTTGTAGAGCACCAGAGTCCACCCCGAGAGGTCTGTTCCCGCCGGGCCAGCAATCTCGATGGCCTCATTGGCATCTGTGCTGTCATTGTCATAGTGGATCTCGTTGATGAACACGTCCGCGGGGGACATGGTAAACGCACGGGCAAACGTAACGGCGCCTAGGAGCACCATGAGTGCTGCCGCCAGGGCCAGTGTCAGCCCGAGGATGGGAGAATTGAGGCGAGGGGGGGTGGTGGCCATACGCGTCTTTTACCTCCGGCTGTCACAACGCCAATGTCGATGGAGGGTGCCACTCGACGGTGCGCCGTCAGGTAGCCCCTGCCGGGAGGAAAACTGTGAGGTGTGATATACCGGGTGTGTGTTACGTCTGTGACAAGCGCAGGTGAAATTTTGGTGGCGTTGTCAGATTATCTTTCCTACTTGTGCAGCTCCTGCGCGGTAAGAATGCATCACGTACAACCAGGTTCTCCCCGCGTGCAACTAACGCCTGGAATTGCCCGGGGATTTCAGACCCGGTAGGACATCAGAGTTTAGCTTTTCACATTCAGTGGGCTCATGGGCACTTTTGGTTATGCGTTTCCATTGCCATCTATGCCTCTCTGCCTCAGGTATATTGTATGGGCAAAGCTCGCCAAACTTGATACTGGTGGCGAATTCATCAAGCCGCACTCTTGCGTTAGAGTCGGCCAGGACACCTCAGCGCGTGCCGGCCATGCTAGGCCATCCGCCACCAGCATCAAGTTTGGCGAGGGTTGCCCCGTCGGGAGCGCCTTTTCTGTTCTACTGCCGGGGTGTCGGCTCTCGCGACTCCGACCTGCCGCCCTGGACGGGGCACTCGCTATAACGACTCGAGAAATTCGAGGAGCTGCCGCACTTCAGGGCCACTCAACGCCTCAAACTGCTCCCTGGCGGCCTGCGCTTGCCCGGCGTGCGCCCCGATAGCCTCGGTGAGGCTACGGGTCCGTCCATCATGCAAGAAGGACTTCCGCTCGCGCAGACCCCACAGCGGCATGGTCCGCATTTCCGTCCCACCGGCCTTGCCCTGCTCGATCCCATCGCCCAACGGCCCCATGTCGTGCAACAGGAAATCGCTGTACGGCTGAAACGGCTTGCCGTTCAAGGCGGCAATGGGCGAGCTGCCGGTCGTCCACGTCGGGACGTGACACCCCGCACAGCCGAGGCGCGAGAAGACCTGCTCGCCGGCCTGCACCTGAGGCGTGATTGCGCCACGCGGCGGCGGTGCCAGCAGGCGCATGAAAGCCGCGAAGGCCTCGACGCCCTCGCCGTTGTCCTCGGGGTCAGGTGTGAGGTCGCAGCGCGACAAGAGGCTGCAATCCCCGTTCGGGCAATTTTCCAGCCGGAAGTTGGGGCTCGTGATCCCCATCTCGTTGAGGTAGGCATCGCCCGAAAACTGCAGGAGCGTGGCCACCTGCGCTTTGTGCCCGAAGCGCCCCACCCTCGTCTGCGGGCTGAACGCTTCCTGAACCTGATGCGCGCGCCCCTTGATGGCTGACGGCTGCCGATCCGCGAGCTGGCGCAGCTGGTCGTCGGGAATGGCTTCGATGAGCCCAGCCCCGAAGAGCGGCGTGGTTTTCCGCCCCGCGACAATGGTGGTATTGGGGGGGAGCGTCTCACCCGTGGGACAGCCCTGGGCCGGCCCGATGCCGTCGGTTTGCAGTAGCGACCCGCCGCCGGAGATGAGCGGATCGAACTGCTTTTTATCGAGAGTGCCGAAGCGGGTCTCGACGACCGTCGAATCCCCACCGACCGCCGGCGAACTATGGCACGCGGCGCACGAGACATCGTTGAAGACGGGGCCGAGCCCCTCTTCGACCGTCTCCTCTTCTGTAAACTCCTCGAGGCCTTCCTCAAAGGCCCGCTGGTCCTCGGGGGTCAACCCTGGCAGGGCATCGCCAAAGTCAGCCACGGCGCGTCCTAGAGACGAGACGAGCAGACCAACTCTGAGCACAAACACGACCAGATCACGGTTGGGCTTGGTATGCGGGGAGATCTGTGCCATCTGACTTCCTTCCTGTGCAAGGGCACTGCGACATGGATCACCGAGCGACGCAACACGATTCGCCACCTATGAGCACGGCTGCCTGTCATGTCTGGACCCGGGGCGCCCACGGCGCGCGCAGGCGGCGCACCTCCATCAGCGACACCTCCTAGGGCCCTCCCCGACGGATCGCAGGTATATGTGGATCGACGCGCATTAGGCGTGAGAGGCTGCGCGGGAGTGGATCGCATGGGCGCAGACCCACAGCATCAGCAGGACCTCAGAGAAAGCGATGGTACGCGGCAGCAGCGGGATGGTCTCCTGCCAGCGGCCGCCCTGCCGTGGGGCATGCGGGCGTCGTCTCCACGATGACGCAGAACGTCGGGGGAGCGGGACCTCCCCGGTCGTGGACATCAGAGAGGATAGGGGGGTGGATCAGCAGTTCGGTCGCACGAGGAATCGCGATTGGGCCGGGAGCACCGGCAGGGCAGGATGTTCGGAAAAAGAGGAGAGACTCGCGTTCCGTTTCCTCACAGACTCGCTCCTTGGCCGTCACAGCCTCAAGATCAGAGGGCATTGGCAGTTGAGGAAAGGCGAAGCGCACCAACTATAGCAGATCAAGCAGGAGAGTCAAGCCCACCCACGACTACGGATACTATTGGATACTTGGGGCGAATTCATGGGAGCGGCCAGCTCAGGCAACAGCCCCCTGCAAGGCAGCAAAGGGAGAGCAGCGCGTCTTGGCCCTAATAGAGAGAAGCTGTCATGAGGTGCCAGTTAGACTCACCGGCCACAAACACCGGAAATTTTTCGCGAAGCGCGTTGGCCAGGAGTCCATTCATGGCCCTTTCCCCAGCATAAGACATTCTGGGGAAAGGGCCATTGTTCGGCTTCATACACTCTCTTGGGTGGCTGTCCATAAACTTGAGCGCAACAGTCTTCCTTACACATCGCTTACGTCGGTTGTATGTCTCCCCGCTTGGTTCACTCATCACCGCCCGGCCCATCACCCGCGCCCCAACACACC
>JBKPCR010000536.1:0-28866 GCA_046727435.1 bacterium | reverse complement strand
ACCACAGAATGTCCAGGATCTATCCCATGCCGCCAGCACACATGGGGTGACGCTGCACGTGGTGGTGGACATCCATACCCACGGCAACGGCTGTGGAGTTGAGCCAGGCCAGCCGGTGCTGGATCTGGCCAGATTGGTGCGCCAGGCACCACATCTGGCATTTGCTGGACTCATGACCCGCGAGGGCCCAACGCCCACAGAAGACCCCGGGAAGTTGGCTGCTGAGTCACGGCAGTGGATCCAACAAACGCTGGACAGCCGGGAGATGATAGAGAAGGCAGGGTTCACCGTGCGGATGGTCAGCGTGGGCGGCACATACAATTACGAGATCGCCGGCAGCATGACGGGTGTCACGGAGGTTCTCGCCGGGACCTATGTGTTGATGGATCAACGCTATGCCCAGTCGAGTCCGCAGTTCAAACCCGCCGCCAAAGTAATGGCCACCGTGACCAGCCGTCCTGAACCCGGAACCGTCATCGTCGATGCCGGACAGAAGGCCGTCGGGATTGATACCGGTCTACCGGTCGCACAGGATGTGCCCGGTGCCACAGTGGTAGCATTGAGTGCTGAGCATGGCCGCTTGCGCCTACAGGATGAGGGCGACAGCCAGGTCGCACTGGCCGACAAGATCTGGCTCACACCATGGGACATCGGCACGTGCGTTAACCTCTACGACTATATCCACGCCGTGCGGGATGGTATGCTCGAGGTGGTGTGGGATGTGGCAGCCCGCGGACGATACCGCTAAAAGATAGTGCTGAGTGATGAGTGCTGAGGACTGGGGGGCAACCGCGGGTGGATACGGGCCCACACAAATTATCCGTGTTCATCTGTGTACATTTGTGGTTTCAGCTCTCAGTTCTGAATGCCTTCTCTTGAAGGAGACTGCCGATGGATCATTATCGCCCCTTACCTGGAACCCACATCAAGGACCTCGACACCCCGTGCCTGCTGATCGATCTGGACGCTCTTGAGGACAACTTTCGACTGATCGCTGACTCCTACCGTAATCGCCCATGTAAGATGCGAGCGCATATCAAAAATCTCAAAAGCCCAATCCTGGCCCATATGCAGATGCGCGCCGGGGGCACCGTGGGTGGGGTGTGCGCTGCCAAGGTGGCCGAGGCGGAGGTGATGGTGGAAGGCGGCATTAACGACATCTTCATCGCCAATCAGGTGGTCGCTCGCGACAAGATCGAGCGTCTTTGCGCCCTGGCCAAGCATGCCGATCTCAGAGTCGCCATCGATGATCCACGCAATCTGCAAGAGCTCTCAGAGGTAGCCCAGGCGCATGGTGTCACCATTGGCGTGGTCATCGAAGTCGATACCTCGATGCACCGCGCCGGGATACGGCAGATTGCTCAGGGAGTGAATCTCGCCAAGCTGGCCACCACCCTTCCAGGCATCGCCTTCAAGGGGGTGATGAGCCATCAGACCGTCCCGGGACGACCCAATAAGGAAACGCGCCTGATCGAGGGCCGACGCTTCATTCAGATGTGCCTCGATGTGAAGGATGCTATCGAAGCCGCTGGCATTCCGGTGGAGGTTGTGTCCACCGGTGAATCATGGACCTACGACGTGGCCAGAGACATCCCAGGGGTGACTGAGGTGGAAGGCGGCACCTATGCATTGATGTCGCATTCGTATGATTATATGCGCGAGTTCCAGATCGCTGCCAAAATCCTGGGGACAATCATCAGTACGCCGCGTGCTGGGGTCGTCATCGGTGACGTAGGCGTGAGGGCGTTGGGATCGCCGGGAGGAGTGCTCCCTGAGGTCGAGGGGATGCCTGGCGTCAGCGTTGAGGCGCTGCATCCCGAACAGATCGTGCTGCGCACCGATGGCACCACACCGCTCAAGGTGGGCGATCGGTTCCTTCTCTACAGCGGCCAGCAGGATATCATGGTCAATCGTTGGGATCAGTACATCGCTGTACGCCGCGGCGTCGTCGAAGCTATCTGGGATATCCCCGCCCGAGGCTGCCATCACTGAGGCGGCAGCATAGCAATTTCCCCTTGCATTTCAGGGCTATTTGGAGCAGAACAGAAAGGTGTCAAGCAGTCGGCGATTGGGAAAACCGGAACGTGGCTCTCCCTGAAGAGAGAGGAGCAACGCCATGAGCATGGACGGGAAGCTCGACGCCAGGAGATTCTCGGGGACGGCTGCAGTCGGTGAAGATCTCATCAAAGTTGGGCCCCTGAATGAGCTCAAGCAACGCGGCTGTATGGTAGTAACCGGCGGCGGCCATGTCATTGCCGTCTATTACCACGATGGTCACGTCTATGCCGTCGATAACCGCTGTCCTCATATGGGATTCCCTCTGGATCGAGGGACGGTCAAAGACGGCATTCTCACCTGCCACTGGCACCATGCCCGCTTCGACCTGGCGAGCGGCGGGACTTTTGACCCCTTCGCCGATGACGTGCGCGCCTTTCCCGTCAGTATCGTTGACGGCGAGATCTGGGTAAATCCCTCACCGCCGCCGCGCGATCCCATTCAGCACTGGTCCACCCGCCTGCGCGAGGGACTGGAGCACACCATTCGCCTGGTCATTGCGAAGTCCGTGCTCGGTTTGCAGGCGGCAGGTGCCGATCACCGCGTTGCGCTCCAGATCGGCACGCACTTTGGCATGGCATACTCGGCCGAGGGCTGGGGGCCGGCCATGAGCATCTTGACCTGCGTCGCCAATATGCTGCCGCATCTCGCGGATGAAGACCGGCCGCGCGCCTTATATCACGGCCTGCTGCATATCGCCCGCGAATGCTCCGGTCAGCCACCGCGCTTCCTGGTTGCGCCGCTGCCGACTGGCGAAACGCGTCCCGAGGTCTTCAAGCAGTGGTTTCGGCACTTCATCGATGTACGCAACGCTGAGGGCGGGGAGCGTTGCCTGTGCACGGCGATCGACCTTGGGCTGCCGGCGAGGACCATCGCCGAGATGATCTTTGCGGCCGCGACCGACCACCTCTACCTGGACGGCGGGCACGTGGTGGACTTTGCCAATAAGGCTTTTGAACTGCTCGATCATATCGGCTGGGAGCATGCAGGACAGGTGTTGACGAGCCTGGTGCATGGTATGGCCACAGCTCGACGCAGCCAGGAGCTCAATTCCTGGCGCCATCCCATCGATCTTGCCTCGTTCGTGTGGGCTGCTCGCGAAGAACTCCCGGCGCTCTATGCACAGGGCAGGGCTAACCCTGGCACATGGCAGGGCGAAGAGGCGCTAGTCGAGGCGATCCTCGGGGATGATCCGGTGGCTATTCTGGAAGCCATCAAAGATGCGATACGGGCGGGCGCGTCGCCGGAGGCTTTGGGGTCAGCCGTGGCGCATGCCGCGTTTGTGCGCATGGCACGTTTTCATACATCGAATGAGTTCGGCGACTGGGAGACCGTGCACAACACACTGACCGCCGCCAATGCCCTGCATCAGGCCCTGCAGCGTGTGCCATCGATCGAGCTGGTGCGGGGGGTGTTCGATACCGCCATGAGCATCTACCTGGATCGATTCCTGAACATGCCAGCGCAACATATTCCAGAGGCTGGGCGCACGACTGTCAATGGCGAAGAAGTCCGCGCTGAAGTGCTGAAACGCATGAACGTGCAGCAACAAGTCGAAGAGGTCGCGCAGCTCGTATCGAACTACCTGGCTGACAGGGCCGATCCTCGTGGGATGATGGCAACCCTCGGCCATGCAATGTTGCGTGAGGATGCGGGCTTTCATGCATTCCAGATCGCCGATGCAGCGTTCAAGCAGTACCAGGCGCGCCGTGGCACCGACGCCGGACGCCATGTGCTGATCGGCATGGCCCGGTATCTGGCCGCGCACGCGCCAACGCCCCGCGCCGTGGGGCAGACGTACCACATCGCCCTGCGTCTGCATCGGGGCGAGGCACTCTACCAGGAAATATCGTGAAGGAAATCATGCCATGCAGCGTCTGCTGCTTTTGATGACTACCACGACGTATCGCGCTCAAGCCTTTCTTGATGCCGCGAGACGTCTGGACATCCCGGTGACAGTTGGCTCCGAGCGTTCCCAGGCTCTGGCTGCGGTCAATCCTGCCGGCCATCTCATCCTCGACTTCGCGGCGCCCGAGGAAGCCACCCGCACCATCGTCGAGTTCGCCAAGGCTCATCCCATCGGTGGCGTCGTGGCGGCCGATGACGACGGCGTGATCCTGGCCGCGATGGCCTCGTCAGCGCTGGGGTTGCCGCATAACCCGGTCGAAGCGGTGGCGGCCGCTCGCAATAAGTACCGGATGCGGCAGATCCTGTCCGAAACTGGCATCCCTTGCCCCCGCTTCTGGCGTTTTCCCATCGACGATGACCCAGTCGCGATGGCCCGCCGCGTCGAGTATCCCTGTGTCATCAAGCCGCTGTCCTTATCGGCCAGTCGTGGCGTCATCCGCGTCGATGATCCCGGCCAGTTTGCGGCCGCCTGCCATCGACTGATGGCCATCCTGCAGCGGCCGGACGTCGCCGTCTCCCGGCGTCGATCAGCGCAAGAGATCCTCGTCGAGCGCTTTATCCCTGGGTCTGAAGTCGCCTTGGAAGGACTCCTGACGCATGGTCAGCTGCGCGTGTTAGCCCTCTTCGATAAACCAGATCCGCTGGATGGTCCGTTCTTTGAGGAGACGATCTACGTTACGCCGTCTCGTTTATCCGCAGCGGTTCAGGACCAGATCGCCTCGTGCACGGCCGAGGTCGCTTCCGCTCTTGGGCTTCAACACGGCCCGGTTCATGCGGAGCTGCGGGTAAATGAGCACGGCCCATGGCCCCTGGAGATCGCCCCGCGCTCCATCGGTGGTCTCTGCTCCCGTACCCTGCACTTTGGTGACGAGCTGTCGCTAGAGGAACTGCTTCTCCGACATGCTCTCGGCCTTGAGACGGAGATCTTTGAGCGCGAGAGGCCTGCGGCTGGCGTCATGATGATTCCTATCCCAAAAGCTGGTATCATAAGGCAGGTGACGGGCCAGGAGAATGCCAAGCAGGTCGGAGGCATTGAGGATATCAGAATCACCATCCCACTCGGACAAGAGGTCGTCCCTCTCCCAGAGGGATCGCGGTATCTGGGCTTCATTTTCGCCCGCGACTCAACCCCCGCAGGCGTCGAGTTGGCGCTTCGCGAAGCGCATCGACGGCTGACATTCGTGATCACACCTACCGAGGCTCGTCCTGCCCAGGTGGAACATGTGAGCCCGGCGACACTTGGGGCTGACAGGCTGCCCCTATTGGAGCACTGAGCGTAGAAACAGCATAATTTTTGTCAAGGAGAGACACATGATCAATATTACCGAAGCCGCAGGACAATATATTACCCATCTCCTGGCGGATGAGGAGCGCCAGGGGCTCGCGTTACGTCTGGCGATTGCCGGACAGCGGCCCGGCGGATTTCAGTATAAGCTCGGCTTCGTGCGTGAGGACGAGCAAGCGGCTGATGATGTCGTGATCGATGCTGGCGGCTTCCGGGTAATCATCGACGCCGAGAGCGCGCCCAATCTGCAAGGGGCCACCTTGGACTTTGTGGAGACTCCCGAGCAAAGCGGTTTCAGGATCCATAATCCGAAGACACAATGGACTGACCCCAAGGCCATCGCCATCCAGAAGCTGCTCGACGAGCACATCAATCCGGCCGTGGCGGACCACGGGGGATACGTCACGCTCCTCGACGTCAAAGAAGATATCGCCTACGTCGCCCTCGGCGGGGGGTGCCAGGGATGTGGTATGGCAGATGTGACGCTGAAGCAGGGGATTGAGGCGCTGATTACGGAAGAGGTCCCTGGCATCCGGCAGGTCGTCGATTCAACCGACCATGCTAGCGGCACGAACCCATACTATCAGCCTGCCAAAGGCGGAGAGTCACCCTTTGCATAAGCTTCGTGACATTGCCATGGGGGTCCGACCAGGAACATCGAGGTGTGGATCCCCGGTTACTGGGTCCGATGCGCCAAAATGAGATTGCCCACGGGGTCCACTTTGGCGTGGAAGTCGGGGAAAATCACCGTCGTCGTATCATCTTGATCGACGATGGCTGGACCCTCGAAGGTCATCCCCGGCGCTAGCCGTGAGCGCGCATAGCAGGGCGTATCGACAAATCCTTCCCTCTGGTCGAAATATACCTGGCGCACCTCTGCTAAGGCGCTCTCGAGACTCGACGCAGCAGTGCTGGCAATCTGAGGTTGAAGCTTGGGCAACAAGCCAATCGCGGTGACCCGCAGGTTGACCAGCTCCACCGGCGCGTTTGGGAGGTCGTAGGAGTAGAGCCGTCGGTGCTCGCGATGGAATGCCGTCACGAGCTCTTGCACCAGCGTTTGTGTCACGTGTCCAGCAGGCATGGGACAGGTGAGCTCGAAGCTCTGATGCGCGTAGCGGAGGTCGGCCGCATAGCTGAGTTGTTGCGCCTCGGATGGCACCTGCTCAGACCGTAGCCATGCGAGCCCCTGGGCTTCGAGATCAGCGTAGACCGCGGTCATCCGTGCCACATCGTACTGTGGGCCTTCCTGATAGCAGGTCTGCACATAATCATTCTTCAAATCGGTGCTCAGTAGGCCAGACGTCGACAGTACGCCCGGAGTCAGCGGAATGATGATGGCTGGGATGTCGAGCAGCTCTGCGAGGCGGCAGGCATGCAAAGGTCCAGCTCCGCCAAAGGCTACCAGCACAAACTGGCGTGGGTCATGACCTCGTCCGATGGATACGGTCCGAATGGCGCGAGCCATATTATTGTTGATGATCTCGATGATCCCTGCCGCAGCCTCGTTGATGCCAAGCCCAAGGGGTTGCGCAATCCGCTTCTGAATTATCTGTCGGGCGGCCTCTCGATCCAACGGAATCTCACCGCCCAGTAACGATGGGGGAATGCGCCCGAGGAGCAAGTTAGCATCAGTCACCGTTGGCTCCTCGCCGCCGTGTCCGTAACACGCCGGCCCTGGCTCCGCTCCGGCGCTGCGCGGCCCCACCTCCAGTCGGCCTGGCGCCAGCACCTCGGCAATGCTGCCGCCACCCGCCCCGATAGTGTTGATATCGATGATAGGAATCTTCAGGGGGAAAGGACCGATTTTCGCCTCTTTGGTGATCTCCGGTTGGCGGTCACGTACCAGGCAGATATCGGCGCTGGTGCCGCCGACGTCGATGGAGATGATGTTGGAGAATCCAGCTGAGTGAGCCACGCTGACAGCACCGATCACCCCGGCGGCGGGGCCGGAGAGGGCGGTGTGGATGGCCTGTCGGGCAGCGGTTTCCGCACTCGTGACGCCGCCGTTCGACTTCATGATCAACAGGGGGGCGCCGATCTGTGCCGCATCCAACTTCCCGCGCAGCAGATTGAGGTAGCGGCTTACATGCGGCATGACCGCGGCATTGAGGACCGTGGCCATGCTGCGCTCGAATTCGCGAAATTGCGGCAGCACTTCCGACGACAGGGAAACCACCGCCTCGGGATACTCCTGCGCGATAATCCGTGCCGCACGTTGTTCGTGCAGGGGATTGGCATAGGCGTGCAGAAACACCACGGCAATCGACGGCACGCCTAGCTGCCGTAGGTGTTGCACTGCCCGCCGGCAGCCGTCCTCGTCGAAGGGCGTCAGCACCTGGCCGGCGACGTCGATGCGCTCACTCACCTCGAAGATGCGATCCGGCGTCACTGGTCGTGTGGGTTTGATCCAGCCGTACAGATTCCCCTCGCGCGGGATGTCGTGACGCCCGATCTCCAACACGTACTTAAATCCTTTGGTGGTGACCAGACCCATCGGCGCCGTCTTGCCTTCCAAGATGGCATTCGTGGCGGTAGTCATGCCGTGAAAGACGCGCATGATATCCGTTGACCCTGATCGCCCCAGCGTCAGGATTTTCTGAATGCCAGTCATGAAGCCTACAGAAAGGTCATGCGGGGTCGATGGGGTCTTGGTGATCCACATGCTGCCGGTCGCTGCGTCGGCCAAAGTCACGTCAGTGAAAGTCCCGCCGACGTCAATGGCCAGCGTACATGATGCCATGAGTGGACTCCCGGGGGCAAAGCGGTGGAAGTGCTTCACTGTAATGGCCTGATGGGCTCTAACAGTTCATGCCAGCTCTTCTTTGACGCCCTTCCACAGTCGCCGCCACCAACGTTTGCGAGCGATACGAGCCATGAATTCCTCGACTTGGGCGTCCCACTCCCGGGTTTCAAGCTCTGCCGACACCGGGTCTTCATCCTTCAGCGTCAGGGTCACATGCCCGCCGCCCCCCACAAAATGCAGTGAACCAAAGGCCTGGCTTTGCAGCTCTAAGTCCAAATCCACCCCAAAAAATGAGATCGCCATCTCGATGACCTCTTGGGGAGTCATATATGTCTGCACTTCATAGCGCATACGTGCACTCCTCTGCAGTTCGGCTGCCGATGCCAGAGCGCTGGGTGAAGACGAGGCTGCATATGTCGTGAAGGTCCCAGGGATAGAACGTGCCTCTTCTTAACAAACTAGGCCTGTGGTGTCAAGACAAGAGGGGCGTGGAAGTCCCAGTCGGTTGAAGAAATCTGCGAGGCAGCCCAACGCGAGCTATGGCTTGACAACGTTTAGAACCATGACTATAATGGTCGCACTTTGATGCTGCCCTGGTGTCCAAAGATACGTGTTTGAAGGGTGAATCGTCATGCCGCGGCTCATCATAGAGCTGTCCGCCATCCCGCACGAGGGTATCTCCCAGCACTTCACCAGTACAGGGAGCGCTCTGGGAATCGTCGATACCGAGCTTAGCGTGACTCAGCTCGTCGAGATCGAATGCCAGTTCTATAAAGTCGATCAAGAGGTGATCGTCCAGGGGGGCCTGCGTTCCGCCGTGCACCTCACCTGCAGTCGCTGTGCCGAGGAGTTTGAGCAGCCTTTGAGCGTCGCTTTAGATGCAGTATACCTGCCGGTGCAGGCGAGCTCATCCGAGCGAACAAAAGAGCTTGAGCAAAGTGAGATTGATGTCTACGCATATGCTGAGCCGGTGATTGACATCACCGAGATGGTACGCGATAAGCTCTTTTTCTCAATCCCTCTGCAGCCACACTGTATGGTCGGATGCAAGGGCCTATGTCCCTCCTGCGGTGTCAATCGAAACACGATTAGTTGCCAGTGTGCCGAGGAAAAGCTGGGCTCTCCGTTCGAGCCGTTGAAAGGTTTGCGCTTCTCGTAAGAGAGGCGAGGAGTGACTGATGCCAGTTCCGAAGCGAAAGACCTCGAAGTCGCGCCGCGATAAACGTCGGACTCACTGGAAGCTCGCCTTGCGGGGGATGGCGCTCTGCCCGCGCTGCCAAGAAGCAAAATTCCCTCATCGCATTTGTCCCAATTGCGGTTACTACAAAGATCACCAAGTACTGGAAGCCAACGAATAGCGGCATCGGATTCCTGGCCAACGGGGTTTCAGGGGAAGGCGGTGCCATGGCTTGGAAAATTGCGATTGATGCGATGGGAGGCGACAGGGGCCCCGGACCACTTATCCAAGGTGCCCTGCTCGCCGCAGCTGAATCTGGCAGTGACATCATCCTCGTCGGTGATGAACATCTTCTGACGGCGGAGATGAAGGAATACAGCAGTGGGGATTTACCATTCGAGATCCGTCACGCCCCCCAGTTCATTGCCATGGAGGAGTCACCGGTAGCCGCCTTTCGCAAGAAGAAGTCAGCCTCGATTCGCGTTGCCATGGAGATGGTGCGTGCTCACGAAGCCGATGCCGTGATCTCGGCGGGTCATACTGGCGCGACCTTGTTGGCCGCCACACTCATCCTAAAAACGCTCCCCGGCCTCGATCGTCCGGCCATCGCGACACTGCTGCCCACCATGCGAGGCCATGCGATCCTGATCGACGCTGGGGCAAATGTCGACTGCAAACCCACTCATCTCTATCAGTTTGGCATCATGGGCAGCGGCTATGCTACACATGTGCTCCAACGCGAACGTCCGCGGGTTGGCATGCTGAGCATCGGTGAAGAGGACAACAAGGGCAACGAGACCACCAAAGAGGCCTGCCAACTGCTGCGCAAAAGCTCGCTGAACTTCGTCGGCAACGTGGAGGCGAAGGCGGTTTATCGTGGTTTTGCGGATGTGATCGTCTGCGATGGATTCATCGGGAATATCGCCCTGAAGATCAGCGAAAGCTTCGCAGAGATGATCGAAAGTTTCCTGAAAGAGGCGTTTACGCGTGATGCCCGCAGCAAGCTGGGGTATCTGCTCCTGAAACCCTCCCTAGCGCACCTCAAACACAAGATGGATTACGCCGAGTACGGGGGCGCCCCATTACTTGGGGTGAATGGCACCTGCATCATCGCCCACGGCGCCTCGTCGGCCAAAGCAATCAAGAATGCCATCGGGCTGGCGGAGCGATTACTCACCCATCATGTCAATACCCATATCCAGGAGGATCTTGCGGCCAACGGCGATATTCAGCAGCTTAATCCTCAGAAACTGAGCCTGTGGCGGCACATCCGGGGATCGATCCCATTTTCACGTGAGCGGGATGATCCCGAACCTGAAGAGTCTGCATAAATCAATTGACACCACCGCGCCTACGATGCATCCAATCGCGCGATTGGCTTGTCTTGAAGATGAGGTAGTAAGGAGCTGTTGATGCCGCAACGGATGGCATTTCTCTTCCCGGGGCAAGGCTCACAGTTCGTCGGGATGGCACACGATCTCTACGAACGGGAGTTGTTGGCACGCGAACGTTTTCGCGAGGCGAATGAGATCCTTGGTTTCGATCTGGCCAAAGTGTGCTTCAGCGGTCCGGCTGAAAAGCTGCAGTTGACCGCCAACGCCCAGCCAGCCATCCTTGTACACAGCGTCATCGCCTGCGAGCTGCTGCGTGCCCGCGGCATCACACCGGTGGCGGTGGCCGGGCACAGCTTGGGTGAATACTCAGCTTTAGTGGCCTCCGGTGCCATGCCGTTTGCTGATGCCGTCCGAGTGGTGCATCGGCGCGGTTGCTTCATGCAGGAGGCGGTCCCGGTGGGCGTTGGGGCGATGGCCGCTATCCTCGGCCTGGACAGCACACAGGTGGAGCTGGCCTGTGTGGAAGTCATCGACGAAGGGGTGGTGCAACCGGCCAATTACAATTGCCCAGGGCAAATCGTCATCTCCGGGCACGCTGGGGCAGTGCGCCGGGCCATGGCCCGATGCTTGGAACAGGGCGCCATGAAAGTCATGGAATTGCCGGTGAGCGCGCCCTTTCATAGCGCGCTGATGGCGCCCGCGGCCGAACATTTGCAACCTGAACTGTCCAATATGACCTTCTCCGATATGCAGGTGCCCGTGATCTCCAATGTGGAAGCCAAACCCTTTGGGTCGAAGGTGCGGGTGTCGAAACTCCTAGTCGATCAGGTGACCGCTCCAGTCCGCTGGCAAGAATCGGTACAAGCCTTGATACAAATGGGGGTAGAATCCGTCGTCGAGGTTGGACCGGGAAAAGTGCTCTCGGTGCTCATGCGGCGCATCGACCGCCAAGTCAAAGTCATCGAGCTCAATGTTCTTCTCGACGCCGCGTGAGGGCAGGCCATGGAGCTGGCAGGCCAGGTCGCCGTGGTGACCGGAGGTTCGCGGGGGATCGGTCGCGCCATCGCGCAAACGCTGGCGGCGATGCAGGCTCATGTGATCGTCAATTACGTCGCGCATCAGGACGCCGCGGAAGAAACGCACCACAGCATAGAAGCGAGTGGCGGCGAGGCGACCATATGCTGCTTCGATGTGGCCGATGCACTGGGGACGGCCCGGGCCTTTGATGCAATCCTTGACGACCGCGGCCGAATCGATATTTTAGTTAATAACGCAGGCGTCACTCGTGATACCCTCGTGCTTCGCATGAAAGAGGAGGATTGGCAGCAGGTTTTACAGGTCAATCTCTCAGGCATGTATCACTGCTCGAAGGCAGCGATTCGCCCAATGATCCGGCAGCGCTATGGGAGGATCATCAACATGACTTCCATCGTTGGGATAATCGGCAATGCTGGGCAGGTCAATTATGCCGCGGCTAAAGCCGGCGCGATCGGCTTGACCAAAGCTCTTGCCCGAGAGGTTGCAAGCCGCGGGATCACCGTCAACGCCGTGGCTCCCGGGTTTATCGAGACGGAGATGACCCAGGGGCTATCGGCACAGGCCAAGGCAGACCTTGTCCGGCAGATTCCTCTTGGCCGATGGGGAACGCCCCAGGATGTGGCCGATTGCGTCAGCTTTCTGGTCTCGTCACGTGCGAGCTATATCACTGGCCAAGTCATCCAGGTCAACGGTGGGCTGTCGATGTAAGGGAGGTACGTTCGCGGTGGCATCGATCGAACAGCGGGTGAAGGATATCATTGTGGAACAACTAGGCGTCGAAGAGGACGAAGTCTCCCCAG
This sequence comes from bacterium, assembly GCA_046727435.1. Taxonomy (GTDB): domain Bacteria; phylum Tectomicrobia; class Entotheonellia; order J063; family CAVPRW01; genus CAVPRW01. The sequence goes on along the minus strand of JBKPCR010000536.1, from coordinate 16,526 downwards.
AGGCCTCGTTTATCGATGATCTGGGGGCCGATTCCCTGGATACGGTCGAACTCGTGATGGCCTTTGAAGAGGAATTTAATATCGAGATCCCCGATGAGGATGCGGAGGGGATTAGCACGGTACAGGATGCCATCGATTACATCAAGGCGAACGTGAAGGAGGTGTAATCTCCTGCACCATGGGCGAGAAGGACAGAGGTGCCAGCGCAGCCAACGAAGCTGTATAGTTTTGCCTAGCGATTCTGATGCCGACCTCACTGCGGGCATGCAAGTGTAGGTGGGGCAGTGCCGGTAGCGGCTCAGGTGTCTTGCAGCTCACAATCGACGCGGTGGCCAAAGACGCGGACCCAAGCAGGAAAGGATAGGCCTATGGAGTGGATGAAACGGCGGGTGGTCGTGACCGGCCTGGGGCTCATTACACCACTCGGCACTGGCATTCAAAAGACCTGGGAAGGGATTTGCAAAGGGGCTTCAGGAATCGATCGGATCACCGCCTTCGATACCTCGGAGTCCCCTGTGCAGATCGCTGGCGAGGTCAAAGATTTCAACGCAGAGGATTTCATCGAACGCAAAGAAATCAAGAAGATGGATGTCTTCATCCAATATGCCCTAAGTGCGGGTTCCATGGCCATCGAGGACGCTGGGTTGAAGATCACCGAAGAAAATGCCGATCGCGTCGGCGTGATCGTTGGGGCGGGTATTGGCGGCATTCAAACCATCGAGCGCTACCATTCAGTTCTCCTCGAAAACGGACAGCGCCGTATCAGCCCCTTCTTTATCCCTATGCTGATTACCAACTTGGCGGCGGGCCAAATCTCCATGCGCTTTGGCGCCCGCGGTCCGAATTCCTGTGTGACCACTGCCTGTGCCGCAGGGACGCACGCTATTGGGGATTCTTTCAAGATCATTCAACGCGGCGATGCCGATGCCATGATCGCTGGCGGGAGTGAATCGGCCATCACCCCGCTGACTATCGCTGGCTTTGCGAACATGAAGGCGCTTTCGAGCCGCAATGACACTCCGCAAAAGGCCAGCCGGCCCTTTGACGTGGAGCGCGATGGCTTCGTGATCGCAGAAGGGGCGGGTATTGTCGTCCTTGAAGAACTGGAGGTTGCCTTGGCGCGAAGGGCGAAGATCTACGCCGAAGTCACCGGCTATGGCATGACCGCTGATGCCTACCACATGACCGCTCCAGACCCTGAAGGGCGTGGCGTGGTCAACTGTATGCGGATGGCATTACGGGATGCGGGGATCGCCCCGGAAGCCGTCAACTACATCAATGCCCATGGCACCTCGACTCCCTATAATGATAAACATGAAACCAGTGCGATCAAGCATGTGTTCGGCGAACATGCCCATCAATTGGCGGTGAGCTCAACCAAGTCGATGACCGGACATCTCCTCGGCGCCGCAGGGGGGGTTGAGGCGGCCTTCTGCGCGTTGGCACTCTCAGAGGGCATCATTCCACCGACCATCAACTATGAACATCCCGACCCGGAATGCGATTTAGATTACGTTCCGAATCATGCTAGGCACATCGATTTAGAGAACGTGCTATCGAATTCGTTTGGATTCGGCGGGACGAATGCGTGCATCGTCTTGAAGAAATATATCGCCTAACCAGGTATTGATGGTGTCGGTTGTCGTGGCCGACAAAGACTTGAGGGGACATGCTGGTACAGGTACGCAAAGAGCAGCTCGTGGAGCTTGAACGGGCGTTAAGTTATCGATTTCACCGCCTAGAGCTATTGAATCAAGCTCTAACCCATAAGTCATATGTGCATGAACAACGCGAGCCTGTCCAGCATAATGAGCGCCTCGAGTTTCTGGGGGATGCCGTCCTGGGATTGGTGATTAGCGATTATTGCTACGGGAAGTTCGCCGGCCTTGCCGAGGGTGAACTCTCGAAGCTACGGGCGTCGCTGGTGAACGACGGTAACCTGGCAAAAATTGCACGACGCCTGGAACTAGGCTCTTACCTCCTCGTAGGACGCGGGGAGGAGCTGACCGGCGGCCGTGCTAAGGCTTCTCTCCTGGCTGATACCTTTGAAGCGGTGCTGGCGGCCATTTATCTCGATGGCTCGCTGGGAGATGTGTATCAGGTGATCCTGCAGTGCTTTCAGGAGGACCTGAATACCATCCTACATGAGGGGTATAGGGACTACAAGAGCGAACTTCAAGAGTACACCCAGGAAAAATTTGGCTGTGTTCCGACATACATCGTCGTCCGTGAGCGCGGTCCGGACCATGAAAAAGTGTTCGAGGTCGAACTCGCCATTCGTCGGCAGTTCCAAGGGCTTGGGGCTGGCAAAAGCAAGAAAGAGGCCGAACAAGATGCCGCTCGTAAGGTGCTTGCAGCGCTCAGGACCACGGAGCTATTGACGAACTCTAGCGGCGATCCTTTGACTTGTCCCGAAAACAGTCTGAATGTTCAGCCGCAATAGTTAACCTGCACACATATAGAGGATTGCAAGCCGTGCGCTGGAAATTTTGGGAACGTAAGCAACCTGCGCCCTCCGAGGACGCCCCCACCCAAGTCGTGACGACCGAGCCGGCGCTCATCGCTGAGGATGATGTGGAAGTGCCGGAGGAGGAATTGGCGGAGGTGGTGCTCGGAGAACCTGAGCCAGAGACGTCCTCCCCTCGGCAGGGCTTTCTGCGTTTCCTGAAAGAGCGGTTAACTAAAACACGTCAAGGATTGCTGCGGAAAATCGACCGGCTGCTCAGCGGCAGGCAAGCAATTGATGCGGATCTCTTTGAGGAACTGGAGGAGGTGCTGATCAGTAGCGATCTCGGCGTGCAGACGACCACGCGCATTATGCAGGAACTTCAGCAGTCGGTGGCAGAGCAGCGCCTGCGCCAGCCGATAGAGATCCGAGCCCATTTGAAGCAGAGCCTTCTGGATATCCTGCATGTCAGCACCGAGGAATTGTGCACTGAAGTGGCGCAACCCCCGGCAGTCATCCTGCTGGTGGGAGTGAACGGGGTTGGCAAAACGACGACAATCGCCAAACTGGCCTATCAGCTGAAACACCAAGGGAAAAAGGTCTTGTTAGCCGCGGCCGACACATTTCGGGCAGCGGCCATCGAGCAGCTCCAAGAATGGGCCGATCGCGTCGGTGTGGAAGTGATCAAGCATGGTGCAGGTGCCGACCCGGCGGCCGTCGTTTATGACACCATCCAGGCCGCCAGAGCGCGCCGTGTTGATGTGGTGATCGTCGATACTGCGGGCCGCCTCCACACCAAAGTGAATCTCATGGAAGAGTGCAAAAAGATCAAACGTGTGCTCGCCCGCGAGCACGAAGGGGCTCCGCATGAGATCCTGCTCGTCCTCGATGCCACCGTCGGCCAGAACGGTGTGGCGCAAGCCAAGCAATTTCATGAGACACTTGGACTGACGGGGCTCGTCATGACCAAGCTCGATGGTACCGCCAAGGGAGGCATCGTCGTCAGCATCGTCAATGAACTGAACATTCCGGTTAAACTCATCGGGGTCGGCGAAAAGCTCCCTGATCTCCAGCCTTTCGACCCCACAGCGTTTACTGAAGCCCTTTTCGACGACTAGGTTGTGCGTCACAATCTAATATTCCGCCATCACCTTCCTGTACTGGATCGACCGCGAATTCATCTCAGTGCGTCTGATGGACGAAATCTCCTGGGAGCATCGTAAGGAGGCGTTCCAGAGCCGTTCGGAGGTATGCCTCATCTTTCGATTCCAGGGTCAGCATCACCTTATAGGAAGGATTGTGAATATCAGGATAGGAGCCGAGCATGAGCTCGGGAAACTCTCGGAGGAGGTCGTGGAGAAAGGCCGCGATCTTGCCTTCACCCTCCTTGACGTACACCTTACGAAGAAAATACGGCTGGTCGCGGAAGCGTTCTTTGATCGAGTCGAATTTCTGCCGCAACAGGTCGGGGATCCCAGGGAAGATATAGACATTTCCCATGGCAACCGCGGGAAGCCAGAGGCCATCTTCGCGGATCAGCAATGCCCCCTCAGGCACCTCCGTGAGCTTCAACCGGGCCTCGTTCAGATCGCCGCCATAGCGGCTACGCAGAAGGCGTTCGAGTTCAGGATGACGAATGACGCGATGTCCAAAGGCCTTGGCGATCCCCTCGATGGTGACATCGTCGTGCGTCGGTCCCACGCCGCCGGAAGTGAAAACCACATCGAACTGACGCGAGAAGGTGGCCACTTCCAGGGCGATGATATCGACCTCATCGGGGATCACTGAGACTTTTTTCACATCTACGCCCAGCAGACGCAACTCACGCAGGAGGTAGGCGGCGTTTGCGTCCTGGACTTTGCCCGATAGAATCTCGTTGCCAATGATCACGATCCCTGCGGTTTTGGCCATCCTCAATTTCCTCTGAGGGTTGACATCGCTTGCGACCTAGGCGCCGTGTTGGACAGGCGCTGGTGCCACCCTAGCGATCCCCAGGAAGCTTGTCAAGCGGAAAGTCGAAGAATTCACGTTGACCCGTGACATCCAGTCACAGTGCCTCGCCACCTGCGAACCATCATATCTTCTTGTGGCCCCATCACATTGCGATAAACTGTTGACAGCGAGGCCGAAACTCGCTAATTTACAGCCTTCCACACCAGTAAATCGAAGGGGGGTGATCGTTCTGAGATCGGTCGTGTAGGTTGTATGTCGACTACCGATTGCTCACGCTTGACATTCGAGGGGAGAGTCTATGAAGCTATTGGCAATGCGCGAAGCGTCGCTGGCCGATCACAGACTCAGTCGCCGCCGTTTCCTTGGGTGGGGAGCTCTCGCCGTAGGGATGAGCCTCATCCCGCAGGCAGCCGTTGCAAGAACAACAAGAACAATAAGAACAAAAAGAACAACAAGAACAAGAAGAAGTCTCTTTCACCCCCCCCGTAAGCCTCTCCAAGAACTCATACCCCACGAAACCTGGCCTCGGAGAAATCTTTTTCAGCCGGTTATCAACACGCCCGAAAAGGCTGTCGCGCTTTACAACACGCATACCGGGGAAAGTGTTAACGCCGTCTACTGGTTCCGAGGACAATATCTCCCCGAGGCGATGTCCGCCGTCGACCGCGTCCTCCGTGACCACCGCACCGATGAAATCAAGCCAATCGATCCGCAGTTATTAGACCTCCTGCACGCCATCAGTGGAGAGTTAGAATGCTCTCACCCTTTCTACATCATTTCCGGCTATCGTTCCCCCACCACCAATGCGTTTCTTCGCTTCATGAGTCGGCGCGTAGCCGAACACAGCCTACACATGGATGGCAAAGCCATCGATCTTCGCATACCCGGATGGGATAGCCATGCGGTGAGGCGTGTCGCCATGGAGCTACGCAGGGGGGGCGTCGGCTATTATCCGAGCTCCAATTTCGTACATGTAGACGTCGGTCCGGTACGATACTGGTAAACAGCCATACGGAAGGTCATCTCAAAGACAGCGCGAGCCGTATTGGTAGCTCACGGTAGGGCTTGATCAATTTCGGCTTGCGCTGTGCCCTCTGAAGCGCCTCATCTTCACCGCCGTCTCGCAGCAGCCCCCAACATCGCGAATCGAGCTCGACTCCACCTTTCCGTGTCCTCGAGTATAGATTTGGCGTCGATTCACCTCGGCCACCCCGTCCACTGCTGGCAAGATTCTTGCTATATGTAACTGCGTGTGGGTTGTGAGCCGCACAGATGAATATGCGAGCGACGCCCCATCACACCAGTCATCATTCATGCAAGATATGGCAAAGGAGGACACCACTCATGAAAGATCTAACGGCTGAACAGGCGATCGATGAACTTGCGGAAGGGGAGGCCATTCAAGCTGAACTCGTCGGCCAGCGCATGACTCTGGAATGGGGACAACGGCTGTTTACACAGCTCGTGAACACCTGGACAGTGCTGGACACCTATGAGGCATTGGCCTACGAGGATAAGGTAGCCGTGCAGATGCGTGTGCTGGACGAAGCGACTGCCAGTTTGTGGCACCTCCATAAGCGACTGTTACAGGCAAATCGGATGCTCAAAGGCCATCGGAAGCAGCTCGGACGCCTCAAAAACCCCTTGATCCTCTAATTAGAGTGGGCAAGCTATGAAAGCACACAGGTATGCCCAGAACATCATCTGCAATGCCCGTGACCCGTGCCCACCAGCGCTAGCCGCAATCCAAAAGGGGTGAGGCGAATTTGCCCAGGCGAAAAAATTTCTCCTAGGATGAACGCCGATCCCCCGCCCTCTGCATCATGGCTGGCATACCCTACCCCTGCCCCGCATGCCTTTGATACCACAACAGTACCGTTGATGTGTATCGTGTTGATACCGATAGGCCTGTGCGGGAAAATTGGTCCTTCCAGATGTTCTTGACTGCACACGACTTCATGGAGTAGAACAACGTCTCTACCATGCAAGTCGATGTTGTCTACCCTTAGGCAAAGGACCCCTACTACGCTCAGGTCACGACAGGTAGCCAAGCAACGTGTCCATCCTATGCTGAGGTGGCGGCCTTGCTCGCATTGCCTGACGTTCAGTCTGCTGCTGGTGGGTGCTCTTGTCAGCCCTGTATTGGAGGCCGGAGAGTCCCATCCGAGTCCGCAGGTCAGTCAATTTACTCCTGTAGGTACAATCAAGCGTATACGTCAAGCCAGTGCCATGTTCTCCGAAACCATGGTGCCTTTCGGTGACCCACGCAGCCCGGTCGATCCTTTCATTATCGACTGCCCCGAAGACGGAGTCGGCCGTTGGATCGTTAGCCGCACATGGGTGTACAATTTCGCGCACGATCTTCCCGGCGGCGTTCGTTGTGCTTTCAAGCTCCGACCTGGCCTGGTAACCCAGGCAGGGATACTAGTAACCGGACAGACGATCTTCACCTTTACAACCGGCGGTCCGTCGATCCTGACGTCCATTCCTGTTCCGGATTCGACCATTGTCGAAGATCAGGCGTTTGTCCTCGGCCTTGATACGCAACCGACAGAGGAATCAGTGTTGCATCATGCCGCGTTCGCGGTAGCGGGGCTCCCAGAGCGGATTGGCGTGCGGATGATCACCGGCGAAGGGCGTGAGGCGATTCTCAAGACCCTTGACTGGTGGGTAGAGCACAAACACGTCCTGATCTTGCAGGCCAGACAGACATTTCCGAGCAGTGCGAACGTGCGCTTGATCAGGGGGAAAGGCATCACCGCTGAAAGCGGGATAGGAAACGAGCAAGATCAGGTGCTCTCTTTCAAAGTCCGTCCGCCGTTCCTGGCGGAATTCCATTGTGAGCGGCAGAGCCGTCGCGCTGCATGTCTCCCCATCACACCGATGAGCCTGCGGTTTTCTGCGTCTGTTGCCTGGGAACAGGCGCAGCGGATCATGCTGGTCGGCGCGCAGGGAGGCCGCCGCAGTCCTACGCTGGATCGGAGCGACGAAGGCGCGCTGTTCGTCAGCCGTATCAACTTTAGTGGTCCTTTCCCTGAGGCGGCGACCTTTCGGATCGAGTTCCCCCATGGTTTGACCGACGAAACAGGGCGACCACTCGCCAATGCGAACCGATTCCCCCTGCAAGTCAAGACGGCAGAATTTCCCCTATTGGCCAAATTTGCCGCGCGGTTCGGCATTGTGGAGTGGAAAGCTGACCCCACCCTGGCGGTGACATTCCGCAACTTGGAACCGGAGGTACGGACCAGACTGTTGCAAGTGGCCGAGGCAGTGGGCGACAAGACGGCCAGATCCAAAACGGATACTCCGGACCAGATCTTAGGAAGACATCTACACCTATCTCCCGACCGGCCGCAAGACATCCTGGCATGGCTTCGCGCCGTAGCTACGGCAGCACGCGACAGCTCGATCTTTGGGACACGGCCGGCCCCTCCCTCAGTCAAAAGCTTTGTCCTGCCCAAACCCCGTGAGGCGAAGCCACTCGAAGTTGTTGGCATCCCCTTGGAGGTCCCAGGGCTCTACATCGTCGAGATTGAGAGTCCGCGGTTGGGAGCTTCCCTGCTGGGCAAACCGCAATCGATGTTTGTTCCAACGTCGGTCCTGGTGACCAATCTCTCCGTGCACTTCAAATGGGGCCGAGAGGCTTCCCTCATCTGGGTGACGACGTTGGACGAAGGCCGCCCGGTGCATGAAGCTCAGGTGGCGGTACATGATTGTAAGGGCCAGACGCTGTGGGCTGGAGCGACAGACAACCAGGGCATCGCGCGTGTCGGTATGCTCCCACTCCAAGAAGCGCTTGCCGCATGTCCCTATGAGTGCAATCTGCCTCACTACGATTCCCAACAGACGCTGGCCATCAACCGCCTCGATGGTGGGCTCTTCGTGACCGCGGCACTGGCCAACGACTTCAGCTTTGCCCACAGCAGTTGGGATCGTGGCATCTGCCGCTCACCAATGATCGTGAGCCCATCATCACCCATACAGTTCTCGACCGCTCTCTGCTCCGCGCCGGAGATACAGTGCAATGAAACACATCCTGCGGGAGCAGACGCTGCACGGGTTCTCCAGAGAGCCCGATGACCGGCTCCCGAATCGCGTCTCGATCCGCCATGTCGGCAGCGAGGAGAAATACGCATTGCCGCTGTATTGGGAGGCGGGGGGCATTGCCGAAGGCTCCTGGGCCATTCCCAAGGGGGGGCCAAGCTTGGGCGCTACCAGGTCGTGTTGTCGCGACAGGCGGCAGAGCAGGGAGCAGCGGGGTTGGCTCCTGACCAAGAGCGCATCTCCGGCGAATTTCGCGCCGAAGAATTCCGCATCCCTTTACTGCGGGGCTTCATGCAGCCTCCACCCGAGCCGCAGATCGGGGTCTCCGAGCTGCCGGTGGAGCTTGGCGTGCAGTATCTCGCTGGCGGTGGAGCCAGCCACCTCCCGGTCACCCTGCGGGCCCAAATCCGACCGAAAAGCGTGTCCTTCCCGACAGATTATGAGGGGTTTCCCTTTGCCGGTACACGTCTCAAAGAGGGGGTGGTACGCCGAGGCGCTGGCGTCAGATCTGGAAGCGACGAGGATGGAGACGAATCCGTGACCTCGGCGCCGATCACGGGAAGCAGTGGCGTGCATCAGCGGCTTGACTTGGTGCTGGATGCGACGGGGATGGCCAGAGCAAGCATCACGCAGTTGCCAACGCTCGAAGAGCCAGCAGAGCTGGTGCTGGAGTTGGCCTATCGCGACCCCAACGGTGAGGTTCAAACCGTGGCGACCAGCGTGCCACTCTGGCCGACGAAGTGGCTGGTGGGCGTTAAAACCGAGGCGTGGGTGGCCTCGAAAAATGTCATCACCGCGCGAGTCGCCGTGGTCGATGTGCATGGTCAACCCGTCCCCAATGCTCCCGTGCTGGTGGAAGTCTGGCAGCGGAAATTCTATTCCTATCGTAAGCGCCTTATCGGGGGATTTTATGCCTATGAGCATATCGATGAAGCGCGACAGCTGGGCACATTGTGCCAAGGTGCTACCAATGCACAGGGCCTGTTGCTCTGTGAAGCAAAACCGCCAACCGACGGCAACCTCATCGTGCAGGCGTCGCTGCTGAGTGACGCTGGCCTGGTCGCCGGAGCACACCAGGATGTATGGGTTCCTGGTACTCGACAGTGGTGGTTCGACGTTCAGAATCACGATCGCATCGATCTCCTCCCGGAGAAATGGCATTACGAGCCGGGCGAGATCGCGCGTTTTCAGGTGCGTATGCCGTTCCAAGAGGCCACCGCCTTGATCACAACGGAGCGGGAAGGAGTCCTCGACGGTTTTGTGGTGCCCCTCTCGGGTCAAGAGCCCGTCATCGAGATCCCGGTGCGAGAAGATTTTGCCCCGAACATGTTTATCTCGGTCTTGGCGGTGCGGGGGCGCGTCAGTGGCGTGCAGCCGACGGCGATGGTAGACCTTGGCAGGCCCTCATTCAAACTCGGCGTCGAGGAGATCCGTGTGGGTGGCGCAAGCATGAGCTCATGGTGAGGGTGGCTGCCGACCGGACGACCTATCAGGTCCGCGACAAAGCCCTGGTGCGTGTGGCAGTGCGAACCTCCGAAGGCCAGCTCCCTCCTCCTGGAAGCGAGGTGGCGGTGGCAGCGGTGGATGAAGGCCTCCTGGAACTGCTTCCAAACAAGAGCTGGAATCTGATCGAGGCCATGATGGGTCGGCGGGGATATAGGGTACAAACCGCCACGGCACAGATGGAAGTAGTCGGTAAGCGCCATTACGGGTTGAAGGCGCTGCCGCAAGGAGGTGGTGGTGGGAAGCAACCGACACGTGAGCTCTTCGACACACTCCTCTTTTGGAATGGACGAGTGCCACTGGATACGAACGGTAAGGCTTCCCTGGAAATCCCCCTGAACGACTCGTTAACCAGCTTTCGTCTCGTCGCGGTAGCGATCGGGGGGTTTGAGATGTTCGGCACCGGCTCGACCTCCATTCGTTCAACCCAGGATCTGATGATCTTGTCAGGCATCACACCACTCGTCCGGGAGGGGAATCAATTCCGCGCCGAGTTCATACTGCGTAATACCACCGACCAGGCGATGGAAGTGCAGGTGCAGGGCCGCGTCGACGCTCTATCAGACCCACTACCGGCGCAGGCTCTGTCACGGGCCTCCAGTCAATCCCAAGTGATCGGCTGGGACATTATCGTGCCGACAGGCGTGCGCGCGTTGCGCTACGAGGTGGAAGCTGCGGCGTCCGGTGGTGCCGCTGATCGCATTCGCGTCGTGCAGCAGGTATACCCCGTCGTGCCGATTCGGACCTTTCAGGCCACGATCTCCCAGTGGCAGCGCGAGATCAAGCAGCTGGTCCAGCGCCCCGCCGACGCCCTCCTGGACCGAGGTGGCGTGCAACTCCTGGTGCGTCCATCTCTTCTAGAGGGGATGGGCGCGATGCGCGACTGGATGCGGCGTTATCCCTACTCATGTCTGGAGCAGCTGATTTCGCAGGCGGTGGCGCTGCGCGACCACGGACAATGGCAACAGATCGCTGCCATCCTACCGTCGCACCTCGACTCGGACGGGCTGCTCAAATGCTTCCCGGCCATGAAGCAGGGGAGCGAAGTGTTAACTCCTTACGCCTTATCGATTGTTCATGAGGCGGGATGGGGGGTCCCAGCAGAGGTCCAAGAGCGGATGATACAGGGGTTGCAGCGCTTTGTGGAGGGCACGATCCAGCGTCGGCCTCCGTTCGCAACCGTTGATTTGTCACTCCGCAAGCTCGCGGCCGTCGAGGCGCTGTCACGCTATACAACGGTGAAGCCTCAGGTGCTCGGTAGTATCACCATTGAGCCCAACCTGTGGCCAACCTCTGCCGTGCTGGACTGGTGGAGTGTGCTGCATCGTGTCTCGGGCATCCGTAACCAAGGGTGGCAGCTGCGCCAGGCCGAGCAAATCGTGCGCTCGCGGCTGAATCTGCAGGGCAGAGCACTGGGGTTTTCCACCGAAAGCTCTGATGGGCTATGGTGGCTGATGACCTCCGCGGATACGAACGCCGTCTGACTCATGCTGCTGCTCTTGGAGCAACACCTATGGCCAGAAGACCTCCCGCGCCTTCTCAACGGCACGCTGGCGCGTCAGCGGCGTGGAACCTGGGATCTGACCGTAGCCAACGCCTGGGGAGCACTAGCGATTGAAAAGTTCTCCCAGGCGTTTGAGAAGACTCCTATCGGAGGCACGACGACAGCCTCTCTCGGCAGCGCGGTGCGAGAGGTCATGTGGGCGCATACGCCGCAAGGCGCTGCTTTTGCCTTTCCTTGGCCCAGCACAGGCACGACACTCGCGGTGGACCATGCCGGCGCCGGCTACCCCTGGGTGACACTAGAGGCAACGGCGGCGAGCCCGCTCAAGGCTCCGTTAGTCAATGGGTACCGCCTGACGAAGTCGCTCATACCTGTCGATGCATCAACCGCCGGTCGGTTCACACGGGGTGACATTGTACGCGTGCGGCTGGAGATCGAAGCTGACCGGGACATGACCTGGGTGGTGGTAAATGACCTGATCCCCGCAGGAGCGTCGCACCTCGGCACCGGGCTTGGCAGGGATTCACAGCTGGCTGTTCAAGGAGAAGAGCGCCAAGCCCGCACCAGGTCAGCCTTCGAGGAGCGAGCCTTCGATGGCTTTCGTGCCTATTGTGAATTTGTTCCGAAGGGAAGCCTGCTCGTTGAATATACCGTGCGACTGAACCAGAGCGGCCGCTTCAACTTGCCTCCGGCACGAGTCGAGGCCCTCTACGCCCCAGAGATGTTCGGGGAACTGCCAAATGACGTGGTCGAGGTGCGTCCATGATCCGGCGTCACTTGCCCGTGTTTCTGGCATGTTTCGCGTGTGCTGCGGCCACAGCTCTCTGGTTGATGAACCGCGGGGCCGACGTCGCACTGCCGTCATTTACGGAGGTCCGTGAGTCGTTTCGCCCTTCAGACACCAGCCTGCTAGACGAGATGGCAATATCTTATATGAACGGCGGCTCGATTTTCAGGTACGGCGGCTAGCCTGGACGTCCCTGGCAGACATCGGAGCAGGCGTTCGGTGCTCTCGTGGGTACGGGGCCCAGAGCCTCTCTGGCGCCGCATGTGACACAGCGATTATTACGCACGACCAACGGACCACGCTCTGTGCGTTCGACGCTCGACGGCCGCTTACAAGCGTTCGCTGCCGACACGCTCCGCCGCCACCTTTTGGCAATACGAGCCCAGCACGTCTATGATGGAGCTGTCTTGGTAGTGGCAAATCATACCGGGGATGTCTTGGCCTATGTCGCTGGCAGTGGGGATCTCTCCAGCGCCACACATGTGGATGGCATTCAGGCCAGGCGGCAGACGGGCTCCCTATTAAAACCCTTCCTGTATGGCATGGCCCTCGAGCGGAAGATGCTCACATCTGCTTCGCTGCTGGAAGACGCGCCGCTGAATGTGCCGGTGGTCGGGGGGTTATATCGTCCCAGGAACTATGATGAGGGATTTCGTGGACTGGTATCAGTGCGAACCGCACTGGCAGGATCATTGAATATCCCCGCAGTGCGGACCTTAGGCCTCATCGGAGCCGAAGACTTCGTTCAGCAGCTCCGACGCCTAGGGCTTGAAGGTGCCAACGAGCCGGGAGACTATTACGGCCCGTCCCTCGCCCTGGGCTCTGTTGATGCGAGCCTTTGGGAACTGCTGCAGGCCTATCGAACGCTCGCCAACGGCGGTCTGTGGACTCCACTGCGCCTGACACCAGGGGAGGCAGCCACCCAGAGCGGCCGACGAGTTTACTCCGAAGCCACCACGTTTCTGCTGTCGCACATCCTCTCCGACCGGGACAGCCGCAGCATCACATTCGGGCTCGAAAGCCCGCTCGCGACTCGCTTCTGGAGTGCGGTGAAGACCGGTACCAGTCAAGAGATGCGCGACAACTGGTGCATCGGCTACACCCGCTATTACACCGTCGGCGTCTGGGTCGGGAATCTGTCAGGCGAACCGATGCGACATGTCAGCGGTGTCATCGGAGCGGCACCCATCTGGGGCGACATCGTGGCCTGGTTGCACCGCACCACTCCAAGCTTACCCATGGCTCCACCCACCGGGGTAGTAGCGCGCCAGGTCAGCTTTCCCGGCGACATCGAGCCCGAGCGGCACAAGTGGTTTCTTCAGGGAACGGAGCCGCTTATGCCTCGAACACATCTGGCCGGAAGTTTCCCGCAGATCCGAACGCCTGTGTCGGGGGAGGTGATCGCCCTCGATCCAGACATCCCAGCAGCCCACCAGCGTATCGTCTTTGTGGGCGATGACGCGAGTGCTGCGCCGCGCTGGGTACTCAATGGACAGGATCTTGGCGCGGTGACAGGGCCGCTGCTGTGGGAGCCTGTACCCGGAAAGCACACCCTGTTGCTTGTCGATGACGAACGCCGAGTCCTCGATACCGTGCGCTTCGAGGTCCGTCCTCTTCTCACGACAGGCGACTTGCCCCCGTCTGCGACGCGGTAACGGCTGGCGGTTCAGCTGGGTCCAGGTCTGGGATTCGTTTGAGCTGTTCGAGCCAAACCGTGGCTTCGCTATCGCTGGGCGCCCGATAATCGCCTCGCGGTGAGAGCGAACCACCAGAGCCTACCTTTGGAGCGTTCGGCACACAGCTGCGCTTGAACTGGCTGATCTGGAAGAAACGCCATAAAAAGACCGACAACCAGTGTTTGATCTCACCAATGGTATATTGATGTCGCTGCTCCGCCGGAATATCCGGCCAGCGACCGTGCGTGCGATCCCGCCAGCAACAGTATGATAAGAAGGCCACCTTCGTCGGCAGATAACCTAGCCGGGTCGTATAGTAGATGTTGAAGTCCTGCAGCTCGTAGGGCCCAACCACCGCTTCGGTTTTCTGGCCAGGCTGATCGCCATTGATGTCCCCAGGGATGAGCTCGGGGCTGAACTCCGTCTCGATAATGGCCCTCAACACCCGACTCGCCTCCGACCCTAGTTGTTCAGTGTCGGCAACCCAGCGGATGAGATACTGGATCAAGGTCTTGGGCACGCTGGCATTGACATTGTAGTGGGACATATGGTCGCCGACGCCGTATGTCGACCACCCTAAGGCTAGTTCACTTAAGTCGCTCGTCCCCACCACTAGGGCCTGATGATAATTCGCCAGTCGGAACAGGTGGCTGGTCCGCTCACCTGCCTGAACGTTCTCAAAGGTAATATCATAGACCGGTTCACCGCGCGCATAAGGGTGACCGAGATCGCGCAGCATCTGCTCACAGCTCGGGCGGATATCGACTTCGCGCGCCTCACAGCCAATGGCCTGCATGAGCGCCCAGGCATTGGTGAGCGTGCGCTTGCTGGTGGCAAAACCGGGCATGGTGTAGGCTTTGATGTGCGCGCGCGGATATCCCAACACATCCATGGCGCGCGCCGCGACGATCAGGGCATGTGTGGAATCAAGCCCGCCGGAGATCCCCAACACCACCTTGGGGATGCGTGAGCTTTTGAGTCGTTTGACCAGCCCCTGAACCTGAATATTGTATGCCTCAAAGCACCGGCGATCGCGCACGGTCGGGTCCGCTGGCACATAAGGGAAACGATCGTATACCCGTTCGAGGAGCAATCGATCCGTCACGGGTAAGGCAACCGGGAAGCGGATGGTGCGGAATTGTCCCACATCGTCACGGTGCCGCTGCACGCTCTGGGCGAAGCTGGTCTGTCGCATGCGTTCCTGGGAGAGCCGCTCCAGGTCCAGGTCGGCTGTGACCAACTGGGATGCGTACGAGAACCGTTCGGACTCGGCAATCAAGGTACCGTTTTCGTACACCATCGCCTGACCATCCCAGGCCAAATCTGTGGTGGATTCCCCGGTGCCCGCAGCGGTGTAGAGATAGGCAGCCAGACAGCGCGCCGACTGATTCGCGGCGAGACTGTGGCGATACTCCGCCTTGCCGATCGTCACATTGGAGGCCGACAGGTTGAGGAGAACCGTGGCTCCCGCCAATGCGGCATATGAGGAGGGGGGAATAGGGACCCAGAGATCCTCACAGATCTCCGCAAAGAAAGTAAAGCGGGGGTCGTCTCCCGCCTGGAAGAGCAACCGCTCACCGAAGGGAATGTCGTCCTGTCCACATAGCGAAATGGCCGTCCGAGTGGCGGAGGAGGCGGGAGCAAACTGTCGCAACTCGTAAAATTCACGGTAGTTGGGTGGGTAGGTTTTCGGTACCACCCCCAGAATCTGCCCCCGATACAGCACGATCGCGCAGTTGAACAAGAGATGCCGGACCTGCAGCGGCACCCCGATTACCGCAATCAGATTCATGTCCGTAGAAGCCGTGAGCACGGTTTGCAAGGCGTCGAGCGTACCATCCAGCAGAGCTTGCTGATGAAACAGGTCCTCGCACGAATAGGCTGATAGCCCGAGCTCGGGAAACAGCGCCAGGACCGCCTTTTCCGCCACCGCTTGCTCCATGAGCGCAATGGTCTTCGTCGCGTTGAATTCCGGATCCGCGACCTGCACCTCGGGTACTCCCACGGCCACGCGGATAAACCCATGATTGTAAAGGCTAAAAAAAGTTCCGACTGCTGTCATGGGCGTTGCGTCTCCAGAGTGGATTGTTGCGCCGATGGAATGATACCTGGGACTGGGAGGAGCAAGTCTCCGATGACAATGTTGCTTGTGAGGCTGCGAGCGCCAACACCAACCTCATGAGTGCTGAAGGGGCCTGGCACTGGCGATCGAGCAGGGCAGGCATCTCGCCTGCCCTGTTGCTGACCCCCCCTGAAAATGGTCCCCTGCTATGGTTCGTTGGACAGCACGAGCGTTCCTGCCGCTGAGAGCATCCCACCCATCCCGTTCACGAGTGAGAGCTTCGCATTGGGAACCTGGCGTGCGCCGCATTCACCACGCTGTTGGCGTGTCGCCTCGATTATAGGAAAAATGCCGTACATGCCGGAATGGGTATATGATAACCCGCCCCCGTTCGTGTTGATCGGCAACGCGCCACCTGGGGTCGACTTCCCCTCTTCGAAGAAATACACCCCTTCACCTGGCTTGCAAAAGCCCAGAGACTCCAGCATGATCGGTGGTCCCGACGTAAAAGCATCGTAGAGCATGATATGGTTGAAGTCCTTATGGGTGAC
>JBKPCR010000535.1:0-14701 GCA_046727435.1 bacterium | reverse complement strand
CGATCTCCTCAAAACTCAGCGTCTGATAACGGTGCAGCCGCTTATGTTCTGGGCCCACCTTCCCCGTGCGGTTGGCGAATCGCCATGGCGGATCGATCAGAATGGCCCCGAATTGCCCTGATATCCCAGTGAACGAGCAGGTTTTCATTCCCGTCTCTGCCTGAACGGTAATCTCGTCTGCCGTCCGAGCCATTATTGCGCCCTCTCAATGCCAGACTGCCATATACCGGACGGCTCGTCGCGAAGCGTGACCATGCTCCTGTGGTCGCAGCCCTCTTGAGAATATAGTCTTCATGCCACGATGGCGTGAGTTCAACGACCTCAGCATAAATCATCTGTCCTTTGACTGTCAACTGACTATCAACCGCCGCTAGATGCGACCACTGTCGATCTGGCGCACAGCGCATCGCCAACGGTGAGATTGACATGGCGTTGGTTTCTGGTACGATCAAGTGCTCACTTATGGTATAGTCGGCGCAGCGTCTTGCGGGCGATCTCCTATGGCCATGGTAGTAGCCGCCATGAGCGGGTGGTATCATCCCAGCGATACGGTTGGGGAAGCATGAATAGGAAACAGCATGCGGCAGGAAGCTTCATGCCCGTACTGGTGATAGCCATCGTCCACTGTCTGTTGCTCTTCTGGCCTGAGGCGATTTGGGCCCAGAGCCGCGGACACCTGGGAGTGTTTATTCAGAATGTCTCACGAGCGCCCGAGGGGAGCGGGAAGCCGTCGGGTGAAGGGGTATTGATCCTCGGCCTCATGCGCAATAGTCCGGCTGAGCAAAGTGGGCTGAAGCGTGGTGATATCATTGTCAAGTTTAGTGGGGCGCCGGTTCGCCAGGTGGAAGATCTGCAACGTCTATTGGGCGAAGCCCAACTCGGCGAAACCGCCGAGATCGAGGTCCTTCGGCGCGATGAGACGCTCGTCATCCCAGTGAAGATCGAACCCGCACCGGTGTCGCTGCCTCCCAGTCCATCTCCCGACGCCCTACCGATTTTGCTGCAGCGGGGTGAGCTGTTCTGGGTTGTGGTCGCCGCCGCGGGGTTCTCGCTGATCCTCGTCTATTTGGTGTCGGCCCAACCATGGAGGGGTTGGCGACCGAGGCAAGCGGCATCGCTCATAGCGCAGGCAAGTCATATGCGAGTGTCGAATCATCATGTCTTCTTCGTAGTGGCCGGACTCCTCCTGGCTATCCTCTGCACGTCGAGTCTGACCATGATCGAGCCGGGGTACCGCGGGGTTGTGTTTCATCTCTTTGAGGGTGTGCAGAGCGAAACGTTGACAGAAGGCTTGCACTTCCTGCTGACCGGCTTGAATCGTGTCACCGTCTACGACACGCGCTCCCGTGTGTATCATGTGCGTAATCTCACTTCGTCTCCACCGCCTTCGCCCCCAGCGCGCTCGGCGAGCCAATCGCAAGATCACCTGCTGTGGACGCCGACGGCGGATGGTCTCAAGGTCGGTCTTGACTTCACTGTACGATACCGCCTGGACCCCCGTCGCCTACCCGACCTGCATCGCAGCGTCGGCCCAGAGTTCGAGGCCAAGCTCGTCCACCCCATCGTGTGGAACGTCACACGCTTGGTGGCGTCGGAATACAGCCTGCTCGACATCTATGGCAAGCGCCGCCACGAGATACAACAGCAAGCGTTCAGGCGAGTGCAGGCACTCTTCGCCCGCGATGGCCTGATCAGCGAGGATCTATTGCTGCGTGACGTGGTATATACCCCGGAGTTCGAAAAAACCCTGGTCGCTAAAATGGTGGCGGAGCAGAAGGTCCAGGAGTCTGCCTACGAGGTGGAACAGGCCGAGCTACGCGCCCAGGTGGAAGTCATCGAGGCCCAGGGCGAGGCGCAAGCCCTGGAACTAGTGAATCGCGCCATCCAGGACCAACCTTTATTGCTGCACTACCTCTGGATCAAAAGCCTGCCGGAGCGGGTTAAGGTGGTGGTCGTCCCAAACCGGTCGGAGAAGCCAGGGCCCAAGACGAAGGCTGCCCTCCCGGAATTACAGCACATCCCTATGGGGCGCGATGAAGGCGGTTGAGGTGACGCCGTACGGCATCGACGTGGTCCAGAAATTTCTCGCGTCAGAGATGTTGATCAAGGAGTTCAGCATGCCAGAGCTTGGAAACCCGCTGGTGTCGGCAGTCGACACAGAGGTCCCCGTGTATTACCCGGGGCCGGATCAAGACTGGGAACGCAGGCATCCCGAGGATGTCGGCATCGATCCATTTCTCTTGCAGGAGGCCATAGCCTTTGCCAACGACCCCGCTCATGCCGGAATGCCTGCCGATATCGACGCCCATCTGGCCACCATCTATAGCGGCAAGCGGTATGATGACGGCGTTATCCTTGGTCCGACCAAGGTCCATGGGCCGGTGACCGGCGTCGTGCTTCGGCACGGCTATCTGGTAGCCGAGTGGGGAGAGCCCGCACGGGTCGACATGACCTTCAGCATTACCAAGAGCTTTCTGTCGACCGTGGCCGGCCTGGCGTGGGACCGTGGCCTGATCCGCGATGTGCAGGATCGGGTGAAGGACTATGTCGACGATGGCGGTTTCGATTCACCGCACAATGCCCAGGTTACCTGGGACCACTTCTTGCGGCAGACCAATGAGTGGGAGGGCACCCTTTGGGATAAGCACTATGCCGCTCGCCACACGGACGACGAACTGCGCCGGCCTTTCCAGCCCGGCACGTATTATGAGTATAACGATGTCCGGGTCAACCGGTTTTCACTCTCACTATTGCATGTCTGGCGACGTCCGCTTCCCGAGGTCCTGAAAGAACTGGTCATGGACCCCGTCAACGCCTCCAATACCTGGCAATGGCATGGCTACCGCAACTCCTGGGTGACGATTGACGGACTCCATATGCAATCGGTGAGCGGCGGGGGATACTGGGGCGGTGGCATGTGGATCACTGCGCGTGACCTCGCCCGCTTGGGCTATCTCACATTGCGACGAGGGCGCTGGCAGGATCAGCAAATTCTCTCCGAGCGCTGGATTGAGATGGCCACGACACCGACGGCCGTGCATCCGACCTACGGTTTCATGAACTATTTTCTCAACACCCATCGGGAGCTCTTCCCCAGTGCACCGGCAACCCACTATTATCACTCTGGGATGGGTGCCAATCGCGTCTGGGTGGCACCCGAACTTGATCTGGTCGTCGTGCTGCGCTGGGTCGCTCCAGAGCATTTCGACAGCTTCGTAAAGCGCGTGTTGAGGGCGATCAAACCGTAGAAGGAATGCCGAGTATGGACGCTCAAGCGGCTTTACAGGATCTTTTGAAGATAGCGCCACGCGATCCGACGCGCGATGACGAGGTTGTCATCAGCGGTCAGGCTCCGGTGCTACCGACGAACTACCTGCTCGGGACCGCGGGGGCGGCGGTGATCGCCGCGGTAGGGATGGCGGCGTCCGATCTATGGTATCTGCGCAGCGGTGCGGTTGTCTGAAATATCCCCCCACTGGACGCGGCCGACGGCTCCCTATGGGCAGCACCAGCCAGAGTGGCCAGCCTAAAACGTGTGTATGACTTTCCCTCCGAGGCGAGTGTGGAGGGTTGGGGTAGGTACTTCCGGAAGGCGCCTACTCTTTTGTAGACCCCTCTCCGGCTGGGAGAGGGGAGGGTGAGGGAAGTAGACAGCAGTAGACAGGAGAGAGGATCCTATGACAGGCAATGGCTCTTTTCCGCTATCACGTTTCAAGGTGCTGGACCTGACACGGGCTCGGGCGGGACCGACCGCGGTGCGCCAGTTGGTGGATTGGGGAGCAGAGGCGATCAAAATCGAAATGCCAGGAGGTCGCGCCGGCGACGGGATGGGCGGTAATCGTCACGGCTTCGATTTTCAGAATCTGCACCGCAACAAAAAATCCATTACGCTGAATCTCAAGCACCCTGAGGCGGTGGAGATCTTCTATCGGCTGGCGAAAAATGCAGATGTGGTGGTGGAAAACTACCGGCCGGACGTAAAGAAGCGCCTCGGCATCGACTACGACAAGCTGCATGAGATCAACCCACGGATCATCTATGGGAGCATTTCTGGGTTCGGCCAGGAAGGGCCCTACCGTGACCGGCCGGGTGTCGATCAGATCGCCCAAGGGTTAGGCGGACTGATGTCCGTCACTGGTATCCCTGGCCAGGGGCCCGTGCGTGTGGGTATTCCTATTGCCGACCTGTGCTCCGGCATTTTTCTGGCCCAGGGTATTCTCGTGGCCTTGTTGGAGCGCGAGTGGACCGGCCAGGGGAAATGGGTGGCCACATCGCTCCTGGAAGCGATGCTCTCCATGCTCGACTTCCAGGCCTCGCGCTGGTTGATGGCTGGCGAGGTGCCGCCACAGGCGGGCAACAATCATCCCACCGGCATTCCAACCGGCGTCTTCGAAACCAAGGATGGCCATATCAACATCGCCGCCAGCGGAGACGATATCTACAGGCGCCTCTGCAAGGCGATCGAGCGTGAGGATCTGATCACCGATCCGCGCTTCTCCACCTCCAGAGCGCGTTCCACGAATCGCGATGAGATCATGGAGGTGTTGATGCCGGTGACACGGCAGAAGACCAGCGAAGAGTGGATTAACATCCTGAACGCGGCTGGCGTCCCCTGCGGGCCGATCTATACCATCGACAAATCGTTTGCCGACCCCCAGGTGAAATTCCTGGAGATGGCGCAACCAGTACACTCGAACGCCCTGGGAGACCTGACGATCCTGGGCCATCCGGTGGGCTGGAATGGTCAGCGTAATCCGTTACGCTCGGCCGCGCCGGAGCTCGGCGAGCACAACGAAGAAGTCTTCACCGCCCTGGGCTTTACCAAGGCCGAGATCGAAGACCTGGCGAAACGCGAGATCATCTAACGCGTGCACACTTGACACTCCCTGCCTCAGGCTGGCCTAACCACACTAGGTTAGTCGTCCCCTCTCCTCCAGGGAGAGGGGCGGGGTGTGGGGAGCCACAGAATCGCGGAGACCGCATGAATCCCTACAAGATCTATACGCTCTATTACGGCAAGCGCGACGCGACGACTGCCGACTACTTCCTCGATGATACCTCGAACATCCCGGTCGGCATGGGCTACTATTTGTGGGTGGCAACCAATGGTGAACACACCGTCGTGATCGACCTCGGCTATCATGAAGACGCCGGCGAGCGACGCGGTCGGACCTTGGTGCGGCATCCAGCGGAATTGTTGGACAAAATCCAGGTAGATCCGAGAACTGTGCAACATGCCATCGTTACCCACCTGCACTGGGATCACGTCGGTGGCTATGCGCTCTTTCCGAATGCCCGATTCTACTTGCAAGAGCGGGAGTTGCACTTCTGGACCAGCTCCCACCTGGCGGAGTGGCAATCGTCCTTGGAAGAGGAGGAGCTGGTGGCGGTGGTGCGCCTGCACTTCCATGGGCGAGTGGGGTTGTGCGATGGCTCGAGAGAAATCGTGCCGGGGATCACTGTCCATCATGTCGGCGGCCATACTATGGGCAGTCAGATCGTTCAGGTCGAAACGGCACGGGGCACCGCCGTGGTCGCCTCAGATGCCGCCAAGCTGTACCGCAACTTCACGGAAGAAATCCCCCAACCGCGGAGCCATAGCGTGGCCGAGCAGATCAGTGGCTATGCGCTGATCAAACGCCTTGCCAGCGCAGAAGAGTTGATCATCCCCGGGCACGACCCCGAGGCCATGCGCAGGCTCCCCGTCTGTGCTGAGGGCATTGCCTTGTTGGAGTAGTGGGGGCAGATCTAACCCTCTGCCATCGACCTTCCGATGTCCAGTCCTGGTGGATGCCGCAGGGAACTTACTACAGACACAGTGCGAGCATGGAACAAGACTCTCTCAATTCGAGAGGTGGGCAGGTTTTCGCCAGCTATATTATAAAATTGATATGTAAAGATTGTTGATAATATGATATGCTGGCTCACTATCAAAATGAGAGGTATAGCTGTGTTGTGCTCTTATTCTGAGAGAGAAGGCTGCGGGACGGCACACCGTGCGACAGAGCGGTGATTTGGCAGCGAGGTCGCGTGAGCCCTCGCGCTGACTGCTGCTCGGGATGCGCTCCCCCCGCCTCCGCAGGCAACATGCCAGAGGCAACATGCCAGTGCCATGGCGCTGGCATGTGAATTGCTCCTCAACAGGATCGCTGGATTGGGGATGGGCACGCTCGCCAAGCCGCTCTGCGCGTGAATCGCTATACGGGTAGTGCTCTGCACACTCGCAAACGAAAGGAGGGTAAGTATAGGGAGGCGATTGTGTGCTCCTCCACAGCGCGCCCGAATCGGAAGTATCCTTCTGAACGCACGCGGTCCTCGCTTGAAAAACACCTCTGATGGCCTCTTCCTCCCCTTCACCTGAGATTGTTGTGTATTTCTAGTTTGCGACCTGATCGCTTGAGATCAGGCCACTAGGAACAAGTCTGCGCAAATCCCACGACACGAAAGGAGTCACCATGAACGGACATTCACGCATACGTCTATTGCTGTCCGCTGTGGCCATCGTTGGTGTATTGATGGTGCTCGGCCAGACGAGTGCGTTCGCTCAAGCCGCTGATCCACAAGGTAACGGGGCAACACCAGCGCAACTCCGCTCTTTCCTACTTTTTGGTGGCGCTTATCAGCAGATAGATGCCTCCAGTGGACTTTGTGCCGGGCAGTGTGGTGTCATTAATCAATGGACCGGCGGCTGCACATGTCCGAATGGGTATGTTGCCCTTCCCTCGGCAAGAATCCTGGTCGATGTGAGCTCGGGCCAAGAGGGAGCCACCTGTGGTGCCTTCTTGTATATATGCGCCAAGTAATGGCGCGAAGACTCTGCAGATCTGACCGTTGAACCTAACTGCCAGACCGGGTGTGGAGACGATGGCCGTCTTTCTCAGCCCGTCTAGTGACGACCATAGGACGGCGCAGGTGTGGGCATGTGAGCATAGGCGCCATGCCGCTTTCTACGCCGTCCATCCTTCTCCACCGCCGCGCTCCCAGGGTGTCCGTCAGAGTTTTGCGTGGTCATGTCAGGGCTCACCTTTCGTTCTCTCTCCCAAAGGTGTTTTACATTCTGAATCCAATTAAGCTATGATGGTGCGTAATAGTTCTATGGTCCATGGCCGCACGTTGCTGCAGTCAAGTGCCCCTGCCGACCTCCAACGTTTCGGAGCATCCTGCAAACGCTGTTCTTGCGAAGGAGAATGGCATGCCTCGCTTAGAAACCCTGAGCGAAATCAATCGCCAGGCCATGCTGTCTTTTCCCTGCCTGGAACCTGATATGACGCCCTGGTCGCCGCTCCACAAGCCGCTGTCACAATCGAAAATCTCCCTGGTGACCAGTGCTGGCTTGCATCTGCGCGATGACAAGCCCTTCATCGGTGACCCCAAGGGCGGAGATACCTCCTACCGCATCATTCCTTCCACAGCGAAGGCTGCCGATATTCTGCAGAGCCATGTCAGCATCGGCTTTGATCACACGGCCATCATGCGCGATCTGAACGTCACGCTCCCCATGGATCGCGTCAGGGAGCTGGTGGACAAAGGGATCATTGGCAGCCTGGCGGAAAATTACTACTCCTTCATGGGCGCCCTCCGCAATCCGAAGCCCCTGATCGAGGCCACGGGGCCCGAAGTGGCAAACCGTCTCAAAGATGAAGGCGTGGATCTCGTGTTCATTACCCCCACCTGACCTCTGTGTACGCACACCGTGTGTGTGCTGGCGCGCGTCTTCGAGGAGGCAGGTCTGACCACAATCACCCTTGCCATGGTCCGTGAGCATGCCGAGAAGGTAAAGCCTCCTCGGGCACTCTTCGTGCCGTTCCCCTTCGGCTACGCCCTGGGCAAACCGAATGACCCGGCCCTACAGCATCGTGTCCTCGGCGCCGCCCTGGATCTCCTCCAGCGCGAGCAAGGTCCAGTCCTGGAAGATTTTCCGGAGGAGGAAGCACCAGAAGCCTTGGTACAGGCGTCAGCAGTTAAACAGGTGGCTGCCGAGGCAGAGCGGGATCCGGCAGACGAGGTGACGACCTTGCGAGCCTTTTACGAGCGGTGGGTGGAAGACCATAGCGGGCGTACCGCCGTCGGTCTCTGCGGCGTCCCACAGCGGCGCTGGCGTGGGGTGATTCGCTTCCTCGAGTCCTTTAGTCGTGGCGAAGACGCTGACATGAATGAGCGCCCGGTGGGGGTACCGGTGCCTCAGTTCATCAGGTATTGCATCGACGATCTGAAAGCGTTTTACTATGAGGCCCGCATGGCCCAGCGTCCTAATGTATCCGAACCAGAACTGCACCGCTGGTTCTGGGGCGAGACCGCCGTGGCGCAACTGATCCGCGCCGTTTCACAGCGCATGAGCGCCAGCGACGATCCTGCGCTCACATATTTTGCCTACGGCCTGGCGCGCTGATCGCCTACTGGGCCGTCGAGCCGCCATCGATGACCAGCTCGCTTCCGGTGACATACGAGGATTCATCGGAAGCGAGATACAGCACGCCGTAAGCGACATCCTCTACTTTGCCGATGCGCCCCAGGGGGATGCGCCGTAGCCGTTCCTGCAGGAATGCCTGATCCTCCAGAGTCTCCTGGATCATTGGCGTCTCGATTGGGCCAGGATGGATGGAATTGCAGCGGATGTGATCCTTGGCGTGCTGGATCGCGGTCGCTTTGGTAAACAGCCTGACTGCGCCTTTACTCGCGATGTATGCCGCCGACCCATATGTGCTACCCACCAGTCCGGCGATGGAGGAAATGTTGATAATGGACCCCCCACCGGCCTGGCGCATCGCCGGAATGGCGTATTTCGTGCCCAGAAAAACCCCTTTGACGTTGATGCCCTGGGTTCGATCCCAGTCCTCAACGCTGGTCTCCTCGATGCTTTTACGAATGATGATGCCGGCGTTATTCACCAGCACATGCAATTGACCGTATTGCCGCACCGCCATTGCCACCGCCGCATGCCAGTCGCGCTCGCTGGTCACATCCAGGTGGACATAGGTGGCTTCACCGCCGGCAGCGCGCAGCTCGGCTTCGACTTTCTGCCCCTCCGCATCCAGAATATCTCCAAAGACGACCTTCGCGCTTTCGCGCACGAACAGTCGAGTTTCCGTCGCACCCTGTCCACGCGCACCGCCGCTGATCAACGCGACTTTTCCGTCGAGCCTTCCCATGGCCTTCTCCTCTCCCCAAGCTCATATTGGCAGGTCGCTCAATGCGGCATGATGCGCGATTGTAGAGAAGCGTACTGCGGGCTGTCAAGCCTTTCACGACGTCCCGCAAGGAGAGTGCGCAAAGGTGGTGCAAGCAACCTCAGAGTACGATATATTGCTCGCCGCTCACGTGTATCCGGCAAATCTCTCATTCGCAGATGAGCGGAGCGTCATCGCTGTGCCTGAGCTTCCGGAAGTCGAGACCATTCGACGGGGTCTTTTGCTGCGCCTTGTGGGCCACGAAATCATCGGTGTACGGGTGCGCCAGCCATATTTGCGCGAGAAAGTCGAGGTCGACACGCTGCAGACGTCTGTCGTGGGCCGCACCATTGCAGACATCGAGCGGCGCGCCAAGTATCTCTTGATGCAGCTATGCCCTGAGGGCGTCCTGGTATTTCATCTCGGCATGACCGGACGCTTATGGCTCGGGAAGCCTAGCGAGCAGGACGCGCTGCACGATCACCTGATTTTCCACCTCGCCCCAGACCTTGAACTGCGCTTTCACGATACCCGGCGCTTTGGGATGTGTTTCTATACCAGTGCGCAGGCATTGCCTGAGCACCCACGGTTCCGCCATCTGGGACCAGAGCCGTTGTCGCCGAATTTTTCTAGCGTATATATGCAGGAGCGTGCGCTCGGGCTCTGGAAACCGGTGAAAAATTTTCTCATGGATGCCGCGGTGGTCGTGGGCGTGGGGAATATTTATGCCAGCGAGGCTCTTTTCTTGGCTCGCGTGCATCCAAACCGAGAGGTGGGACGCTTGCGCCGCCCACAGTGGGACCGCCTCTGCGATGCGATCAAAGAGGTGCTGCAGGCTGCGATCGACGCACATGGGACGTCGTTTTCAGATTATGTCGATAGCGAGGGGCAGCGGGGCGACTTTCAGAATCAATTACACGTCTATGGACGTGAAGGGGAACCCTGCGTGCGGGATGGCCATCCCATTAGGCGTATGGTGCAGGCTGGTCGCAGCACCTTCTACTGTGTGCGCTGCCAGCGATGATGACCGACACAGGTTGTTCTGTCGGGGGAACCCTAAAGAGGAGACATGATGGCTGACCTATCTGAAGCAGAGGTCAAGAGCTTAGGGCATGCGGTAGGGCTGGAGCTGGAAGAGCCCCTCCTGACGGAGGTGACCTACAACCTCAATGCACTCCGGGAGTTGCTCGACGATGTGAACCCGCCGGAGCTTGATCACGTTGAACCCTTGCCGATCATCACTCCCCATGAAAGGAGCCCACATGAATAACGCCGATATTCCTTTCCTCTCAGCCACAACGCTTGGTGAGCTGATCCGCAAGCAAGAGATTTCTCCGGTGGAGGCCGCCGCAGCCTACCTAGGTCGCATCGATGCCGTGGATGGTAAGCTTCATAGCTATATCACCGTCTGCCGTGATGAGGCGATGCAGGCCGCCCGCGCGGCAGAGCAGGCCATAGCACATGGCGAATGGCGCGGGCCGTTGCATGGTGTACCCTATGCGGTCAAAGATCAATTTTGGACTAAGGGGATTCGCACCACTGGCGGTTCGCGCCTGCTGGCCGACTTTATCCCTGGCGAAGACGCCACCGTGGTCGCCAGACTGCACGCCGCCGGGGCCATCCTGTTGGGCAAGCTGAACATGAGCGAATTCGCGACGGGGAACAGCGTTGATCATCCCTATGGCACCCCGCATAATCCTTGGGACCTCGAGCGTAACGCCGGCACCTCCAGCAGCGGCTCCGGTGCGGCCACTGCCGCTTTTTTGTGTGCCACGTCCCTGGGCGAGGACACGGGGGGCTCCATTCGCAACCCCGCCAACAATTGCGGACTTGTGGGACTAAGGCCCACCTGGGGTTTGGTTAGCCGCTATGGTATGATGGGCGCCGGGTGGTCGATGGATATCGGCGGACCGATAGCCCGCACTGTCGAGGACTGCGCCCTCACACTGCAAGCCATCGCTGGGTACGACCCGCGGGATCCGTATACCACGCGCCAATCCATTCCGGATTATCGTGGTGGGCTGACCGGGCGCATCGAAGGCGTGCGCCTCGGCATCGTCAAAGAGGCCATGGATGCGGACTTCGTACATCCACAGGTGAAGGCCGCGATGTCCAAGGCGGTGGCGGACATGAAAGAGCTGGGCGTGTCGGTTGACCAGGTTTCTATTCCCTTGATGACCTCGGCAGCCGCCGTCACCCGTGCCATCATTGGTGTTGAGAGCGCCTCCCTACACCACAACTGGCTGCGAACACGGTTACACGAGTACGATCACAATGTGCAGATCGACTTCCTGACCGGCGCCATCATGCCCGCGCAGCTCTATTATAAGGCCCAGAAAATACGTGCCCTGACCAGACAACAGGTGTTTGCGGCACTGGAGAAAGTGGATGTATTGGTCTTGTCCAGCTCCTCTGAGCCTGCTCCGCTGCTCCCGAAGGAGGCTGGCTTGAAGAGCAAAGACGAGGCTCGACAGCGCATGTCCGGCCGGCGCAGTCTCACCGGGGTGTTCAATTTGGCGAACGTGCCGGCGCTCTCAGTGCCGTGTGGGTTCGTATCGGTGGAGGGGAAGGAACTGCCTATCGGCCTGCAACTCGCCGGACGACCATTTGAGGATGGGCTGTTGCTAAGGGTGGCGCATGCCTATGAACAAGCTACCCTCTGGCATACGCGACGGCCGCCGATTTAGGTGGGAGAAACCCTGGAAGGCCGGATTCCCTGAGGAAGATTGGAAGGGCGGAAGGATGCAAGGATTTTCGGGTTTGCCACCCTCGACTCGCGAGTGGCAATTTTGCTTTAGTTAACCTCCATCACCAAAAGTGAGCAAGAGCCCACTGCTTGGAGAAAGCCTACATGAACATTGCGACAAAACTGGGCGGAGTGAGGAAAACCTGCATAGAGAAGCGCGCTCCGTTGCGATGAGGGAGGAGTCCCGACTATGACCAATGATGCTCTGCGCATGCTGTTGCCGATTGCCGGCTGGCTTGAGGAGCGCGCCGGCGCGGTCGAAATCACCGGCGACACCGATCCGATATTGCCGACGCCGTTCCGCATCGGCGAGACCAGTTCTGCCGCGCTCGCGGCGATCGGCCTCGCTGTCTCCGATCTGTGGGAATTGCGCACCGGGCGTCGCCAGGAGGTCGCGGTCGATACCCGCCAGGCGACCGCCTCGCTACGCAGCGGGCATTACATGCAGATGGACGGGGCGCCCGTGTCGACCGAGCGCAACACGGTGATGGGCGTCTATCCGGCCAAGCACGGCCGCTGGAGCTATCTCCACTGCAATTTCCCGAACCATCGTGCCGCCGCCCTCAGCGTTTTGGGCGTGCCGGAAGATCGCGAGGCGGTGCGCCAAGCGGTGGCGAATTGGGACGCGCTCGAGCTCGAGGAGGCGATCATCGCCGCGAACGGCGCAGGGGGCATGGTGCGCACCATGGACGAATGGGCCCAGCACCCGCAGGCTGCTGCGATCGCTTCGCTGCCGCTGATGGAGATCGTCAAGATCGGCGACAGCCCACCGGAAAAGCTCCCCGACGGCGATCGGCCGTTGTCGGGCGTCCGGGTGCTTGACCTGACGCGGGTCCTCGCCGGGCCGACCTGTGCACGCACCCTTGCCGAGCACGGCGCCGACGTCTTGAAGATCACCGGGGCGCACCTGCCGAATATCGGCTACCAGGAATACGATACCGGCCATGGCAAGCTCTCCGCCCATCTTGATCTGCGCGAGCAGAAGGATCTCGAGACCCTGCGCGGGCTCGTCCGCGAGAGCGATGTGTTCTCGCAAGGCTACCGGCCGGGAACCCTCGGCAATCGCGGGCTCTCGCCCGAGGCGCTGGCGCAATTGCGGCCTGGCATCGTCTTCGTCTCGCTGTGCGCCTTCAGCCATGTTGGGCCGTGGGCGTCGCGCCGCGGCTTCGACACGGTGGTGCAGACAGTCAGCGGCATCACCAGCCGCCAGGGTGAGCTGTTCCCCGGCGCGGCACCGGGCCCGCAATTTTATCCGGTGTCGGCGATCGACTATCTAACCGGCTATCTGATGGCGTTCGGCGCGATGGTAGCCCTCGCCCGCCGCGTGCGTGAGGGCGGCAGCTGGCTCGTGCGGATCTCGCTGGCGCAGACTGGGCGCTGGCTTGTCGGACGCGGCCAGGTGCCGGAGGCCGACCTCAAGGACGTGCCGAAGGAATTCACCCCCGCGGAGCTGGAGCGCTGGTCGATAGCGAGCGACACTCCGGTCGGTCAGCTGCACCATCTCGGGCCGGTGGTGCGCCTCTCCGAGACGCCGCCGCGCTGGGCCCGGCCCTCGGTACCGCTCGGCTATCACGAGCCGGTATGGCCGGCGCGGGCCACGTAGCCACTCCGGGCAGGAAGAGGTAGGCGCGGCCCGGTGCCGCGCCTCTCGCGCCGGCTGATCCTCGGCGGTACTCTCGTATCGGCAATTAGGATCAATGCGGCCCCCGCGTCGGCATGCGCATCACTCCGGCCGATCCGACAGACTTCATAAAAGCGCGCCGCGGTGTCCTCAGGGATCGGTGGAGACGATCCGCTCCCGTTCAACGATTGCGCGATAGACACCTGTGTTCTAGTAGTCCTTGCCGTCAGGCAATCGCATGCAGTAGAGCAATTTATCACCCACACGGAGATCGATGTCAACTCGCGTTCTGTGTGTCGAGTTCGGTATCCTTCGCGCTGGTCCTGGCGCGAACGCTATGTCGGCGGGCCCTCCCTCACCGGCCGGACTTCGACGGTGCCCACGCGCGCCACTGCACCTCGCGCGGCGATGGCGATCGCCTCGTCGAGATCCTTGACGTCGATGAGCATGTAGCCGCCGAGCTGCTCGCGCGTTTCCGCAAACGGACCGTCGGTCACGAGCCGTTTGCCGTCGCATACTCGGACGCGGGTCGCCGTCGACGGAGGCTGCAGCGGGGCGCCAGCCAGATACTGCCCGCTCGACGTGAGCTGTTCCGAGAGCTGCAGCTGCTCCCCGTAGATCTGCTGTCGTGCGGTCAGGCTCAGCTTGTCCCAGGCCTCATCGAAGTAAATCAGCAACATGTATTTCACGTGTGCCTCCTTCACTGAGTCGAACGGCGGGGGCCTGAATCGACACCCGGCGGGGCATTACCTATACGTAGCGTATAGGCTTTCCAGGTGAAAACGCGAAATTTTTGGCGGTAGCACCACCAAGTGTCACGCATCATCCAGGCGTCTCTCACTTATGTCTGCCCGTTACGAGTTGATGCGCCATTGTTTAGTGCGCCACGAGCTGCACCAGACCGGCGTTGAGCTGGTGAATAAAGGCCGCCAGATCGGCAGCATGGGTCGCCGCCGCATAATGCTGACCTCGTCGGTCCAGGGGGCCGTACTATGATAGCGCTGATTGTCGGCGATGAAGCGGTACTGCTGGGCTACGGCTTGGCGTTGCGCCTCCCAGATGCGGAGATCAGAGAAGGCCCTGGGGACAAAGACGACGGGCGCCCTGGTACCCTGTTCGCTGTAGGAGAGCTCAACGCCGTTCACCCGCAGGTGCCGCACGGCGGGG
>JBKPCR010000534.1:0-10432 GCA_046727435.1 bacterium | reverse complement strand
TCAGGAGGAGGCGCTCGGCAGACGTTGTCGGCCGACCACGGGGCCGCTTGGCCGGCTCAGGCGGCCAGGGCAATGCATCAATGCGCTTCACCAGCGTGACAAGCAAACGGTGTGGTCGTCGCCTCTCCCTACCTCCTTGGTATCGAAGGGTGGTCACGGAGATACTACGGGGTCAGCCGTGCGTTGGCCAGGCCGAGCACGGCTGTTTCTCTTTATGACCAGGCCTCACTTAATTTCCCAATTTGCTGTATTCGCAAAGGGTGTTGACGTGGCGGTGGTCATCAATGTGGTCCTTTCCGCACTGGTCATTGGTGTCGCTGCTTGGCTGTCTGGCAGATTTCCGCGAGCCGCCGGTTTCTTGATCGCCCTGCCATTGGCAACAATGCTCGTATTGCCTAGGGCTCACCTCCAACATAAGGACGCTGAGAAAACAGTGGAATTTGCAAAGAGTATCCTCATCGCCGTCCCTGTCGTCATGCTTTTTCTCCTCCCGTTTATTCTCGCCGTTCGATTCGGCTTGCCATTTTGGTTATCGTATGTCCTCACGTGTCTCTGGCTAATACCAGCGTTTTTCCTCCATCGCTATCTTGTGCGGCTTCTCTAGAAACTCTGCTGCCATCTCTAGAGAAGCCCAGTCAAATTCAGAGCGAGAGCACCTGAACGAAACCGGGAAAAGGCAATGCTTGTCCACCGCCGTCTTGCTCGTCCAACAGACCATTTTGATGCCATGGCGGCCAGATACTGAGAGTATGAACACGGGCCGCATAGTGTATGGACCTGTGGCAAGACGGTGCCTCATACCTTTCCCGCGCCGAACCAGGGTTTGCAACCGATGCCTTACAGCCTGCGCTCCTGCGTCGCTCCGGCTCTCAGGCGCGGCTGACACCTGGCGTTGATATGATTTGCATTGCAACCGATTGTGCCAAAAGGCGTTATTTTTGGCGCAAGCGTTGTCCAAATCATCAGACTTTCTGATTTGCGCGGAGTGCAAATCATAGGGTCTAGGTACTTGCAATCGCTGCCCATCGACTATAATCATCAGTGAATTCAATGAGGTGTGATATGAGCCGAACCTTAACGATCTCCGATACCCTCTACGTTCGACTAGAAGCGATAACCCAAATGCGTGGTTTAACCAGCATTGAACAACTCCTTGAAGAATGGCAGGCCAGAGAAGATGAGTTGCTCCGCCGCCAAGACGTGGTCCACCGGATTGATGCACTACGGGAGCGGCTCTTTACTACCTATGGAGAGCTGCCGGACAGCGTGGCGTTAATCCGTGAAGACCGAGAACGATAGCCAATGGAAAAGGCCGTTATTGATAGTAGTGTTGCCATCAAATGGTTTGTCGTTGAACCATATTCCGACGATGCGCGACGAGTGCTCAACGAGTATCAGTCAGGTGCGCTCAGCTTGCTCGCGCCGGACCTCATTTATGCGGAGGTAGGCAATATCGTTTGGAAAAAACAACGCTTCCAGGGGTTAGCGGCCGCAGACGCATACCTGATCATCGATGCCTTTCGGATGTTGACATTCTCCCTGACTTCAAGCGCCATCCTCTTGGATGAGGCGTTTCGCCTGGCAATCACTCATCAGCGCACGGTATACGATGCGTTGTACCTTGCGTTGAGCGTGCGAGAGCAGTGTCGCTATGTGACTGCCGATGAGCGGCTGGTGAACGCGATTGGCGCATTTTTTCCAAACGTCCTTTGGGTCGTCAACTGGCCGTGACTGTTGATATGATTGGCATAGCAACCGCTTGTGCCAACAGGCGTTCATGTTGGCGCAAGTGATGTCTAAATCATCAAACTTTTTGATGTGCGCGCAGGGCAAATCATCGGGTCTAGGCGTCAAACGCAACATGGATAGCATCATGACCAAGTCGGATTGGGACTACCGTGGACTCGCGGCCGAATGCTACGATCTGTGGTTCGGTGACGAGCCCTTCTGGGACCAAGCCTTTTTTCACGACCGCATCCGTCACAATAGGGGCGTAGCGCTTGAAATCGCGTGTGGTACAGGTCGCCTGCTGGTGCCGTTTCTGCGCGATGGCCTCGCCGTCGAGGGAGTGGACGCGTCCGCAGAGATGCTGGCGATCTGTCGCACCAAGGCGGCGCACGTGGGGGTGACCCCGACGCTGTATCACCAGCTCATGCAGGACTTGGACCTCGCGCCACGCTACCGCACCGTTTTCATTCCGGCATGCTCGTTCCAGATGCTCGCGGAGCGCGACGAAGCGTTTGCGGCTTTACGACGATTTTATACCCATCTCAAAGCGGGCGGGGAACTCCTCATCACCTTGACGGTTCCCTGGCGAGACTTTGCTGTCGAGCGGCAGTGGCGTGTGCGGCGTTCAGGGGTGCGCCCCTCTGATGGGGCCACCATCCTCATCCACGAAGCCACGGTGTCCGACCGCGTCGAGCAGGTGCAGCACATCTGGATGCGTCATGAGGTCTTCAAAGAGGGGCTCCTTGTGCAGACGCAACTGCGGACGCATCGGTTGCGGTGGTACCACAGACACGAGTTTGCCATGATGCTGGAATCCGTGGGCTTCCGCGAGGTTGCCGTGCAGTGCGGTTATACCGACAGCGACATGGCGAATCCAGAGGCAGAGTGGATTTTCATCGCCAAGCGGTAGGTTGATGGACGCGAGCCTTCTCAGCTGCCTGCCTATCACGTCGGTGGAGCCGACTGCCTACATCGTCCGCGGCGCTCCCGCTTCCGGCAGCAGCTCATGCCTGGGGTTGGGCGGCAGCCCTCAAGGAGAAATCCATGCGAATCATCCGTTGGATCGCCTGTATAAGTATGTTGAGTGCATTGCTGATGTGGCATCATGCCTCTACCACTGCCCAAACCGCAGACCTGCATGATCTCGATGCGTTTATTGCCAGGGCACTGAAAGAGTATCAAGTCCCCGGCGCTGCCATCGCCGTCGTGCAAGATGGCAAAGTGGGCATGGCAAAAGGGTACGGCGTGCGGGATATGACCAAGCCGGGCGGGGTGGATGAACACACCATTTTCCAGCTCGCGTCGGTGACCAAGAGTCTCACGGGCGCCGCCGCCGCGAGCGTGGTGGATGAAGGCAAGCTGGATTGGGATACACCCATTTTTCATTACGTGCCCGAATTCGTCGGCTATGATCCGTACATGACGCGCTGGCTGACCGAACGCGATTTGCTTGCGATGCGTACGGGTTGGCCCGCGTACCAGGGCGATCTGCTCGATAGTTTCGGGTATGACCGCGCGGAAATTTTGCGACGGCTGCGTTATTTCAAACCGCGTTACAGCTTGCGCGAACTGGCGCAGTATTCCAATCCGGGTTTTTTCATTGCGGGCGAAGTTGCAGGAAAGGCGTCGAACCAATCGTGGAATGATCTCGTCGAAAAAAGATTGTTCGCGCCGTTAGAGATGACGCGTTCAGGGACAGTGGTGAAAGGACTGCAAGATAGCAATCGGAGCGCCGCGCACGCGTTGATTGACGGCAAAATCCACGTTGTCGAACCGACCATCCTCGATACGACCGGCGCCGCGAGCTCGGGAACGTCCACCACATCGGACATGGCAAAATTCATGCTGATGTTATTGACCAAAGGATCGCATCGCGGCAAAACGATCTTGAAGCCCGAAAGCGTCGCAGAGATGTTCAAGCGCAGCATGGTCAGCGACATCGGATTCAGCGAACTGCCGCCGATCAGCGAGACGACTGGTTTTTACTATGGATTGGGTGTGGATAGTTACGATTACGCGGGGCATCAGGTGATCGAAAAAGCGGGTGCGCTCGCTGGCGTGCGAACCGTGATGACGCTCGTGCCAGATAAACACGCGGGCATCTTTGTCGCGGCGAATCTCAATCTCACTGCGTTCCCCGAAGCTGTGCGCGCGTACTATTTGAATCAACTACTTGGCATTGACCCCGCAACCGACCAACAAGAAATCCTGGCGCTCAATGGACAAATCGCAAAAATCGTTGCGCCGCCGCCCGCGCCTACCAATCCTGGAAAATTCGTCGGCACACTACAATCGCTCGTGGGCGTATACGAAAATGATTATTACGGACGCTGCGAAATTTTGCTCGATGGGGACGCGCTCAAGGTCGAATGTGGTCCCGCGAAATATCCCGCGACGTTGAAACATTGGAACAACGGCGCATTCGTCATGCAGTTCCCCGGCGCGACGCAAGTGCCGACCCTTACGACCTGTACGATCGGCGTGGATGGCAAGGCGGAGAGTATCACGCATGACGAAATGGGTGTATTTACGCGTGTGAAGGAAAAGGAGTGAGGACACGGAGGAATATGAACAGGAAAAAGAAGAGAAGAGGGGTAAGGTCGGTTCTTGTGAGTAGGTAAGCGATTGGATAATGAAAACCGAATTGACCCCTCGACATTGACCGACCTGCGCTAGGCGTGGATCGACGCCAATGCCGACCAAACCAGCGGCCAGAGCGCCGCCACGAGCGAACGCAGCGAACGCGACGAGATGATGGCTTCGATCACGAACAATCGCATCGCCATCCAGTTCGCCGCCGACGCCGCGGGGGCCATAGTGCGCAGCCGCTGCCATGCGCTGCAGGCCCAGCCCTGCAGGAGGAGTCTTCAGGCAGCAGTGGTGTCCTGTACTGAAGCTGCGCCTAACCAAGGCGTCCAGGTGACGCCCTACAGCGTCCGCTGCGCCCCCTCTTCCGGCAGCGGCTGAGCACCAGTGTGAGGCCACGCGTGCGGAAGGAGTGAATGGGAACAGTGGACCGCGGAGAACCTGGGTCGTTTTAGCGCGGTTTCCAGCATTGTGGTGGTTCCATCTGAAGGACGCCCTGACACCCCAGGGCGGGTACAGTGCACACGGTGGGCATAGATGAGAGAAGGAGGATGCCATGTCGACGCCAAAGACGAGTGTAACGGTGGTGAGCACGGTCGACCTCGCCCCGGATATGCCCGGCTATCAGTTGCGGCTGCGGAACGTTGTGTTCGAGCCTGGGGGCGTGATTGGCTGCACAGCCACAAGGCGCGGCCGGCGTTCAGCTACATCCTGGAAGGGACACTGACGGTGGGCCAGGAGGGCGGCAACGTGCGGGAGTACACACCTGCTGAGGTCATCACAGAGTCGCGTGACGTCACCCACTGGGGCGAGAACCGGCGCACGAGCAAGGTTGTGATCGTCAGCGTGGACATCATCAAGAAACCGTAGCCGGTCAACACGAACGCGGAGGGTCACGGAGGGGCGTTTGCGTTGCCCCAGAAGCTGGGCGTTCAGGCCAAAAGAGTGCGGTGGCAGGGAGACTGGCAGCTCTGGCGCCAGAAGTCGCTTGAGAGCGTCCGAATTCGCCCAGTCAGTCGCAGATTCCTGGTGCGCCAGGACACGGCCGAACCAGGCTGTGCAGCCGACCGCTTCCAGCGGCGGCTGAAACCTGGCGTTCGACAGCTTTCGTTGGTGGCGATCCTGAAACACTGATAGGAATACTTCCATGTTTGATGGTTTTATTCGTGAGCACATCACCACTCAAGACACGACCATCAACCTCATTCGAGGGGGTCGCGGTGATCCCATCTTGCTGTTGCATGGCTATCCGCAAACGCATGTCTGCTGGCATCGCGTGGCGCCGATCCTGGCCGAGCGCTTTACCGTCGTCTGTCCTGACCTGCGTGGTTCTGGCGACAGTGCGAAGCCGCCAAGCGACCCTGAACACCTCGCGTATTCCAAGCGCATGATGGCGCAAGATCAAGTGGAGGTGATGCAGCGTTTAGGCTTTCCCGAGTTCGCCGTGGTCGGACATGACCGAGGCGCTCGCGTGGCGCACCGAATGGCCCTTGACTCTGCCGAGCACATCACGAAGCTTGCGCTGCTGGACATCATTCCGACGAGTACGGCTTTCGCCAGCGTGAATCAAGAGATGGCCACGGCGGCGTTCAACTGGTTCTTCGCCATCCAACCTGACGGGTTGCCTGAGCGGTTAATCGGCGCTGAACCGGCGTTCTACCTCCGATGGCTTCTCGACCACTGGTGTGGCACCAAGGACGCGCTGGCGGGAGAAGCCGTCGCCGAGTACCAACGCTGTTTCGATGCGGCGGCCATTCGTGCGACCTGTGAGGAGTTCCGTGCGGCCGCCACGATTGACCTGATCCATGACGAAGCCGATCGGGAGCAGAAAATCTCCTGCCCGACACTGTTGTTGTGGAGTGCGACCAGTCTGTGGGCGACCTATGACATGCTAGAGGTCTGGCGATCGCGAGCCGAAGACGTGCAAGGCGTGGCGCTTGATGGCGGTCATTTTTTGCCCGAGGAAAATCCGGAACGAACGGCGGCGGAACTCCTCCGCTTTTTATCGTAACGCGCGGTCGAACAAATCCTTCCAGCCGACCCCGCGCCCCTTGCCTCTCATCAATCTTGTGTGGTGTTTTCGGCGCGGGATGGCTGACGTGCCGCGTCCGGCGGCACAGGAGTGAACCGATGGCAGACGATGACTACAAGAAGTACACGGAAAGCACGCGGCGAGGAATCAAAGGCGAGGCTTTCTTCGAATCGCTGGTTGTCGACCACGCGATTCCCCATTGTATTGCGCGGCAGAACGACCTCGGAATCGACTTTCTCTACAAAACGAACCGGACGCCGTGTATTATTTTGGCGAATTGGTCGCAAGGCACCGGAAGAAGATCAAGGCAACGTGTGAATGGATGACTGATCTCTTGAACCGATTGCCACCGCAGTAGGGGCTGGGGAATAATACGGGGATTCCAGAACAATGAGGTCGAATAAACCGCTGTAGACAGTCGGCTGCGCGGCAGCGTCAGGCCTTTACAACAGGAGAGGTCACCGTGACAAACCGGTGGGGCTAGTGAGTAAGGACGCTGACAACTTTCACCGAGACCGTGATGCGGCAAGGATGACGCGGCGCTGATCATCGCTCTGGCTCAGCCGTCTGAGATGACTTGAACAGACCGTCGAATGGACCCAGGGCAAGTCCCTGGGATGTCTATCATGGTGAGGAGGGCGCAGCCCCATGGCCACACAGGCATTACAGTCAGCCATCTACGAGCTCGCCGATGCGTTGGCCGTGAACGAACGCTACCAACAGAACGGGTGGACCGACGGCCTGCCGATTGTGCCGCCGACGGAAGGGCGTGTGCGTGAGTGCCTCGACGCGGCTGGTCTTGCACCAGTGGACGTCATCGGCGTCGAGTCGGTGCGCCAGCGCCCTCTGAGCGCAGAAAAGGTCGCCATCAATGCGGTCATGGCCGGTTGCCTCCCCACCTACATGCCGGTCGTCGTGGCCGTCTTGCGGGCCATGTGCGTGGCCGAGTACAACCTGCATGGCAGCGCCGCCAGCACCGGCGGGAGCGCGCCGTTGATCGTCGTCAACGGCCCCATGCGGACGGCGCTGGGGATGAATGCCACGCACGGCGTGCTCGGCAGTGGGAATCGCGCCAATGCCACGATTGGCCGCGCCATCCGCCTGGTGCTGATCAACGTGCTTGGGTGCATTCCCGGCCAGATCGATCGCTCCACGCTCGGGCATCCTGGGAAATTCACCTATTGCCTGGCCGAGGATGAAGAGGACAGCCCCTGGATACCGCTGGCGCAGGAGCGTGGCGTGCCGGCGGGCACGTCGGGAGTGACGGTGATGGCAGCCGAGGCACCACGGCAGGTGATGAACGAGTGGACCCACGACCCCGAGGAGATCGCCGAGACCTTGGCCGCAGAGATGCGGCATAACATGCTGACATACTCGGTCTGGGCTGGGAACTATGCGCTGATCATCCCCAAGCAGTTACGCGACCTCTTCGTCGCGGCGGGGTGGCACAAGCAGGACATCCGCGAGTACGTGTACCGCTCGGCGCGCGTGTGGCGGCGGGACTGGGCGACCGTGGGAAAAGGCCGCATCGTGGCACGCGGCGGTGGCCCTGACCAGGAGTTCACGGCGCTGCGCTCGCCAGACGATCTGCTCGTGATCGCCGCGGGTGGCCCGGCGGGAGGATTTGCGGCGGTCGTGCCGCCCTGGTATGGTGCGAAGGCGCTAGCGGTCACGCAGGCCATCGACCCTGTGCAAGGAGACCACTGACATGAGCATCCGTGTTCTTGATCCGACAATGGATACTGCCCCAGCGAAAGCTGGGGCGACGACGACGCTGACGTCACTCGCCGGCCGGACGATTGGCCTGTTGGACAATGGCAAGGTCAACGTTCGACCGTTGCTCGACCACATGGAGAGGATTCTGCGCTCGCAGTATGGCGTGCACGACGTGGTCCGCCTGCGCAAGCCCGATTTCAGCCGTCCGGCACCGGCGCCGGTGCTCGCCGCTATGCAGGGCTGTGATGCGGTCATCTCCGCGGTGGGGGATTGAGGCAGTTGCTCGTCGTGCAGTATGCACGACGCGATTCTGGCAGAACAGGCTGGCATCATGGCCACGGCCATCATCACCGATCGTTTCGTCCCGACCGCGCAGGTGATGGCTCAGGTGTCTGGCATGCCCGGACACCTGTTTGCCGTCATTCCTCACCCCATTAGCCACAACAGCGACGCAGAACTGCGGGAGAAGGCCGCAGATGCGGTCCAGCAGTGCGCAAGGATTCTGTTGGCACGCTAAGACAGAGGAAAACGAATGGGAGGAAACAGCAGAGGGTCGGGGTAGATGTTCCCGGGGATAAGGGGGGAAAGGCGGTGAGACTGGGGGGAGAGCTAAAGCCTGCTTCCCCAAGCCTTGTCGACCCGAGGCCTGGAGGCGACAGTCTCCAGCGTCCGCGGCGCTCCCGCTCCCGGCAGCGGCTCACGCCTGGCGTTGAGATGATTGGCATCGCAACCGTTTGTGCCAAAAGGCCTTACTTTTGGCGCAAACGTTGTCCAAATCGTCAGACTTTCTGATTTGCACGCAGGGCAAATCATTGGGTCTAGGTCGTTGCGGTATAGCCTTTCTATTCCGCACATTTGGGGGAAAAGTATGGGGAGGGAGACACGATCATGAACCACACCAGGAAGCACCAGGGGATGGCGTTACTGGTTGTTGCCGCCGCTTTGCTCGCCGGTCCTATGGCGCGGGCCGATGTGGTCACCGACTGGAACGTCAAGGCCGGCGATATCGTCGTCGAGGGCAGGCTGGGGCCACCACCCGCCAACCGGGTGCTGGCGATCGTCCAAACCGCCGTATATGCAGCCGTCAACGCCATTACCAAGCGCTATCCGCCGGATCGCGTGGCGCTGGACGCCCCTCCTGGTGCGTCGGTCGAAGCCGCCGTCGCAGAAGCAAACCGCGCCACGCTGTCGCAGTTGGTCCCGACGCAGCAGGCCGCGGTCGACAGTGCCTATCAGGCAGCACTGTCCGGCATCCCTGCTGGCCAGGCGAAGACCGCTGGGCTCGCGGTCGGGGAAAAGGCCGCGACGGCGATCCTGGCGTGGCGCGCCGATGACGGCGCCGCCACAGGAGAGATGTATCGGCCGCACACCACAGCGGGGGTCTACGTGCCGACGGTCATCCCGGTGGTCACGCAGTGGTCACAGCGCACGCCGTGGCTGATGACGAGCCCTGCCCAGTTCCGTCCCGGTCCACCACCCCCGCTTACGAGTGCGGTGTGGGCGCGTGACTACAATGAGATCAGGGCACTCGGCGGCAAGAACAGCATGCGCCGCACCGCCGAGCAGACCGAGATTGCCGGCTTCTGGGAAGCCACGCTACCCCCGATCTATCACGGCGTCGTACGCTCGGTTGCCGCCGTTCCCGGGCGGGAGGTCACGCAGAACGCTCGGTTGTTCATGGCGGTGACACAGGCCACGGACGACGCGCTGATCGCCCTCTTAGAGGCCAAGTACCACTACAACTTCTG
Source organism: bacterium (assembly GCA_046727435.1). GTDB lineage: Bacteria > Tectomicrobia > Entotheonellia > J063 > CAVPRW01 > CAVPRW01. The sequence goes on along the minus strand of JBKPCR010000534.1, from coordinate 622 downwards.
GCGGCCGATCACGGCGATCCGCAACGGCGACATCGACGGCAACGACGCAACAGATCGGGAGCCGTCGTGGACACCGTTCATCGACACCCCCATGCACCCTGAATATCCGTGCGCACACTGCATCGTCTCCGCCACCGTCGGCACAGTGCTGCAAGCGGAGATCGGTACCGGACCCATGCCGACCTTGACGACGACCAGTGCCACGGCCAAAGGTGCGGCGCGGAGTTGGACGACGATCGACGACTTCATGCAGGAGGTGGCACAGGCGCGCATTTACGACGGCGTGCACTACCGCACCTCCACGGAAGTCGGCACAGCCATGGGCAAACGGATTGGTGAGTTGGCAGCGGCGAAGTACCTGCGGCCGCTCAAGTAGACCGCGCACGCTGGGAACCCTGGCTGTTGAGGAAAAACCTCGGATGCATCAGTCTCCCAGGTCTTGCTGGCCGAGTCCGGGCCGAACCCTTATGAGGGTGTTTAGGCCGCTGCGCGGCCGTGCAACGGGAAGGAACTGGGGGGCAGCCGGCGGTATACTCATGCCAAGGCAGTGGGCCGTGTGAGGCCGTAGGGACAATGGTGCGGTGTGCCCGTTGATGAGGTTGGTCCCGGGAGCCCGTGGCGA